>CALFHN010000082.1 GCA_937876355.1 uncultured Bacteroidota bacterium | reverse complement strand
CTCCAAGACCAATATCGGTCTTTTTAGAAGTGTCCACCAAATCAGGGTAGAACCCAACTAAACCTTCATTGTGAACAGATTCTTTGAGGCCTTAGCTATCGCTCTCCCCCGCAAAAAAATTTGGACCACATTAATTTTCGGAATTCTATTTTTCGCCGGGTGTGACTCGATTGCTACCAGTGACCAAGGGACCTCGAAATATGGAAATAAAGTCGGTTTTGAAAGTAAGGTAAGCCAACGCACAACCCGTGTTCAAGACAGTCTTACAACTGCAATATTGTTTCAAGAGGAAGTTGTTGGAATAGCATCATCAGTTTCTGAATCTGAGCAGGAATCGATCATTGTCTTAGTGAAAACTCCAGCCAGTACTTGGCCAGCTCAAAAACGGAATATTGTGCCGGCTGAAGCAGGCGGTATTCCCGTCATGGTGATAGTAACCGGTGAGATTTCGGCTCCGATTTCAGCGCAAGGAGCGGGCGCACTATTGGGAGCGCAAGAATTTGCTCGTCCAGTGCCCATTGGAGTTTCTGCTGGGATTGCGAATGGGCTAACGGGTACGCTGGGAGCAAGGATGACAGACGGGACGTTAACATATGCGCTTTCAAACAATCATGTTTTCGCTTCAATGAATAAGGGGAGCATTGGCAGCTCTATAATTCAACCTGGAAAATTCGATGGTGGTACCGAATCAGAGCATACATTCGCAACATTAACAGATTTTGAACCGATCGATTTTAGCGGACAATGTGTAAACAGTATCGATGCGGCTATTGCAGAAACCGAAGTCGATCAGCTGTCGAATACAACGCCTGATGTCGGATACGGGACTCCGTGGAAAACCCCGATCGCCGCATCGGTTGGAATGAATGTTCAAAAATTTGGTCGCACGAGTGGCCTAACATTTGGATCGGTCCTAGCATTGAATGCTACGGTCGAAGTGAGTTACGGAAACGCGGGCGTTGCCTGTTACAAGAATCAAATCATAGTTTCTCCAGGTGAATTTAGTCTGAGCGGGGATTCCGGGTCCCTAGTTGTGGCGAGCTCCACAGACAGTGATATCGACACTCGTCCTCTTGGGCTTGTGTTCGCCGGATCCCAAACGATTTCAGTAGCCAACGACATTCGATTGGTTTTGGACCGTTTTGGGGTCGAAGTGGATGGACGAGATGGTCCAGCTGCTGGGAATAATGGCAACCATGGAAACAGAGGATTTGAGGCAAATGCTCAAGTCATAGGCGAAATGTATCTCAATGTTGTCGATGGAAATGGCACATGGATCGCTCACGAAATCTGTGTGTATTCTTCACCAACTGGAGCTACTTGTTCCACCTCATCAACCGGTGAGATTGATGGTTCAGAATTATACAACTGGGGTGCAGAAATTGATGGCAATGCTTGCACAGAGTGCCAGATAACCCTAAGCAATGACACTCAGTATATCATAATGTCTGCCAATTCAGAAAACGCGGTATATATTTATCACGAATTAGGGGACGTTGACGCTTTCGCCACCCTTACCGTGGATGGTGGCAGCGAGGTGTTTTCAGGCGCGTTTTCAAGTTATCCCAGATACGACATTGCCTTGATTAGTGCCGAAGTTAGCAATGTTTCCATAGTATCTCCGAATTGGACCAACTATGGACAAGCTATAACTTGGGATGCCCGTTGGAGCGATGGCGAATACGGCCTTAATTTTTTTCCGAGAGCGGCTACAGTTAAAATTAAAGATGGCTCCACGTTAACTACCAGCGGGTATCAAGCATATGGAAGCGGATCCTATTCGTGGACACCTTCTCAAGAATACGCTAGTATTCAGATTCAGGTAAGTGACAATGGAAGCGGCTACACCGGTTTTAGTAGCTCATTTAGCGTTGTGGACAGGCCTCTGGTTGGGTCAATAGCCGGACCTTCATCATTGGATGTCAATGTTCAGGGTACGTGGACCGCTTCTGGTGTTGGCGGGGAAACACCGTATACCTACATTTGGGAATACATGTGGATTTGCGGTTCACAAAGTATTGGAATCCAAGTCGAAACGTGCGATACATGGAATAGTGGTGGTACTAACTCGTCATTGTCAAAAACAGCTTCAGGTGACAATTTTGATTTAAAGGTCAAACTGATCATCAGCGACAGCGATTCGCCATCAGTTGAAGATACCGTTTATTTGACAGTGGACATCATAGATCCCTAGTGAAAGAAAAATGTTATGACCAATGTGAAATTTAATTTCCAAGTGCGACAATTGGTCCTATCAATATGCTGCCTCTTGACTGTTTTTCAAACAGCTTGTGATTCCAAGAATGTGGACCCACTTGATCAGTTATTTCCGGTCTCCGAATCCGAAGTATCCCTTTCGAACGGACGTCTTTCAGTGAGATTAAAGGATTCGGGCGTGCTGCAAAGCATTCGTCTAATTCCTGACGAATCGCAGCCAAATCGGAAAATTTCCATTGGAAATACGCTTGGTTTGTGGGTCGCTGGAGACCAAAACGGAACCAAATCGAATATTAGTGCTCCTATCGCTAGCGCCGTAGATAACTTCGAGCTAAAAGGACCTGTCGCGGATGGAGGAGGACTTTATATCGTAAGCAAAAATGAATTTCTGGCAGGATACGATAGCTGGCCTTCTGAATACGGCGCCCCAACTCATCCAAATGGTAGCCCTAAAATGTTCGGCGATGAAATGGCATGGGGAGCTTTTTGGGCTGCCTCAAATTCGGGCATTACAACGAATTCCTTCTCAGACTTAAAGGTCGCTGCAACTGCATATGTCTTCAATGACGATGATTTGAAAGGCTCTTTGTTTGTTCGATATGAAATATCCAACGAGTCACCTGTACCAATGGAAAATCTGCACATTGGTTTTGGCGGCGACGTGGATCTTTTCTGGTCTGATCCAGCAAATCCGCCTTGTGGACAATTAAACCCCTCCTGGAATCAATCTGGGTATAATCTGGTCAAAAACTTTTCCTACACCTATTCAAAACCCGAACCCAGCGACGGTGATCTACCTAGTGGTTGTTATGGAGCTTTGGTTGGATATTCTATTGTGGGCTCCAATTCCTACGGTGGTTTTCCCACCTCAATGTTGGCACATAGAATATTGACTAGAACTCCAGAAGTGCCGTTTCAATCTTTTAACGAGACTGAAATAAAGTCTCCCAATCACGTTCTACTTGCTCTCCAGGGATTGTCTTCCTTAGGAGAACCCATGATTAGTCCTGCAACTGGGGAAACAACAGCATTTGCCTACACAGGGAATCCCGTTACGGGTGCAGGGTGGGTCGATTCACGCAAAGACGTTCGAAGCCTTCAGTCCATTTCCCCGATTTCACTCGCGCCAGGAGAAACGGTTGTAACCATTGTCGCCATTTTCACGACTGTTTCATCTTCATTTGAAGAGGGATTCGAGGGTATTTCAGCTGCATATGATAACGTCATGAGACAACGGAGCACGTGGGATTATTAGTGGAACTCAATGATCCCAGGGCCCACGACACGCCTTTGTCAAAAGGAGCTCTTTTTCTACTACTGAAATAAAGAGAGAGAAGTCATTTCCATCCCTAAAAACAGTAATGCGTTGTCGGACGACATCATTTCATTTTGTTACAGAAACGAAAAGGGGACTACGCGTAAACGTAACCAAGCGCCTTAGTATTGAGGACATTTGCTACAGATCGCGTCATGATCGGTAGAGGAAGGAAGACTTCTGCAAGATTGGAGGGATACACGCCAGGATGGAGCATCTGCCAATCGGCCCAGGTTTTGCCAATAAATGCGTGGTGTAACCAGAAGAGCGGATCCACTGGCGAAGCGCTTGACGCCATGGTACCCCCAACGAGTCCGTGGAGACGGTTGTGAAGCGGACTCGCTTCGAGTGTGTCCTGAAACACATCGAAGTCGCTTCCAGCTAGTAGTGTATTGAGTTGAGTAGCACTCCCCAGACTGTTTCCGTTAAAGGAAGGTCCGCGCGTAATGCCCCAAGCCGCAATGTCAGCCGGATCCGTCAGGGCAGCGGGGATGGCGGTGCGGTCAGTGACCCCATCCCAATACGGGATGGTAACGAGCGGATTGATAGCCATGAGACGCGCTTCAATCTTGGCGAGGTACTCCCGGTGCCACGAGAGGAAATTGCGGCCGTTGTGTCCGGACATTTTGTGAGCGCCCCACCCCATGCCCGCCGCCGTGCTCATAGCAGTCACGTGAATCTGTACGAAATCTTGGTAAGTCGGGCTGGGCATTCCGCTTTCGGCCAACGCCTCGATCGCGTGAATAAAACGCTGCCACTTTATCGGAGTAAGATTCTTTTGGTTCTTGCGCACGCGGTAGCGCCGCTTGCAAAAGAAGTGTCGCCACCATAAATGGGGGCGCATGAGATGGGCAGCAGTAAACTCCGTTGGCACTATTCGAAGTTCCGATTCTGAAATGTTTGCCGCCTTTGTCTTGATTTCCACCTCCCTCGGTGGCTTAGCAGCGTGGAGCAATTCAAGCTCTGCGGGCTTGAGGGTCCATTCTGGGTGCGTCTCTCTTTTCACGGTCAGTAATTTCGGACTGGGCAGGGTCTCTTCTCCATTGAATGTGATGCGACTTCAGGAGCATCCGCGACACCAAACTGCGACGGATATGCTGCTTGAATTTTGCTTTCTCCCACAAAGCTAGTTGCACTAAGTCATTTGTCAATAGGCAAATGAGACTGTTTTACGCCCGACACTCCGTTTTCATGACGGCACAAACAGAAGCGAAAATAAGCGACCACATGAAAAAAGAAAGCGCACCGTCCATATCTCATAGCCTTCGTTAAAGAACTTTACGAGTTTACTTTTCTGAGCTGGCCTTAAGGCTTTTATTCCATGACCTCTTTTAGCATGTGCTTATCCGGAGATAGATCAGCAACAAGACGTTTCAGTTGGGCATTCTCTTTCTCAAGCTGCTTGAGGCGACGCAATTCTTCAATGCCCATGCCTTCATATTGGCGTCGCCAACTATAAAGCGTGTTCTTACTCACACCAACTTCGGGCAGACATCCGTTGCTGTTTTTCCTTACTCTGATTGGCGCTATGCATATGCGATCTGCTCACGGTAAGACATCTCCTTTTCATAGGTCCCTCTTGGGGTTAAAGAAACCTCCAGGTAACAATAATCTAACTATCAATATGTCCGTTTTTCGGAGTCAGGTCGATAACAGCACCCCTTGACTAGGACTTGACACAGCTGTGAGTCGCTAAAAGTCGCAGGCGTAACCTCACTTTAAAAAAAGGAGCAATTTCTGTCCATGTCGGTTCCATAATCAACTTTTCTCGCCTCAGATAGGTTAGTTTACATGGAATATTTTCCTTGATTTAACCGATATTAGTACGTAAGCAGACCATTTCAGGAATGATAGAGCGATCAGGACACATTTCCGGGCAACCCGCTTCGCAAGAAGAGGATATTGAAAAAGCCCTTCGTCCCAAGACTCTTGATGAGTTTATCGGACAAGAACAGATAAAAGAAAATCTGCGCGTCTTTATGACCGCAGCAAAACGTCGTGGAGAATGCCTAGACCACGTCCTTTTGTCGGGCCCTCCTGGCCTTGGCAAAACCACGTTGGCCTATATCATAGGCTCGGAGATGGGCACCCAAGTTAAAACGACGTCAGGACCCATTTTGGATAAACCGGCCTCCGTTGCGGGCCTTCTCACCAATTTGAATGAAGGGGACGTCCTTTTTATCGACGAAATCCATCGGCTGTCTCCGGTTGTGGAGGAATATCTGTACGCAGCCATGGAGGATTACTATATCGATATATTAATCGATTCAGGTCCGAGTGCTCGTAGCGTCAAAATTTCCCTCCCTCCTTTCACATTGGTTGGGGCGACAACCAGGAAAGGACTGTTGACCGCTCCTCTTAGGGCCCGTTTCGGGATTGATTTTAGATACGATTACTATTCGGCGACAACCCTCACGGAGATCGTTCGAAGGTCCGCCGAACTGTTAAAAGTGGAAATTACTCCCGATGGCGCGGTTGAGTTGGCGCGGCGTTCCCGCGGAACGCCGCGCATTGCAAACCGGTTGCTCCGGCGGGCACGGGACTATGCCGAGGTCGATGGCGATGGACGTATCACAAGAGACATGGCAGATCACGCCCTAAACGCCCTCAACGTCGACATCGAAGGCTTGGATGATATGGATACCCGAATTCTCATGACGCTTATTGAGAAGTTCGGTGGAGGCCCTACAGGGCTTGCGAACCTAGCTGTTTCGGTGGGAGAAGACTCTGGCACTATCGAGGAAGTGTACGAGCCGTTTCTGATTCAAGAGGGATATATTGAACGCACCGCTCGCGGAAGAATGGCTACACCCGCTGCGTACAAACACTTCGGACTCGATTTACCACACAAAGATACCCCACAACACAAGGACAGCCCCCAGTCTCGGGAAAGCGGTTTATTCGAATAAGGACCTAGGCCTTGCAAGCGGCTAAACCACCTTGCACTGAGAATCTACCGGAATAGACTGAATTACATCTTCGCCGTCCACGATGAACATATGTGGTTGGGTATTCACGACAACACAGGAGTGATTTGGTACCACCCGAACACGGTCGCCAACATTCAGTGTGGAACCTCCCCGGACCAAAACCCATCCGTGTTCTTCCGACAATGCGTTGATCACAGCATGCGGCATGGGAACCATGTTGCCAGCATCGTACAAAATCTGGCCATATCCTTCGGCCCTAAAAGCGCCATCAGAAGTGAGAACCTTCTTGCCCGAGTCAATAAATAAGCGCTCACTTCCGTCTTCGTTCTTATGCTTGGAAAAGACCGTGGCATGAACCGTCAAAGCACAACTTTCCATTCCCCGAACACCCAGGTTTACCTGCGTCATATCGTGAAAAACGTAGTTTCCAGGACGTATTTCGGTGATCTTAAAACCTTCGTGATCCCGGTTTGTGAAATACCGGATGGATGGCGTGGACCCGACACTGATCTCCAAATCGCCAGAAACCGCTGCTTTTACACCTGCTTGCCGCAAACTGACCGCAAATTCCAGCATACGATCTCTTTCTTGATTGCTCACCCGTCTAAGTGAATCGGCCAACGACTCGCCTTCAGACTGAGGCCCGTAATATGAATGCCCGGCGTGCGTCAGAATCCCGCACACCCGTAAACCCGGCAAGGAGTCAACCCACAAGGCAAATGCAGCACTCTCAGAACGGTCCCACCTCACCCCACATCGGTGATACCCGATGTCGGTCTCAATCATAACATCGACCGTAAGTCCTTGGGCTGCGAAGAATGCTGAAGCAGCCGAAGCGCCTTCAGATGTGTCCACACAAAACGAAACGCGGCAACTACTAAGCAACCCAGCTAATCGGGCGTACTTGTCGGTGCCGTAAAGTGCATACGCCAACCGGATATCCGTAAATCCAGCCCCCGCAAACGTTTCGGCCTCCCCCAACTTGGCTACAGTAAGTCCCTTCGCCCCTAAATCGCGCTGACGCGAAGCAATGAAAACCGATTTATGCGTTTTCGTATGCGGGCGCAGAGCAACCCCTTGGGCATTCGCCAACTCTTGCATCGTCTGCAAATTGGCTTCCAGACGCGATTTTTCGATAACTATGGCAGGAGTAGGCAATTCCGATAACAACATTTGATTGGGCGATATTTAGTTCGTTGGCCACTCGAGGACCAATTCGGTCATGGGTATAAAAACGATGTCTGCCTTCCCATCTTTATGCGTCGTAAAGTACAGTTTTGTGGCATCCAAACTCATCATAGCACCATATTCGCCTTCAGCCGTATTTACGTCAGGCCCCAGATTTACGGCCTCAGACCAGCCTTCAGCGCTGGGAAATGAAATCCACAAATCGTCTGCACCAAACCCACCCGGATCATCCGTTCGAGAAAAGATCAAAAAGCGGCTTTCCACGTCTATCATTACATCTGACTCAGAATACTTGGTATTTACGAAGCCCGAGAGCGGCGTAACAATGTATCCAGAACTGCCTAGGACGGCATGATAAAGATCGGATTTCCCTTTCCCACCAGGACGATTCGACGCAAAATAAATGCTACCATCGGCAGCAACCGACCCATGGAAGTCATTGGATGTCGAATTCAGTGCTTGAAATACTTCAACGGGCAGCCACTCTTCGCCATCATGCATCGCAATCCAGAGGTTAAAATCGCCTGCTTCTCCGCCCTCTATAAGCGGTCGATCAGACGAAAATATCAATGCATCAAGGGCCGGATAATATCGCGCTCCTCGGTCGTTATATGTCCCCGAAAAGGGCAAAATGGTCGGTTTTGACCAACCTTGATCGCCGCGCATAGTCTCGTATAAAGTGTGCGACGACCATCCTTCTTCGTGGCGTCCAAATACAGCTCGGCTATTGTCTGAGTTAAAGGTGATCCAACTTTCACCAAGATCGGACTGCAAAGGGGAGAAGGAAGTCGCTTTAAATGTTCTTCCCTCGTAATCCGTTTTCGAGCCTGAAGAACAGCCCGTACCTAGGAGCAGAATTCCTACGAGGAGGAATGATAAATTTCTAAAAATCATTGTCATTTATTAAAGGTGTAACCGTGTCCCGTCTAAGTCGAAATCGCTTCCATGTTCCGTGAAGTACAGATTTGGAGCAGTCCAAAATGGAACTTTCGTCTAATTCCAAACGGGGCCAGAATCAAAATCAAATCGATCTAGGCTCGCGGGTACCATTTCGATGCTATATCCAGGTTTTATTGGAGGCATATACTTTCCATTCTTGATGGCGACCGGGTCGAAAAATGTTCGTGCAAATGGTCAACAAACTCAACGATTCTATTTTCCAGCGAGCCTGAGACACATATGTAGTCAAAAAGAGCGAGGTACTAGGGGCGGTTCTTACCATGACCTATTTCGGTGGCCGTAGACTATCTTGAAGCTGGTATTCGATGCAATTGTATTGCTCCCGGTCGGATGCACAGGCCTTTTGTGGACGATTATTTAACAAAACATTACCCTGGAAAAGAAGGCGAAATGTTTGACCGTTTGAGTAAAACCCAGCCTATTGGGCGCATGGGCTTACCGCAAGAAGTAGCGGCGCTTGCAGTCTATCTTTGTTCGGATGAATCATCGTTTATTACCGGCACCAATTTCCCAATTGACGGCGGATTCGCGACTCTAAAACCTTGAGCATTCAATAGTGATCAATCAACTTAGTATTTGACCCATGAAACTGATTCGTTTTGGCCCAAAAGGTTTTGAATTGCCTGGCGTTGAACTCGAGGACGGCATGCGTTTAGACGTTTCCAGTCGTATCGAAGACTATTCGGGTTCTTTTTTCGCAAGTAATGGACTTCGATTACTGAAAGAGTGGGCACTCTCCGATTTTGAAGGGGCCCCTGTTGTGCCCGATGAAGTCCGCTTGGGACCTCCCGTGGCTCGTCCAGGAAAGATGGTGTGCATTGGCCTGAATTATTCCGACCATGCCCGAGAGACGGGTGCCAAGATTCCATCTGAACCTGTCCTTTTTTTCAAGGCAACGAGCGCCATTGTTGGACCAAACGATGAGTTGGTGATGCCAAAAAACAGCAATTCGACCGATTGGGAAGTTGAACTGGCGGTAGTTATTGGTAAAAAAGCGAGCTATATCGAAGAAACACATGCGCTGGAGCATGTAGCCGGCTATGTACTCCACAATGACTATTCAGAACGCGATTTCCAGCTAAAAAGAGGCGGACAATGGGTGAAAGGAAAGAGCTGTGACACATTTGCCCCCTTGGGACCTTGGCTGGTGACGCCGGATGAAGTCGGGGAGGTCCAGCTTCTAGATATGTGGCTCACGGTCAATGGGAAAATGATGCAAAATTCGAGTACGTCCAACATGGTCTTTGGAGTACCGCATCTCATTTCCTACGTCAGTCAATTTATGACGTTAGAGCCTGGTGATATCATATCGACGGGGACTCCAGCAGGTGTTGGCCTAGGAATGGATCCTCCGGAATATCTAAAAGAAGGAGATATCGTCGAATTAGGAATCGATGGACTAGGAAGCTCTAAACAAATCGTGAAAGCTTGGCGGGTAGACTCGTAGTCTATCGCTTTTTACCCACTGCCGCCATAGACACCCGAGCACGGTTTCTGGCTCGATCCAACGCTTTTATCATTCTGATTTTCGTTTCGGCATCCGTAGCCTCGGCGATCGCATCAACTGCACGCTGCTCCGCAGCCTGCGCTCTTTCAACGTCAATTTTTGTCGCCAATTCAGCCGATTCGGCTAGAACGGTAACGACGTTGTGCGCAACCTCAACAAACCCGCCACTCGTAGCAAACGTTATTGGATTTCCTGCTTGATCAGTAATGATCAAGGACCCAATTTCGATTGCTGCAATCATGGGCGCATGGTTACGAAGCACTTCAAAAGAGCCTTCGACACCAGGAGCGCGAACGCCGGTTGCTTCACCGCTGAAGACCCGACCGGAAGGTGATACGATTTCGACAAACATATCCGTCAATGGGTGTGTTTAAGCGTCAACAGCGAGCATTTTTTCGCCCGCTTCAATGACTTCTTCAATGGCACCTTTGTAAGCGAAGGCGTTTTCTGGAAGATGATCCAATTCACCATCCAAAATCATGCGGAAGCCGCGGATCGAATCTTCGATTTTAACATATTTACCAGGGTTACCGGTAAACTGCTCTGCCACGAAGAATGGCTGGCTCATAAACTTCTGAGCACGACGGGCGCGACCAACAACCAATTTGTCTTCGTCAGACAATTCGTCCATTCCCAAGATGGCAATGATATCCTGGAGTTCTTTGTAACGCTGAAGCAGGTTTTTGACATCCTGTGCAGTGTCGTAGTGCAAATCGCCCAGAATTCGCGGATCCAAAATACGGCTCGTTGAATCCAGAGGATCGATAGCCGGGTAAAGACCAAGGGAAGCAATCTGACGCGAAAGAACCGTCGTAGCGTCCAAGTGGGCAAACGTGGTGGCAGGCGCAGGGTCAGTCAAGTCATCGGCAGGCACATAAACGGCCTGAACAGATGTAATTGATCCGTTTTTAGTTGATGTAATACGCTCCTGCATCTCTCCCATTTCTGTGGAGAGTGTAGGCTGGTAGCCCACAGCAGAAGGCATACGACCAAGTAGAGCAGACACTTCAGATCCTGCTTGGGTAAAGCGGAAAATGTTATCAACGAAGAACAACACGTCACGTCCACCAAGGTCGCGGAAGTACTCAGCGATCGTTAAACCGGACAATGCTACGCGAGCACGGGCTCCAGGTGGTTCATTCATCTGACCAAAGACCAGAGCCAAACTTGAGTTCTTAAGGGCTTCAGGATCAACAAGTGATAAATCCCACTCGCCTTTTTCCATCGATTCCAAGAACGCTTTGCCGTAATCCACAACTCCGGATTCAAGCATCTCGCGAAGAAGGTCATTGCCTTCACGCGTACGCTCTCCAACGCCAGCAAATACAGACAAGCCGTCGTGGCCCTTAGCAATGTTGTTGATCAATTCCATGATCAATACCGTTTTGCCAACTCCAGCACCACCAAATAGTCCAATCTTTCCACCACGAGCATATGGCTCGAGAAGGTCAACTACTTTGATGCCCGTTTCTAACATCTCAACAGATGCCGAAAGATCTTCAAATTTCGGAGGCGCAGCGTGGATCGGACGACGTCCTGATGCTTTCGGCTGAGGAATTCCGTCAATCGCTTCACCAACAACATTAAACAGTCGGCCCAAAATATCGTCGCCAATCGGCATCGAAATAGGCTTTCCCGTGTTGGTAACTTTGGTTCCTCTTTGAAGTCCTTCCGTAGCATCCATTGCAATCGTACGAACACGATTTTCGCCCAAATGCTGCTGCACTTCAAGAACGACTATGGTGCCGTCTGGTTTTTCGATGGTCAAAGCATCCAAGATATCCGGAACGGAATCGGAAGGAAACTGAGCGTCGATAACGGGACCAACAATTTGTACTACTTCACCTGTGGCGATCTTTGCTTGCATCAGTATTCGAAGATCTGAGTTTCTAATTACTCTCGAAATGGGCTCTGATAAGTCGGTCTTACCAGGGGTGTCTGACCGAAATCAATCAGAGAGCCCGAAAAATACGATGAACCACATTTAATCGCTTCCTTCTCATCCTCCATAATCGCAAAGAAACGAGGAATTTCAATCCTTCTTCGTTTGTTCATTTTTACAGCTTTTTAGGGATTTGAAGCTATATTCAAAGCCCGAAGGCTCTCTTCTTAGACAAGGTATTTGTATATGCGACGCTTTATTGTTGGCACACTATTTCTTTTGATGTTTACGCTAGCTTCAGCCGAGGCCCAAGACCTACCGGCAATTGAGGCGAAAACCAAGGGAATGGAAAAGCTGGAAGGGTTTTACACCATCTATTGGGATGAATCGGCGGGGAAGGTTTGGCTTGAAATTGACCGTTTCCGGGAAGATTTTCTGTATCAGGTGTCCTTGGCGGCGGGACTCGGGTCTAACGATATTGGATTGGACCGCAATCAGTTGGGGGGATCGTACATCGTGAACTTCGAGCGTCGCGGGCCAAAAGTTTTCATGATTGTCCCCAACCTCGACTATGTGGCTATCACACCGAATGTAGCAGAGCAACAATCGGTCAAAGATGCTTTCGCATCTGGCGTAATGTTTGGTTTTGTAGTAGCAGCTCAAACGGGCGAACGAGTTCTGGTCGACGCTACTTCGTTCGTGGTTCGGGATGCACACGGTGCAGCAGATTCGCTGAGACGTCAAGGTCAAGGATCTTTTAAGGTGGATGACTCCAGATCTGCTCCATATAAAGAGCGCACCAAAGCATTTCCCCGAAATACCGAAATGGAGGCCATGCTCACGTTTACCTCCGATGCCCCAGGAGGAATTGTTCGATCGGTGGCTTCTCTGGCCGATGCTTTCACACTTCGTGAGCGGCATTCTTTTATTGCGCTACCTGAGCCGGGATTTGAGCCCAGATTAAATGATCCTAGATCTGGATATTTTGGTCCGAGCTTTTTGGATTACTCTTCGCCCATTGGCTCTGATATGCGTGTCCGCTACATTTCCCGGCATAGACTGGAGAAAGTAGACCCTTCCGCTGCGGTATCTGACCCTGTAAAACCAATCATCTACTATTTAGATAATGGAACCCCAGAACCAGTTCGATCGGCACTACTAGAAGGTGCACGATGGTGGAATCAAGCATTTGAAGCAGCGGGCTACCGGGACGCATTTCAGGTCGAAGTCCTTCCCGAAGGCGCAGACCCGCTTGATGTGCGATACAACATTATCAACTGGGTCCATCGTTCGACCCGAGGCTGGAGTTATGGATCCAGCATTACTGACCCCCGCACGGGCGAAATATTGAAAGGCCACGTGCTCTTGGGATCACTGCGTGTTCGACAGGATTACTTGATAGCTCAAGGACTTCTCAATCAATTCGAACCGAATTCAACTCCGGTAGACGCCGATAACGACCCCAGCTTGAAGGTTGCACTTGCTAGAATTCGCCAGTTGTCCGCCCACGAAGTGGGGCATACGCTGGGACTTCAACACAATTTTGCGGCCTCCATTAACGACCGAGCCTCGGTGATGGATTATCCCGCTCCTTTGGCGACGTTGGACCCCGACAATCGCATTCTGCTCCACAATGCGTACGCAACTGGGATTGGAGAATGGGACAAAATTACGATCAAATATGGGTATTCTGACTTCCCAGATAGTACGGATGAACAAGCCGCTTTGAGCGGATTTATTGACCAATATGTTGAGGACGGTTGGTTCTATATCACAGATGGAGATGCTCGGCCAGAAGGAGGAGCGAACTCCTTAGCACACCTTTGGGACAACGGGAGTGATGTCGTCGACGCTCTGAAGTTAGATATGCAGGTAAGAGAAGTCGCTCTTGGCCGGTTTGGTATCGGAAGTCTTCGCCCAGACGCGCCCATGGCCACTTTAGAAGAAGTATTGGTGCCTCTCTACCTCCGTCACCGCTACCAAATTGATGCTGTTGCCAAATTGGTAGGAGGTGTTAGCTACTCCTATAACATTCGAGGAGACAGTCAACTTTTGCCAGAAGCCGTTTCGGGCGGACAACAAAGATCTGCGATGAATGGCTTGTTGTCGACTATTGAGCCAAAAGCGCTGGCTTTGCCTCCTCAAGTTCGCACTTTAATTCCCCCTCGTCCTCCGGGATATGGCTCGCATCGTGAACTATTTAGTGGTCATACAGGCCTCATTTTTGACCCTTATGCGCCAGCGGCTGTAGTCGCACAACAGGTATTTGGCCTTTTGCTGAATCCAGCCAGAACGGCCCGCCTTACGTATCAACAAGACTTTAATCCAGCGCTTCCTGAACTGTTAGACATTTTGGTGATGGTAACCCAAAAAGTATGGCTAGAAGATGTACCTCGGGACCCTTATGAAGCTGAATTGCAGCGACTTACCCAGCAGGTCTGGGTCGATCAGCTCTTGTCAGCTGCCGCATCTTCAGCACAAGCGCCGGCGGCGCAAGCTCGAATCATCTACCATTTACGGGACATTCACGCTTGGTTAGCAGACAATGCAGATCAAGTTGATGACCAAACCCGAGCTCATCGATTTGCAGCATTGGACGAAATTGACCGTTATATCTTCCGTCCATACCAGGTTCAGGAACAGCCCACGCCTGTAACTACTCCACCAGGATCCCCCATTGGTTCGGATGGGCCAGCTTGGCTGACTCGCACTATCGAGCGCCAGGCATGGCTAGATGCATGGACCGAAGCCACGCTTTTATGCGCGTTTGATACCTGGTAAATTTAAAAGATGGGTACCAATACACCTTTTCATCCCCCCCGACTGGCCAATTGGATTCTTGGGTGGCTTCTCGACGACGATTGGGAGACCCCCGTTGGTGATTTTGAAGAAGCTTTTCACCAAATCGCGAAGGTCGAAGACTACCCTCGCGCATGAACCCGGTTCAGTGCCTGCGATACGAATAGTCGACTTTATAAAATATGTTTTGACTCTGGTAGGCCAAAATTATCTGGATTGTCTTCATCTGGATCAAAATGTTGATACCCGGCTGGATGAAGTGGAAGCAAGCCAGTGTCGGGGCTATACGCTCGGATACCCTTGGTAGCCTCTTCTATGTTTCCGATAACGGAACACCCTTCCAAGCCGTCAACCAGTTCGGCTTGCGATGGATCGACGGTAAACAACAATTCATAGTCTTCTCCCCCAAAAAGAGCATAGGCATCAATGTCGTCCATGAACTGATCTGCAACAGCTCGCGTTTCAGGATCAAATGGAAGGGCCGGAATACGAACAGTGGCCCCTACGCCACTTTTAGTCGATATATGATGGATTTCCGAGGCAATGCCGTCTGAAATATCAATCATAGATGTAGGCCGGATACCCGCTTTTTTGAATGCATCGATCATATCCAACCTAGCATTTGGTCGAAGTTGGCGCTGAATGACGTACTGATGGGCTTCGAGATCAGGTTCATAATCGTCACCCATGTCTTTTAAAGCTTGTCGTTGATCCAATAGGATCTTTAGACCGGCATAAGCGCCTCCGACGTCGCCGGTTACGCACAAGAAATCGCCCACATTTGCACCACGACGAAACACGACATCTCGTTCTGCGACTTCCCCTATTACCGTGATGGACAAATAGAGGGCGTGGGAAGTGCTGGTATCCCCTCCTACTAATTCCATCCCATATTTTTTACAGGCTGCTCGCATACCATCATAGAGGCTATCGAGCATCTCAACGGACATATTACGAGGTATTCCGAGCGTAACGGTTGCATACATCGGGCGCGCATTCATTGCTACTACGTCACTCACATTGACGGAAATAGCTTTATATCCCAAAAATGACATGGGTATAAAGGTTCGATCGAAATGAACTCCTTCAATAAGCGCATCCGTCGTTATGACGTGTAAAATCCCCTCCCCAGCGCGATACACAGCTGCATCGTCTCCAATTCCCTCGATCAAATCTGGAGAACGGGGAATATCTGCTAACCGATCAGAAAGGCGCTGAATGAGTCCAAACTCTCCGAGCGTCGAAATGGGCGTAAAATGTTGACTCATAGTTGCAATCAGTTCTTAATAAGTAGCGCTAAGGTAGAAAACGTGCTTCGAAAGAGTATTTAATTAGACAAACACACAATATTCAAACTCACCATTTGGGTCGGTTCGGTCGTAGTCTGCCGCAATAATGGTTAATTCAGCATTATCACTTATGGTTTCGCCCGACTCAGGCAACCATTCCTGTAATACTTTCATGGCCGTCTTTCCCGATGCAGCAGGGAGCCCGCGATGGACAAATTTTGCAATTCGCTTGTCGGACAAGTCTATTTTTTCAAACGAGTCTGGAATTCCGTCAAACTCTTTTACGGCAACCAGAGCATAATAATACGCAACTGGTAGTCGCTCTGTGTAGTCCCCGGAAATCAAAGCATACCTTTCCGAACCTGCTCGCTCAGGAAGTTGAGACATGGCAGCCCTGAGTTCCTTCCATAGTTCAGGGATTTGACTCACTGAATTGGGTGCCGTCACAGAGCTCCTAAGGATGGTCTTCAATCCGACCAATTTTAAGATTCCAGTATCGACGATATGAGCAGTCATATAATAGTATATCAGTTGGCGAACACAAGACGCCCCTGAACGCCGATTCTTTTTGTTATTTCACTGGAAAGCAGATCTTTCCCAAAAATGCACGACCGCGAGCCCCGGTTACTGAAGGCATTCCGGTGGAAACTCCGTTCATGGCTTCGTATGCCAACACGGCAAAACAGACAGCTTCCTTAGCATCCGGGTCCATTCCGTGTTGAGAAATTGAATCGACCTTGGAGCCCGGAAGGCCTTCTGACAAACCGCTCATAAGTACTTTATTGTGGACGCCGCCCCCGGAAACAATTATTCTATCTGGGGCAATTTGAAAATCGGAAATAGCGCCCAGCGGACCATTGATAGATCTGAGAACACTTTGAACGGTGAGCTCAGTTGCCGTTGCGACGATGTCCTGATCCGAAAGGCCTTTTTTATAACCGTCGGCAACAAGACGATCGATGTAGTTGGAATTAAATAGTTCGCGGCCGGTCGATTTTGGAGCCGGGAGCGCAAAATAAGGATGATCCAATAGGTTCTGAAGCAGGTCGTGGTCCGCCTTTCCTGAGCTGGCAAAAGCTCCATTCTTGTCAAAGGTTTTTCCAGAAAATCGCTGCATTAGAGCGTCAATGACCACATTTGCGGGGCCGGTATCAAACGCAATAACGTCGTCTCTTCGGCAGCCGGCTGGCAAAATGGTAATGTTGGCAATGCCTCCCAAATTGAGCAGGATGCGATTTTCGTCTGGAGAGGAAAATATCGCCCAGTCAAAATACGGTACAAGAGGCGCGCCTTGGCCGCCAAGCGCAATGTCTGCGGGACGAAAATCGCCAACGACCGCGACGCCTAGGTGCGCTGCAAGCATGGAAGGATCTCCAATTTGGAGAGTAGAACCGGGTCCAGTTTCTGGATTAGGATCGTGGTAAACCGTCTGGCCGTGCGAACCGACTAAGTCGATGTCTACCAATGCAATATTGTGTTTTGAACAAGTGCTTTTTACAGCTTCTGCATACACTAATGCCAATTCTGCCTGAAGTGCTGAGAGCTCAGAGACGGAAGAAGATTCGGGCTCTGAATTTTTTAAAATCCGCTCTCGCATTGACCTCGTATATGGAATTGAGTCAAATGCGACAACAGACACTTCTAGACTTCGCGCGGAGCCTCTGAGGTCAACCACAGCCACATCCACTCCGTCCAAACTAGTCCCGGACATCAGCCCAACGATTCGCCGTCTTACATCAAAGGATTGGGTACGAGCGCGTTCTATCTCTTGCCACATGCCTAATGCCTCAATTCCTTAGCCTTTTGCAAAAACTCTTCAGCTTTTTCTGGGCGTTGAGTGGCCAATTTTTCGTAAACCAGCGCCGCTTCTTCATAAAACTTCTGATTGGCATAGATACGAGCCAGCGTTTCCGAAACGACGTCATCAATCTCCGTTTCTAGCTCTGATGGAGGAATCATCTTGATGTCTGGGTCTGGGAATATCCGAGCGGATTCCAACTCTGAAATGAGCTTATCCAAGTCTTGATACTCCAATACGGGGGCGCCTTGAGCGGGGAAAGTCTCCTTAGAAAGCTCAGAAGGTGGTGCTTGTAAACGCTGGGACGCCTCCTTCTCTGGTCCCCGTGGTCCCCATCTGTTTGGAGGCGCGGTAGCTTTTTGAGGAGCGGTAACTTCCGGCGCGGTGCCCTCACTTGGGTGCGGCGAAGCGGAGCGAGCCGCAGAGTCCTCGTTTACACGAGGTACAAAGTTTCCGGCAAATAACTCTCGCAACACGGCTTCTCGAAGTCCAGATTCGATTACATCATTATTAGGACAATAAAACGCCGCTATTTTCCAGTGGCTGAGAGCCGCTCCAAAATCTGATTGTGACTCCAAAAGACGCGCCAAAACAACTCTCGCACTGATGTGCTCAGGAGCCGCCTGAATTAGCTGTTCCAACATGGGCCGGGCCTGAGCAACCTTTCCTGCTTCAAGAAGAGATACAATATGTGTGATTTCGGGTATCGACATAAAACGGACTACCAATTCGATGTGGCTGCTGTGAACACATCGTCTGCAATTTTTTCTAAGGCTGCAAATGCAGCCGTCTCTTCCTGGCTAGGATTAAATGGATCATATTCTTCGAATGCCGAGAAAGTACGATTTAAAAGCTCTTTGTTCTGCACCTGATCCTGATATCGCACCATGATCGTGATGGATACTCTGTTTCTAGTCGCCAATTCGTTTCCTGAAACCGAAGTTGGGGTATTGTCATATCTCGAAATTACAACGCTCAGCAACGCATCCGCGGTAGATTCATTGGTTTCGAGAGAAAGTCTGGTTTGACGAACAAACCGATCTATCATCAAGCTAGTCAATTCAGAATCCAAGCTCGAAACAGTCGAAATGGTATTGTCCTCGACCAACGGGATCGCAATCGTACCCAAGTGCTCTGGAATAGTCGCCCCTGTGAAGCTGTAGTAACTACAACCAGTCCCGGCTAACAAGGCCAACAATAGACATATGTTTACTATACGCTTCATATCAGGCAGTAGCTTTCTCAGTTGCTTCAATATCTTTCAGTTTACGATACAGCGTTCGCTCACTAATACCCAATGATTCTGCAGTTTGCCGTCGATTACCCTCAAAGCGCTTCAAGGCTGTTAATATTAAGGTCCGTTCCGCATACTCCAACGTCGGGAGATCACCATCCAGCGAAATTAGTGGGCCTAATTCAGAGTTGCGGGCTTCATCAGAGTCAGAAGGAGATGCGAATTCATAGGGTGCCTCTTCGATAAAATCATCATGGTTTTGAGATTGATCGCGCATTGCAAGCAGCCTACTTGGATCACTAACAACTTTTGTTTCAGTTGAACCGGTGTTTCTTGAAGCAGCCACAAGTTGGGCAATTTGTTCTTTCATCTCTCGGACTTCGACTCGAAGTTCAACCAAGATTCGGTAAATCAATTCGCGTTCTCGCGCGATGGCTGACTCGTCGTTCGATCCCGACCCGCTTCCAATTGAAACTAAACCAACGCCGGTGCCCCCTGCCGTTACCCCGCGCAAATACGGCCGAATGTCCTCTTCGGAAATATCATTCCCACGGAGCAAAACCACGGTCTGTTCGGCCACATTTCGGAGCTCTCGAATATTTCCAGGCCAGCGATACCTAGTCAATAGATCGCGTGCGCTACTATCCATTCGTGGAGCTGAAGAATTGTACTTTTGCGTGAACCTATGCTGAAAATGATCAAAAATGGGCAATATATCTTCCCTTCGATCCCTAAGCGGTGGCACGTGAAGAAGAACGGTGCTCAGCCTATAATATAAATCTTCCCGAAACCGGCCGGCTTCTACTTCTTTGCCCAGATCCTTATTGGTTGCCGCAATAACCCGTACATCAGAACGTAGTAATGTCGACGATCCAACTCGACTAAATTCACCCGTCTCAAGTACCCTCAGCAACCGAACTTGCGCTTTCAGCGGCATTTCCCCTATTTCGTCCAAGAAAATGCTCGATCCATCAGCTTCTTCAAAGTAACCTTGCCTACGCTCCACTGCACCTGTGTAGGCCCCCTTTTCATTCCCGAAAAGTTCTGATTCGATGAGGCCTTCCGGCATAGCACCACAGTTCATGACCAACATCTGCTTGTGACGACGGCGGCTCATTTCGTGAAGCGCCTGAGCAAAAAGCTCCTTCCCAACGCCACTTTCCCCTTGAATTAGGACCGTAATATCGGTTCCGGCCACCAAACGCACGCGATCCAAAGCCTGCCGCATTCCTGCGGAAGTGCCAATAATTCCGAACCGTTCCTGCATGGCCTGTCTATCCATTGATCTCTCTCTGCGTTTGTTCTGAAGGCCAGCCCTTGTTAGAGTCTGCCCAAAGGTTTGGCCAGCAACGTGGCGGACGTACAGTCAGTAACGAGCACCTTAACATATTCCCCTTTGACAAAATCCAAACGATCAAAAACTGCCATCTTATTGGTGTCTGTCCGACCCGACATTTGTTGGTCGCTTCTCCTGCTTTCGCCCTCTACCAAAACAATGTGTTCACGTCCTATTTCAGCCTTATTACTTTCGAGGGAAATACCGGACTGTTGCTGAATGATGTCTTGAAGCCGGCGCTTTTTTACATGCTCGGGCACATTGTCCTCAAACTTTCGTGCAGCGTAGGTGTCGGGGCGCTCCGAATACATAAACATATAGGCGTGATCGTAGCGCACCTGAGCCATTAGCGAAAGTGTATCTAAATGTTCTTCTTCTGTCTCATTGCAAAATCCAGCGATGATATCGGTTGACAACGACACACCCGGAACGATCTTACGTGCTCGTTCAACTAGATCCAAGTATTGATCCCGCGAATACGTCCGCTTCATACGTTGCAGCATGTCCGTGTTGCCATGCTGAACCGGCAAATGGATATAGTTGCAAACATTCGCCTGTTCGGCGTGCACATGCAACAACGCATCCGAGCAGTCCTTAGGATGGCTCGTGGAATATCGAATGCGTAATTCTGGTGATATCTGAGAGATACGATAAAGTAATTCGGCGAAGTCGACCCCAGATCCCTGCTTTTCATCTCGGTACGAATTAACGTTTTGCCCAAGCACGGTCACTTCTTTAAAGCCGGTTTCTACCAACGTTTTGCACTCGTCCAGAATACTCTCAACAGGTCTGCTGCGTTCGCGCCCACGAGTAAATGGCACCACACAAAACGAACACATATTGTCACAGCCACGCATAATGGAGACAAAAGACGATACGCCGTTGGTCGCATACCGGACGGGAGAAATATCTTCGTACGTCTCTTCTTTGGACAACTGAACATTAACCGCCGCTTGACCGGTGTCGGTTGCCTGATTCAGCAAATTCGGCAAGTCTCGATAGGCGTCGGGCCCAACTACAATGTCAACCAATTTTTCTTGATCTAGCAGTTTTTCCCTTAGTCGTTCAGCCATACAGCCCAATACACCCAGTTTCATGTCCGGATTGATATGGGTTTTATGAGATCTCAACTCCACCAATCTGCGCCGAACTTTTTGCTCAGCATTCTCCCTGATAGCGCACGTGTTTATCAAAACGATGTCCGCCTCTTCCACATTATGGGTTAGCCCATAACCGTCTTTAGTAAGAACGGAAGCCACAATTTCGGAGTCGGAAACGTTCATTTGGCAACCATACGTCTCCAAATACACCATTTTTTTCCCAAACGTGGTAGCTGAAACTTGTTTAGGCGCGTCGAGGTCGTCTAAAACTGGAATATCAAACGAGGATTGCATCTACTCTACTTAGGTATTATAAAATTTGGGTCTGCGAACAGATTCAGTGAGGCATCAGTGCCGTTTTGTCTGAAAATAAGGTTTGGAAACGTGTAAAACCCTTCTTTTGAGCTGTTGTTCAGGTGTCAATCATGAAATACCCGACAAAATGTCAGGTTCCACTTTCAAACACGGATTCGTGCGTAAAAATCGACATTTCTCCAAATCTATCGCCCATCACCTTCTATTTCTGGTTGTATATTTGAACCAGCGCATTTCTCTGTAGAATGGGCTCGATCCAAGATTATTTTTATCCGAACTTATTTTTATTCACTAGGCAATTCGATTTTATGTCAGGCCACAGTAAATGGTCAACTATTAAGCGCGCAAAGGCTGTCACAGACGGACGTCGGTCCAAAGTCTGGGCTCGTGTCACGCGGGACATCATGACGGCAGCGCGAGAAGGCGGTGGAGACGTCGGCATGAACCCTCGCTTGGCGACGGCTGTGGACAAAGCGAAGTCCGAGAATATGCCCAAGGATAACATAACACGTGCTATTAAGAGAGGCACCGGCGAAATCGAAGGGGCCGATTACGTGGAATCCACCTATGAAGGATACGGACCCCATGGAATCGCTATTTATGTAGAAGGACTTACCGACAATACAAATCGGACAGTTGCCGATGTCCGGCATCTTTTTGGAAAATACGGAGCCGGTCTAGGATTGAATGGTTCCGTTGCGTTTCAATTTGTGCGCAAAGGAATTTTTACAATTGCTTCGGCCGGCAATGACGAAATGACCGTATTTGAATTGGTCGCCGATGCAGGAGCAGAAGATCTTACTCAGGATGGGGACGACTACTCTGTCACGTGTCCAGTTGAGTCGTTTGGCACAGTGACTTCGGCCCTCGAAGGCGCAGGAATATCGATAAAAGAGTCCGAATTACAACGAATTCCAACTACCACAACTCGCTTAGAGCTAGATGAGGCAAAGGCGGTCATGAAACTGATCGAATTGTTGGAAGACCATCAGGACGTTCAAGCCGTATATTCGACATTGGAAATCGACGATGCCATGATCGAAGCGATGGCTTAACCATGATAATTCTGGGCATTGACCCTGGATCAAATATCACCGGATTCGGCGTGATAAACGTCGAACTTGGCGAGACCGTGCTCATGGATTCCGGCGTGATACGGGCTTCAAAAGTGGGAGAGGATCATCAGCTTCGCTTAAAACAGATTTACGACTCTGTGTGCGAACTCATTGGGATTCACCATCCAGATCTATGCGCCATTGAGATGCCAATTTTTGGAAATAATCCGCAATCGATGTTAAAATTAGGCAGGGCTCAGGCCACTGCAATGTTGGCGGCTCTCAATCATCAGATCCCGGTTACCGAATACACGCCAAAGGAAGTTAAAAAAGCCGTGACCGGCAATGGTAATGCATCGAAAGAGCAAGTTCGGTATATGGTCGAAACGATCTTATCAATGGAAGGAGGCAGTTCTGTGACCATGGACGCCTCAGACGCATTGGCCGTGGCGTTATGCCATGTGCATCGAGGAGGTAGTACACAAAAGGCCCATTCCAAAAACTGGGCAGCGTTCATTAAAGAAAATCCGGATCGGATCAAGTAAAAACCGACACCTTCGCCCTACGCTTCTGCACGAGGTAAATGGTTAGTAAAACCGCGCTCTTCGTCTCTTAATCGGACGATTTCAGCTGTTTCCTCGCGTTCAACTGCCCCGTGACTCATGTGAAACACGAGATGAGCAATTTGTTCATCTTTATTTGGAGCCTGATTCCATTCTGGATGAGCTTGCTCGATAATAGAAATCAGGATACGAATGTAAGCGTAACGCTCTTCAGCCGTAGGATACCCGCCAATTTTCTGGGCGAAAAGATCAGCATTGCGGCCGACTTGGCGGTCGGTCATTTTTTTATCGGGGGTCATGGGCCAATTGGGTCAAGGGGGGGATAGGAGCCTTCGAATCTTCTAATTTATACAATGTCAGATCCGGAACCAAGCCGGTTCAACGATCAATCCATATCTTTACACGTGATTAACGCCCGCGAGGCAACAACTTTCTGGTTTGAAAAACGTTGACATTACATACCGACTTGAACTCTTGCAACGAGTACCTGCTTTTCATCGAAGAGCTCGGTTAACTCAGGCTTTTGATGAAGGGGAATTGGTATATTATGGTCCTCACCCAGCATATTATGGCATCGGGGAAGTGAAAAACATGGCTGACGGTTTTGTGGCTGTAGATTTTCGAGGAACTGGCGAGTTCGGCGTACATGAAGACATGTTTCGGCCGGAGTACTTAATTCCGATACCCTTATCTACTAGAAGCCTTTTGTAGGTTAGATTATGCGCAT
Source organism: uncultured Bacteroidota bacterium (assembly GCA_937876355.1). Classification (GTDB taxonomy): domain Bacteria; phylum Bacteroidota; class Rhodothermia; order Rhodothermales; family UBA10348; genus UBA10348. The sequence continues at coordinate 31,911 of CALFHN010000082.1, read as the reverse complement.
CATCATAGTGGCTCTTTGTGTGTTAATGGGTTGTGGCTCAAACACTTCCAGCATCCCAATGCTCAACGGAAAAGTGGATGATTTCGACGATGGCAACCGCCGAAACGAGCTTGGATTTGAGTGGGCTTCCGTTTCCGGCGGGGGCGAAACTAACGCAACTATATTCGTAGAACCGGGCGGGATTAATCAATCGATTTACCAATTAACCGTTGGCGGAATGAGACCATTTGGGTCTACGGGGGCCCAAGTATCCGGGGCTCGGATTGCGCTGGGCGACGTCTCAAATTCATCCCATGGCACGGTAACTGATGTTACCGCATACGATGGTTTACAACTTGCGATGAGCGGCACGCCTGGGTCTTACATCATCCAAATCGGGACAGCCGCCATTGATGATTTTGACTACTACAATTCGTACGTAGAGGTTACCGAAGAATGGAACGTCTTTCAGATTCCATTCGACCGCTTTATGCAAGAAGGTTTTGGACGACCAAAAACATGGTCAGGCGAAGATCTCACTCACATCGCCATCTATTCCAATCTGTTTGGCCCCTACCAGCTATTGGTGGATGATATTTCATTTTATTCCAAATTTCAGCCTGAATAGCCCATGTCTATTTTAAAAATCCAAGGCGTAACCAAGCGCTATGGAAAGTTCGTAGCGGTCAATAATATTACATTTGAGGCCCAACCTGGTAGAATTTTAGGGTTATTGGGGCCCAACGGAGCCGGGAAGACTACTTCGATTCGAATGATCGCGTTTATCACCATACCCGACGACGGCGTCGTGACGTACGGTGGCGAGATGGTAAGTGAGAAGTCCCAAGAACGAATGGGATACCTACCCGAAGAGCGCGGATTGTACAAAAAGATGAAGGTCGGCGAACAACTTATGTATTTCGCAGAACTGAAAGGCATGGGTAAAGCGGAAGCGCGGGAGCGAATTCGGTATTGGCTAGACCGCTTCGGGGCACTGGAGTGGGTCAATAAAAAGACCAATGAGCTCTCCAAGGGGATGCAGCAGAAGATTCAGTTCATAGCCACCATTCTCCACAACCCTTCTCTCCTGATTCTGGATGAACCATTCGGAGGCCTCGATCCTATCAATGCCGAACTCCTTCAAACTGTGATTATGGAATTGAAAGACGAGGGGCGGACCATTGTATTTGCGTCTCACCGGATGGAGCAAGTCGAGGAACTGTGTGATGATATTTGCCTGATTTCAAAGGGCGAAATTATTGTCAAGGGAGCCCTTTCAGACATAAAGCGACAGTTTGGTAAGAATACGGTCATGATGGATTTTGACGGATCAGATGCCTTTTTAGACGAATTGGAATCCACTGGTGCCGTCCGGCTCGGAAGCCGAAGCACCCGACATGCAGAACTGAACCTGTTAGGGCTTACGACTCCGAAACACATTCTTGAAGTTGCCCTCTCACACGTAACTAACATTACTCGCTTTGAATTAGTCGAGCCACCAATGCGCGAAATATTTGTAACGGCTGTCTCCAAACAACAAGGCCAACAGGCGTCTAAAACTGTTTAAAGCGAACTATCATGTCTAGAAATAAAATATTTGTCGTCGCTAAAAACGAGTTTACCAAACGGGTAAAAACCCGTTGGTTCGTATTTACAACGCTCCTCGGTCCCATCGTTATGGTGGGATTTTTTACGGTTATGGGCTTGGTGACGGCTTCCTCTCTAGAAACAACCGAAAAAATCATTTCACTTCGTGACGAAACGAGCCGATTAGGGGCTGCAGTGGTCGATCCATCTGGTAAAATCACATTCAAGCCCACGGATGCCAACGATGACGACTTAAAAACACTCGTATTGAATGGTGACGTTTCCGGATATTTAGTTCTCCCAAACGGATTGATTGAAGGCACGGAATCCGCCCGCTACTATTCAACTGAAGGTGGTGGTATAAGTAATTTTTCAGGTGATCTTCGCTCTATCATTCGAGACGCTGTTCGGCTGACAAGGCTTGAAGACCAAGCCGTATCGCGCGATGTATTTGACATCATTAACGCAAGCGTTTCCCTCGACTCGATTCAGCTTTCGGATGAAGGTGAAGAACAGGGAAGCACCGCCGCTTATGCCATTGTTGGGGGCATTATGGGCTTCCTGATTTACATCACCATGCTCGTGTATGGCTCCGTGGTTATGCAAGGCGTGATTGAAGAAAAGACCAGCCGCGTTGTAGAAATCATCATATCCTCCGTGAAACCATTTCAACTTTTGATGGGAAAGGTGCTGGGAATTGGCGCAATGGGACTTGTTCAAATGTCGTTTTGGGCGGTATTGATAGCAGCTGGAACTACTTTTTCAGGTACAATCATCGGGATGATCGGTCCGCCCTCAGGATCTAATCTGCCCGATTCGGCCTCGCAGGCTGAAATTCTGGATGCCATTGGTTTTACAATACCAGATTTAGGTCCGGAAGTATTTATTTGGTTCGTTTTGTTCTTTTTAGGAGGCTATTTATTGTATGCCACCTTGTTTGCGGGAATCGGCTCTTCTGTTGAGCAACAGCAGGACGCTCAGAGCTTAATGATTCCTGTCATGATGCCCATTATCGTGTCAATCATGTTTTTGCAGGCGGTCCTAGAAGCACCTAATTCTACCTTGTCGGTAGCCTTGTCGTTGTTTCCCTTTACCGCTCCCATCCCGATGGTGGTTCGGATTGCCATGATTGATGTCCCGTTCTGGCAAATAGCCCTTTCGTTTTCTCTCTTGATCGGAACGTTTATCGGCGCCGTTTGGGTCAGTTCGCGCATTTACCGCATCGGAATCCTCTCCTACGGCAAAAAACCTTCGTTGAAAGAACTGATTCGTTGGCTGAAATACGCTTAGGCAACCAACCCCGCCTTTTTGCCCGTTTCCGATGTTGTGGGAGCAGTATTATGTGAAGTGCTGTAGACCTTCATGATTTGAGTCAAAATCGATCATTTGACCCCTGAACTGTGCGTAAACTGGTTTTCATAGTTTTCCTTTTTGTGTCCGGCCTATCATGGGTTGGGGCGGCGAATGCTCAGTATTTCCGGTACGGCAAGAACAAGGTCCATTACGAAGACCGGGAGTGGTTTTATATCCAAAGTGAACACTTTTTGGTGTATTACTATGAAAATGGAGAATACATAGCTGACTTTGCTACCCGAGCCGCTGAAGAAGCCTTTTCGTCCCTCCAAAAACTCTTTGACTTCAGTCCTGAAGAGCGTATTCCCATCATCGTGTATCCAAACCACGGCGATTTTTCAGTGACCAATGCCGTGAATCTCCCCATGTACACCGATGGGATTGGTGGCGTCACTGAAATGTTCAAGAACCGGATCGCGATTCCGTTTGGGGGAAATTATGCTGACTTTCGCCGGGTGGTTCACCATGAATTGGTTCATGCGGTAATTAACGCCGTCTATTATGGGGGATCCATCCAGTCTTTAATTCAAACAGGGACCAAGATGCGGATTCCTCTTTGGTTTGGTGAAGGATTGGCCGAGTATCAAGCACTTGGGTGGGATACCAATTCCGACTTGTACATCCGAGAGGCGATCTTGGAAGATGAATTGGCCCCCATCGAAGAATTATATGGATACTACACGTATCGGGGTGGCCAGAGTGTCTGGGACTATATCGCCGAGCAGTACGGAGATGAAAAGATTGCGGAAATTTTGCACCGGCTTCGGGACTCACGTTCGGTTGAGCAAGCCATTGACCGCTCCATCGGACTCGATCTAGGCGAGTTAAGCGAACGGTGGCAACGCGCCTTGCGGGAAGTTTACTTCCCAGAAGTTACCGCGAGGGAATCGCTTGAGGAGATAGCTGAGCCCGTGATCACGCGAAAACATGGCTTCTACAACACCAGCCCCGCCCTTTCTCCGTTGGGAGACAAGCTGGCTTACGTGACCACTACCAGCGGTCTGTTTGACATCTACATTGCGAACACGGCAGATGGTGAGGTAGAAAAACGATTGGTTCAGGGACAGCTTTCCCGAGATTTTGAAGCGCTGCCTGTGCTTACACCGGGCCTAGCTTGGAGTCCAGATGGTCGGCAGATTGCCGTTGCTGTCCGGAGTGGCAACAGGGAGGCTATTGCCCTTATCAATGTCCTAACCGGAGTGACCCGCCGAATCGAGACTCCAACCCTAGAACAAATTCTTTCGTTGGCATGGAGTCCGGACGGGGCGAAGATAGCTGTAAGCGCCACAAACGGCATCCAAAGCGATATTTATAGCATAATTTTAGAATCTGAGGAAATTCTGAATCTAACGGATGATGTTTTTTCGGACTTCGAGCCTGCATGGAGCCCGGATGGTAACGTCATTGTCTTTCATTCAGATCGGGGCTCCAACACTGAAATCAGAAGCTTCAAAGAGGATTCCTTTAAGATTTTTGAACATCTTGATGAACAAACCAATCTATACTTGTTGACAGAGGAATCCAGGTTTGTACGGCGTCTAACGATGGATGAAATGTGGTCCAATCGGAGCGCCAGGTTTGGACCGGATCCAGATCGTGTCGTTTTCATAAGCGATAGGAACGGCATTCCGAATTTGTACGAAAAACACCTAATAAATGGACAAATTAGGGCGCTAACGGATTTGGATGTCGGTGTACTCCAAATTGCGATGTCCTCAAAGAGTGAAATCGCTGCGGTGGTTTCACTCCATAAAGGAACCCCAACCATTTACACCATTCAAAAACCATTTGAACGGACCCAGCCCAGAGATCCGTTGATGCCAAATGTCTGGGCCCAACGCGTGGATCAGACCGACTTTAGGGTGGCGCCCGCGCTGGCTATAGCGGGCCGTGCGCGTTTGGAGGGCAATCCCTTCCTTCGAGATGCTTACGACGGAATTCCATATTCGCGCGGGCGCCAACGCCTGCTCCCCGATCAACCGGTCCATGTGGCGCTCAAGGACTTAATCATACCGGCCATTGAAGCTGATTCTATTTCTCTTGCTCTTTCAAGGAACAGGAATTCGATCACACTGCCAGTCGATTCCTTCGCCAGAGGCGTTCAGGTCGACTTTGAATCGCTAACCAAACGGGAAGAACCAGCAGATCTCAACGAGCTTCTACCTGCATCCGCTCTGCAATTGTTGCCAATAGTCGACAACGCCGGCAACTACGTTCCTCAAAAATATAAACTTCGATTTTCGCCTGATATTGTTTACGGCGCAGCCGGATATGACGCCTTGTATGGAGTCCAAGGCATTACCCAGATGGAATTCAGTGACATGCTGGGAGACCACAAAATCATTGTAGCCACCAATCTTTTACTGGACCTGCGTAATTCAGACTACACCCTTTCTTACCATTATCTTCCGCGGCGAATTGATTGGTCCTTGACTACGTTCCACATCTCCAGACTACTGGCCGACTTTACGGTGGATGACCCCACGTATTACCGGTATCGACAATACGGCGCTCACGTCGAAGCCAGTTTCCCATTGGACAAATTTCATCGAATTGATGCCCGTGTCGGCATAATTGGCGTAAATCAGGCAGACGTGACCGATGTAACGAGGCCCTCGAGCTCACGCACCCTTTTAGTGCCCTCTATCACCTATACCAAAGACACCACCACGCCGGGTTTTACCTACCCCGTTAGTGGAACACGCCTCGCCATATCTTTGTCCGGCGCGCCGACCAGTTTTACCGACTCTTCCATCCGATTTGGAACCGTTCTTTTTGATAGCCGACTTTATTCGTCTTTCGGGAAAGCACGGTATACATGGGCTATGAGGTTGTCCGCGGGGTCGTCATTTGGACCCTATCAACAGGTGTTTTACACGTCTGGTGTGCAAAACTGGTTGAATCGCAATTTTGATGATGTAAACGGATTCCCGCTTGACGATGTGGCAGATTTTGTTTTTGCCACGCCAATCATGCCGCTTCGTGGATTTGATATTAATGCTGCCAACGGATCGCATTTTTCAGTTATCAACGCCGAATTTCGGTTTCCATTGGTTGCAGCGCTTCTTCCCGGTCCCATTCCGGTAATACCGCTATACAACATCCAAGGGCAGGTTTTTGCTGATATTGGAAATGTATGGGGCGGACGCTCGTCCGATGGAAAATTCAAAACCAACTCGCCGGGCGAGACTGAAATGCGTCCTCGACGCTACGATGACCTCTTGATCGGGACTGGTTTTGGTATTCGCACTTTGTTTTTGGGGTATCCGGTTAGGCTTGATTTCGCATGGCCTTTTGACGGAAAAGAGTTTGGGGACAGAAACACCTATATCAGTGTAGGACTCGATTTTTAGCTTCTGTAGAAAAGAGTTTCTGTGAAAACACGCGGTATCCACCTTTATGGGGGGCGATTGATTGAACCAAAACGTGCCAAATCGGTTTGTGATCTGCTCTGGCAAAATTTGCAATAACTGACCCTTGTGTCAGTCTTGGCCCTCAATTCAGGGGCACCCACCCGGTTTTTACGATTATGCAGACTGAAATCAAAAAAATTACGGATGTCGAGTACGACCTCGAGATCAACGCAGCATCAGCTGACTTGGCTACTGAAATAGATCAGGCCATTCACACTCAACGAGGCCGCACCACCATGAAAGGCTTTCGAGCCGGGAAAGTGCCAACGGCCATGGTTCGTAAAATGTATGGCAAATCACTTGCCTATGGCATTGCGGAAGAAAGGGTGCAGAACACGTTTAAATCCGTCGTTTTGGACTCTAAGGACTACGAAGTGTTGGGCCAGCCTGTTATCACTGACATCGAATATGAATTCGAAGGTGACCTGAAAGCAGTTGTGCGATTTGGAGTACGTCCTGAGATCAAAATTGAAGACCTGTCCAAAGCAAAGGTCTTCCGCTTGGTCCATGAAGTCACCGACGAAGACGTCCAGAAGGAAATTGAAATCCTCCTCGGTCAGCATGCCGAATTGACCCCAGTTGACGGACCAGCAAAAGCGGATTCCTATGTTATCGTGGATATGCAACGCCTCGATGACAAAGGAAAAAAACCAGAGGGTGATGTTCAAAAAGACGTTCCCTTTTTGCTTTCAGACGACAATCTGATTCCCGAGCTTAAAAAAGCATTGACTGGCCTGAAAGTCGGCAAAACCAAGAAGGTGACCTTTCCAGGAATGGACGGCCACGATGACCGGTACTTCGAAGTCACTCTAAACGAAGTGAAACGCCGGGACCTTCCAGAGTTGGACGATGAAATGGTCAAAAAAGTGACCAACGACCAGGTTGAAAATCCTGATGCTCTTCGGACCCAAATTAGAGAGCAACTCATTTCTGGATGGGATCAGCGCTCAAACGAACTATTTCAGTCTGATTCTATCGAAAAACTGATCGGCCTCCACCAGTTCAATGTACCCGGATCGGTTGTCGAAATGTATTTGGATGCGTTCGTAAAAGACGCAGCCGACAAAAACAAAACTAAAAAATTACCTGCCGATTTCGACGTGGAAGGTTTTAAGGACAGTCGGCGCGCGCAAGCAGAAAGTCAGGCCCGTTGGATGTTCATTCGAGATGCCATCGTAGCCGAGCAGTCTTTGGAAGTGAGCGAAGAAGATCACGAAGCGCATTTTGAAAAAATGGCTGCCCAAGGTGGCTTTGGAGCCGATATGATGAAGTCCTACTACAAATCCATGCCGCAATTGATGGATCAAATGGAGCAGGGCATCATTTCAGAAAAGGTATTCACCTACCTTGGTGAAAACATGAAAGTTGTCGAAAAAGACAAAGACGCTTACGAGAAGGAAATGAAGAAGGGTTGATCCTTTCCCTTCCTAGCTTTGCTCTGTCTTAGACTTTTGTGGAACCAGCCGATAACAGGATAGGTTCGACACCACACTAGTGCCGAACGGCATTCTCGAACAAACTACAGCAACGTCCCGATGGTTGAAGATTTTTTAAAGTTTTCCAAAAGTCTAAATAGCTACTCGATGCCGAGCAGCATTTACAGCGGAGGACTTTCGAGTGCTCCCATCTCACAGCTTGTTCCTATGGTCGTCGAGCAATCGAGCCGTGGTGAACGGGCATATGATATCTTCAGCCGGCTGCTGAAGGAACGTATTATCATGTTGGGCACGCCCATCAATGATAGTGTTGCAACCTTAATGGTAGCACAGTTGCTGTATCTGACATCAGAAGATCCAGCCCGCGATATTAATATTTATGTCAACTCACCGGGCGGTTCGGTCGATAGTGGCCTAGCCATTTACGACACCATGCAGTTTATTTCTTGTGATGTATCCACGATCTGCGTCGGTCTTGCTGCGTCCATGGGAGCTGTTCTATTGGCTGCAGGACAGAAAGACAAACGTGCATCTCTTCCTAATAGTCGCATTATGGTTCACCAGCCACTTGGTGGAGCACAGGGACAGGCTTCGGATATCGAAATCCAAGCCCGGGAGATCATGAAAATGAAACAAACCTTGTATGGTATCCTCTCGACCCATACCGGTCAAACTGCGGAGAAAATTGCTGCAGATGGAGACCGCGATTACTGGATGAGCGCTGCCGAAGCCACTGAATATGGCTTAATCGACAAAGTTCTCGTGCCAGGACCAAAGAAAAAACCTGAGAACTAGGCCTCAAACTCGGTTTTAACGTGATATTTTGAGGTCAAGAGGACCAAGGACGCTATTGGATGAGAATGCCGCAAAGTTTCCCTGCATCAGTGACCAAATTTAATCCCTAGTCTGTCTGGCGTCTCGAACAGCATTCATACCAAGATTGGTCACCGAAAAAACGCGTTTTCGCCGTCCCCCTCTTGTAGGCGTCGCACCTTCCAAATCTGAAGACAACAGACCTTTGGTTTGAAGCCGGTACAAGGTTGCATGAATAGCTCTCAAGGCCGTTTTTCTGGTTGTTTGTTCCAATAAGAATTCCCGAACGGACAAACCGTAGGCTGATCTATGCAGAATCGCGACACTCATCAAGACTAATTCTTCAAACTCCCCGATGTGGGCTCCCATACCTTTCCTCCAGTCATTGAAATGATGTAAATTCGGAAGACTCAATCAACATTTGAATATGCTCCAAATTCAACCCATTACGCTCGAAGGCCAGCACGTAAAGTTGGCGCCCCTTACGCTGGGTCACGTCGATTCATTGTGTGAGGTCGGCCTGGATCCCTCTATTTGGGAATGGAACTCCTCACCTGTTTATGATCAAAAGGATATGCTGGCCTATGTTGAATCTGCTCTCAACGGCCAAGAGCGGGGTGATATGTTACCCTTCGTGACTATCGAAAAAAATAGCGGGCAAGTTATAGGAAGCACTCGATATGCCGCTATCGATATGGTACACAAGCGGTTGGAGATAGGCTGGACGTGGATTACTCCTGCATGGCAGCGCACTTTTGTTAACACAGAAGCGAAGCTACTTATGCTCAGGTATGCTTTTAATACGCTTGGTTGCAATCGTGTCGAATGGAAAACCGATGCCTTAAATACTCAGTCCCGAAACGCGATTCTTCGACTCGGAGCCGTCTTTGAAGGAACGTTCCGGCAGCACATGACTACGTCTACCGAACGGCTTAGGGATACGGTCTATTACAGTGTGGTAAAAGAAGAGTGGGCTGCAGTGGAGCACCGGTTGGTCCAGAAGTTGGGCTAGATTTTTTGCGAAGGCAGGTCTCGAATTGTCGTGATCGTCTGTTTGGCAACGTCTGCTTGCCCTGCTATTAAGCGTAAGCGGCGGAAGCTCAATTAATTAAGCGTTCTGGGCTCTCTTTAATGTCTTCCAGCCATAATGCGCGACAACCACAAAGCAGACTAGCGGTAACACGAACGAAAGACGAGTAGCAGGGATTTCGGTGCCTATCGATTCCATGTCGATCATGGCTCCTTGCATTGGAGGCATTAGCGACCCTCCAAGAATCGCAAGGTTCATCAGCAAACGACCGGGACTCAAATACCAAAGCAAAAAGGTGCAAGTAAACCGGCTGGAAACGAAAATGATCATTGCAGCAATGTTATAGCCTTGAGCCGTTGCAGCGTCCATGCCTAATTCGATTTCGGCGTAATGAATGATAAACGTCCAGCACATGATCTGGGCGCCCACATAAAAAGCCTGGGCGATTACTTCGCCCGTATAATTTTTGTTGGCTAGCAGTCGCTTAAACGTCGAACCAAGATCACCTTTTGCGGAAACCGAGGGTAAGTGAGGCCTTTTTGTATAGGCGATGGCAGCAAAAACCACAACCAGTACAATAGCTATGGCCACGTAGGGCGTTCTAATAATGCCTAACAGAGGCGGTCATAGCCAGTAGGTCGGATGCATCAAGTGCAGCACGTTCAACGGAAGAAGCCGGGTTTAACCGGGCCAAAATGAACTGTTGAGCCACGAACATGCCAAGGAGGGAGCCCATTGGATTGAATGGTTGCGCCAGATTTAGCCTCCGGGTTGCTGTCTCGGCGGATCCCATCGACAAAATGTATGGATTCGCACTAGTCTCCAAAAACGACAAGCCGCAAGTCAGAATGAAGTATGCCACTAAGAAGGGCCAAAACTCCATCATCATGCTTCCGGGTATAAATAAAAGGGCACCTACTGCATAGAGCCCCAAACCCACTAAAATTCCTGCCTTGTACGAATACTTCCTTATGAACAACGCCGCCGGAAATGCCATTGCAAAGGTAGCCGCCGTAGAACGCAAATTGCACTAGCAACCCCTGAAACGTACTCATTTGCAAAATGCGGGAAAACGCGCTCACCATCGGATTGGTGATGTCGTTGGCAAAACCCCACAGAGCAAAAAGCAACGTGACCAAAATGAACGGGACGAGAACCTTCCTTGAAACTACCTTGTCAACCACCTGCCCTCTAGTCATAGAGTGACACCTTTTTTCAGAATAATGTTGCCGTATTTCCTGGTTTCGCCGGTCATGACAACCGCAAAAGCTCCTTTCGCCCTCGCATAAAAATCTCCTCTCTCCAACCGCACGGGTGAAGAAGCTAGTGGCACAAACGTCCTGACTACTTCCATATAGTCCTCTTGAACAGATGGATCGAGCAGATCTCCAGGAACGGCCTGCATCATGATCAGCGGAGAGTCGTAGGCGTCGAGCTCAAAGAGAGGTAAGATTCCCTGCAGAAGCCGAAAAGTGGTCACGCCATCCGCCCTTAAAGCCTTTGTCCCCATGGAATGACCTCGAAAATGAGCATCGGCAAGTACGATTTCATCCCCATGACCCATTTCGGCCAACGTTTTCAGCAAATCCGGACTGATGACAGGCGATATTCCTTTGAGCATAAAGCTAAATAGGTGACTAAGGTTAGAGGTCCATTTCTTGTTTCCGTACGAGAAAAATACCCTCGCCCTGACTGCTAATGGCGATAATACCACTTTTGAAGTACGGGTAATTGCTCCACGACCCAGAAAAACCCATCACGTTATCCGCGAAAGGGGCCGTATCAAAACTACCTGCTTCAACAGGATTTTCAGGATCTGTAATGTCCAATATGCGCAATCCTGATTGGTAATTGGACTGATACATAAAATTGCCTTTCACATACAGGTTGTGATCGCTCGCCCCATTACTGTGATAGAATTCATTGACGAGGGTCGGATCATCCAAATCGCGCATATCCCAAACCAGCGTTCTGGTTTTGTCCACGATTTTGTTCATTTCATCCAACTCATCGTTCATGTAAAAATAATTATGGTCTTCGGACATCCACCCCTGATGGGTATAGGCCGTATTCGGATACTTTGCAACAGCGATAGTCACAGGGTTGGCCTTGTCGGTGACGTTAACCACGACAAATGCGCTGCCGTTGGACATCAAACAGATTTCTTCACCTCGATGTTCGTCGTCGCTACCATGATAGTTGACACATTGGGCATCGTGGGTGCCTCGTGTCTCTGAATTGGTGTAACAACCCACAAATTCTGGTTTCAACGGGTCTTTTAGGTCCATCATGTGTAGCTGGCCGCCACACCCTTCAGCTCCAGAGCCGCTGCCCACGGCATAGGCGAATCCAGATTCTTCGTTGATGACGATGTTGTGCGAGCTTGCGACACCTGAATAATGCGCTGACTCTTCAAAATCAACCGGCATTTCGGATCGGTTTACACTGCGAAGCCTAGTGAGGTCAAAGATTTGCATGCCGTGGTTTTGCGCCCCGTCCGAAACGATATAAGCATGATTCTGATACACTTTGACGTCTCTCCACCAAGATCCGGTACTTCCTTCTGTACGTGAGATCTGACCCACTATCAATGGACGGCTTGGCATACTTATATCAATAAAAGAAAGTCCGTCTGTGCGCCCTGCGAGAATGTATTCTTTACCCGTTTCTGGGTCTTCCCATCCCCAAATATCGTTGAGCGTTGCGCCTCTGTCCTTAACCAATGCTCCGGTCGAGACGAAGGAGATTAGGTCCACATTTTCACATGGAAAAAGAGCCGCTTCCCCGTTTTCGCACTTAATAGGTTCATCTGTGGAAATTGGATCGAAATACGAGACATCTCCCAATAGGCGCCCGGTTGCTTCCCAAAAACCGTCGTCAGAGCGGTGATAGGCCGTCGCAAAACCCGATTCATAATCTGCGTTAGGCGATCCGATGGCCAAAACATCACCTTGAACAGCTAATCCAACCCCAAACCCTCGTTTTGCTTGGTCGTCAATGGCATCAATAGATATATAACCTGCCCCCAAATCAGAGGTATTAAACATAAACGTTTTACCAGACGCGCCGACTAAGAGATCGTTTCCGGAAAGGGCCATTCCTTGACCAAATTGGCCACTTTTAGGACCACCTTCCTCAGGTTCTGCCTGTTGCAGTGTTGCCTTATGCCCCCATTGGCCATTCTGATTTCTTTCAAACACGACTATAGCCCCAGACTGTTCGAAGCCCGTTGCGCCCACATAAACCAAGTTTGCGCTAGCGGCAAGAGAGCGCCCCATCAACGATTTTCCCCCGAGACTTTCTCCACTTAACTCTCCCACACTAACCCAATCACGGCCTGCCACTAGTTCATAAATCAACAATCCACCTTGTTGATCATTGGCTTCGGGCGTGCCTATAAATAGGTAGTTTCCCGATGATGCCAGCGACCATGCTGCGGCTTCGACGAGTGTTCCGAAATCATGCCAGGTACTTCCCATACGGTGAAATATGTGAACCGTACCCATTGCGGAATCTGTGTTGTAGGTCGTGACCAAGACAAAAGCACCAATTTTGGCTATGGTTTGACTACGAAATCCACCGCGAGCATCAGCCCCAGCCAATTCAAACCCCTTAGGAAGCGCCTCGGTTGGTGTCATCATTCCCGTCGCCTTCCATTCATTTTCAACCCATTCAAATGCGTAAACAGCATTTTTACCGGGAGCTCCCACGAGCATTAAATCATCTTGAATTAAGATCGATCGTCCAAAATTGTCCCCACGAACACCATCTGAAGGATGAATTCGACCAACTTCGCTCCATTCTCCACTCTGATTTTGAGCAAAACGAATTACTTCGCCCGCTGGATCTGAACCGCCTGGCCATGAAATGGGCGCAGAACCCACGTAAACCTCGCCGTTTGCCATGGCAACCGTACCACCAAACCCTTTGCTGATGGATTCAACTGACGAATAAAACGTTTGGGCTTGGGCTAGAGCCGGAACGAGCAAAATTGCTAAAACCAAGGAAGAAATACGTTGCAACATGGTGGTAATCCTAAAATGAATTATAGTAAGCTGGCGGATAGTAGTAATCTGCGCTCTTTCAGACAACTATGCAGATCAAATACCGCTTCAATAGTTCAAAAGACCTAGTCGTTTTCAGACGGCCGGAGATACGTTATTCTATTTTTGAAATCAGAAACGTAATAGACAGTGACCTCTTTACTATTTGCAGCCACCATGGCGTCATCAACGTAGTATTCAAAACTCATTTCCGTACCGTTACTGGCGCTAACGGTAATTTCACCTGGCAAGTCGCTTGACGTGACTTCATCGGCACCGCTCAAAACCCCTGTGATTTCGTCCCACCCTTGCTGGTATTCTGGGGCATATTCCCCAAGTACACTTTCACATTCGACAACCATGTCCATCAACCTTGGAGACTCGTCGAACACATAATAAAGGGTAACATATTGTCCCCTCAGCTTTGATAACTCTTCTAAGCTCACAACACCAGCTTCTACATTAATATTGAAGTCCTCTGTAGTTCGCCTTTCAGGAATCTCAACTGAAATATAATAGCGAGGATAACCTGAATCTTCTATTTCAACTAAGATGCCGAACTCTCTGACTTCCTCATCATTTGGTTCTCTATCTAGTGTCGCACTATCGTCAACACTGGAGTTTTCTGCGTTGCTGTTTTCATCCGCTGTTTTACTACACGAGGTGAGTAAAAAAACCGAAAATAGAACCCCAAAAATAATGCGCTATCGAAACCAGGACATTGACATGGCCTCGATAGCCGCCAAAGCCCGGGCCAAACAACCTGGTCGCATCGTGCCATCGGGATGCTGGTAGATATTGTCTCCAAGGGAGGGAATTTACTCTTGAATATTGCTCCCTCACCCCTTGGCGAGTTTGATGAGGGCGCGTATGTACTTCTCGATCAAATCGGAAAGTGGATGAATGTCAACTCCGAGGCCATTTATGCTTCTCGGCCAATTGCTCCCTACAAAGAAGGCAAGGTCGCCCTTACTCAAAACAGACACTCTAAAGCGGTGTATGCAATCTATCTTCCATCCGCCGAAGAGCACACGTTGCCTTCCAAAATGTGGTTGACTACTATCCAACCAGAACAGGGAGCCTCTGTACAGGGAGCCTCTGTAAAAATGCTCGGCATTCCAGGCAACCTAGAATGGGAAAGTGTAAACGAGGGATTTGTGGTGACGATTCCTGATCAAATTCAAAACGCGGGCCTTCCCATTGAAGCCTGGGTTCTAAAAATATCATCCGTAAAGACTCAATAGAGCAAAATTATGCCATTTTCGATTTTTCGTATTCCGCTTTTATTGTGTTTCGTGTTGCTCACTGGGACGGGCTGTCTGGAAACAGCACAGGACATCGCGGCCGACTCGATTGGCCAAGACACAGTCCGGGTTTTAGCCTACAATATCCATCACGGAGCGGGCATGGATTTGAAGCTTGATCTTGAGCGGATCGCCAAATTGATTAAAGACCTCGATCCAGATCTCGTTGCCCTGCAAGAGATTGACTCGGTCGTAACCCGGACTGAGGGCGTTAATCAGGCCGATGTACTTGGCCGCTTAACTGAAATGACTGCCGTTTTTGGTGAGTTTATGCCGTATCAAGGCGGCAAATACGGCATGGCGGTAATGTCGAAATGGCCCATTTGGGAAAGCACAAACCACCGATTGCCAGATGGTTCGGAGCCCCGATCTGCTCTAGGAATCCGTGTGCAATCTCCAAAAACAGGCCGTGAACTTAATTTTGTCAGTATCCATTTTTACGAAACCAAAGCAGAACGGCTTGCACAGGCTCAGGCTCTTGCCATGGCGTATGAAGGCGTTGATTCGCCCGTTATTTTGGCGGGAGATTACAATTCTGAGCCAGATTCGCCGGTTATCGCATTTTTAAAGGAGCAATGGGGCTTCGTCGATAAAGGCGCGGATAACTTTACGTTTTCATCGTTCGAGCCTGTTAGAGAAATCGACTACTTTGCACTCCGTCCATTTGATGCCTTTAAAGTCCTCAATCAGTTTACCATTGATGAACCCGTTGCCTCGGATCACAAACCGATATTTGTGGAATTAGCATGGTAAGTGCAGCAGTAACACTTTGACTCGATGTATCTCTAAGCAGCTCAACCAGAACGAGTTAGATCATGCAGAATGCCGATTACCAACCTATTAGCTGTACATTTCACGACCGCCTAGAAGACTACTCTCTGCGCGGCGCGACCCTTCCGATATCCTATTTCCAGGATGATATTTTGATTACAGCAGAGGCCCGTATCGCCGATGTTCTGGCTCAAAATGGTGCTGATTTTGCAATTTTAGCTCTGACGAATGGATCCACAGTTCTTGTAAGGCTAGACAAGTTGGTGTCTGTAAACGGTTTTCAGATGCCCATGGCTTGAAAGGGGCCACAAGGGTAGTTCAAACTGCACTTTGCGAGCGTAACAAGGCACCTTGAGGCCCGTAGCGGAATCTAACCACCTAGAAACCGCTGTCGATGCTTAAAAATTATCTCCGCGTTGCCCTACGCAACGTATTCAAACACAAAGTCCATTCTTTCATTAATGTGTTTGGACTGGCCATTGGTTTGGCGTCTTTTGTACTGATATTTCTGTATGCCCAAGACGATCGGATTCAATACGTGACCGTATTGGAAGACATCCTTGGAAGCAAGTACCAGACGGATAGCTACCAGTTTGCGGGCATGCCCGATCCCATGCAGTACCCGCGCCTGACCGTTCACGACGACTTTGTTGAGGCGCTGGGAATGAAAATGGTTGCCGGCCGAGGCTATTCTAGGGATTTCCCGGCTAACTCCGCTGCGTCAATCATCATCAATCAGTCAATGCTTCCCGTGTTAGGGTTTGCCACGGCGGAAGACGCCCTTGGAACGCAAATAAACCTTAGAAATCAACAGAAAGAAATTATCGGGGTAATCGAAGATTTTCATTACGCCTCCTTACATAACCCTATTGGTCCTTTTATCGTTGAACGCTTTTTTAACCCAGGAATATTTCGGTTTTTTGGCCGTTACGTGGCCGTTCGGGTAAATCCAAACGATATTTCTGGGACCTTGGCTCTTCTAGAAGCACAATGGACGCGCTTTGTCCCAAATCGTCCATTTGAGTATAAATTTTTAGACGATGAGTTGGATCAGCTCTAGGTCGCAGAGCAGACACTTGGACAAGTAGCTACTGCCTTTTCCGGACTCGCTATCCTGGTCGCATGTTTAGGACTATTTGGAATGGCTTCGTTCACCGCCGAACGCAGAACCAAAGAAATTGGGGTTCGCAAAGTTATGGGCGCATCTGAATTCCAAATCGTAAAACTTCTCTCCATGGAATCAGCCAAACTAGTCTTGATCGCATTTGTGATCGCCGCACCACTGGCATATTTCAGCATAGGAAAATGGCTACAAACCTTCACCTACAGCACCAGTCTTGAGGTAATCTCATTTATAGTCGCAGGTGCGATAGTAATGATCGTGGCACTATTAACCGTTGGGCTGCACTCGATTAAGTCGGCCACGACAAACCCAGTCGAGAGTTTGCATTACGAATAAGGGTGCCCAAAACGCCCTGATTCGAATTGCAAATTTCCACTTTCAGCTTTTGAGCCTACCCTTCCATACGGCAATCGCGTATACGAACCTTGGAAATCGTAGGTCACAATAATGTCCCAAGGGGGCGTTATACCAAAATTATAGTTTCGTTTAATTCTGCATTTTCTGTGACTTCGTATATCTAACAGAACAAAATGCTCGATTTCGATTACATATGGGCTTGCCGGTCAGATTTTAGCCGGTGACTCTCGCATATATTATTCTGATTCCTTTCGAATTCCGCCCAAATGAGCGACCAAAAAATTATTTTCTCTATGGTTGGTGTAGGTAAAATCTACAAAACAACCAAAAAACAGGTCTTAAAGGACATTTACCTCTCGTTTTACTACGGAGCGAAGATTGGCGTTCTTGGACTGAATGGCTCTGGAAAGAGTACTCTTCTGCGCATTATAGCGGGCTTGGATACAGACTATTTGGGAACGATCGAGGGCCAAAAAGGAATCACATTTGGCTATTTGTCTCAGGAACCAGAAATGGATCCCAATGCTACAGTTCGAGATATTGTAGAAGAGGGTGCCGGTGAAGCTGCACGCGTGTTGAAGGCATACAACGCGGTAAACGACAAATTTGCAGAACCAGACGCCGATTTTGATGCCCTTATGGTCGAACAAGCAAAACTGCAAGATCGCATTGAAGCGCTGGACGCTTGGGATCTCGAAAGCCGATTAGATATGGCGATGGACGCCCTCAGATGTCCGCCCGCGGATTCGGTAGTCGGCATCTTATCCGGTGGTGAAAAACGCCGGGTAGCCATGGTGCGACTACTTCTTCAGAAACCTGATGTGCTCCTGCTTGATGAGCCTACCAACCACTTGGATGCCGAAAGTGTGGCGTGGTTAGAACAACATTTAGCTCGTTATGAAGGAACAGTAATCGCCGTAACCCATGATAGATACTTCTTGGATAATGTAGCCGGTTGGATTCTTGAGCTTGACAGAGGCCAAGGCATTCCTTTCGAAGGAAACTACTCTTCTTGGTTGGAACAGAAACAGAAACGCTTGGCGACAGAAGAAAAACAAGAGTCCAAAAAACAACGGGCCCTTCAGCAAGAGCTAGAGTGGGTGCGAATGTCGCCAAAAGGCCGTCATGCCAAGAGCAAAGCCCGTATTTCTGCTTACGAAAAGTTAGTACAGGACCAAGGAGAAAAACGTCAGGAAGACGTGCAAATTCCAATCCAGCCCGGACCTCGTTTAGGTGGGCAAGTCATTGCGGCAGACAAAATCGCGAAGGCCTTCGATGACAAGTTATTGTACGATAATTTAACGTTTAACCTTCCGCCTGGGGGTATCATTGGTATCGTTGGAGCAAACGGAACCGGTAAAACCACGTTGTTTCGGATGATAACCGGGCAAGAAACTCCAGATTCCGGCACATTTAAGGTCGGCGAAACAGTTAAGCTAGGTTATATCGATCAAGATCGTCCGCTAGACTCTACTAAAACGGTTTGGCAGGAAATTTCAGACGGCCTAGATTTTATAACCCTTGGCAAGCGCGAAGTGAATTCGCGCGCATATGTCGGTCAATTCAACTTTTCCGGAAGTGATCAACAGAAATTGGTTACGGAGCTATCTGGAGGCGAAAGAAACCGCGTCCACCTAGCCAAAATGTTGAAGGAAGGCGCCAACGTGCTCTTGCTCGATGAGCCTACCAACGATTTGGACGTGAATACCCTTCGCGCGCTCGAAGAGGCAATTTTGAACTTCGTCGGTTGTGCGGTTGTGATTTCGCATGATAGATGGTTTTTAGACCGTATTGCGACCCACATTCTAGCCTTTGAAGGCAATAGTGAAGTGATTTGGTTTGACGGAAACTACAGCGACTACGAGGCCAATCGTAAGGAACGCCTTGGAATCGAAGCCGACCAACCTCACCGAATCAAATACCGCCATTTGACCCGGCAGTAAGTCGCCAATTCCCGGAATAAATGATCCGGGTTAATTAACCGTTTTCAACTCGAGTAGAAACGCCTTCGCGCGATCAAGGCTTCCTTCAAGTGTCAAAGGGTTGTGGCTTCCACCCTCATATAAATATGCTTGAAATTGCAGGTCTGTTTTGCCTGCATCTTGCATGGCTCGGGTCATGGCCTCGGCCTGTGACACAGGCACGACAGTGTCCGACGTCCCATGATGAATTTGGAGGCGTTTAATCCGATCAGCAAAAAGCACGGCCGACCTGCGCACCATAGCAATACGCACGTCTTCAAGGGAAATTTCCTCTGCCTGAAGCGGGAGCAAATATTCGTTAGACAAATAGTCTAGTCCAGGAAGATTTGGAGGGTTTCCGGACAATATCTCTCGCGAAACATCTTGAACGAAGGTGCCAAAAAAGTCGGTGGGACCAAAAAAATCAAGGACGGCATCCACTTCTTCGCTTCGGGCTGCCATCAACATACCAACACCTGCCCCCCGGCTAAAACCTAACACCCCAATCCTCGATGGATCGGCTCCGCGTTCCAATTGAAGCGCCACCGTAACTAAAGACAACGCGTCGTCAACGTCTCGATCCCAAGGACTTGCGGGACCGCCCGACTGCCACGTCGTGTTTTTATAGGAAATGGTTTCGTCTCGAAAAGAAGGAATCACATAAACAAATTGATCGGAAACGTCCGCAAAAAAAGATAAAACAAGCTGAACTTCCTCATCTATGCTTACGCCGGAATCGCCTCCATGAGAATAGACCACAACAGGGGCTTTTCTCGAAGTAAGGCCGTTGGCCGATATAATAGCACCGTAGTGTTTCACGCCTCCAACGGTATGAGATACGATCCGAACGAGGCCGGTACCAGCTCCTAGCGTGATTGCTTCAGAAAATTCAACCAACACATTCTGAGCAGGGTACTCTCGGCTGGCCCAATCAATTTTGACCACACTCAGTTCAGCGGAAGTCGGTTCTGCAAAAAGTGCATCAAAATTGACGCCACCTACAAACTTGGTTTCTCGCAAATCGGAAGACGATTCGCATCCGGAAACCGACAATATTGCAATAAATAGAACATAGGGGAAGATGCGTTTCATGTGATGCCAGTTTCGTTGTCAGTAATGAGGACCTAACGAGCAAATGCGTCACTAGATTCACCAACCAGACGCGCCTGCCCAAAAAGATTTCGAATACTTTTTATAGTCTCTTAACAAGAGAGACATATTTCTTATCTAGATTTGGTCTAAATCTAAATAAGACTTCTAGGTAAAAAATATTCCACCGAAACAATGTGTAAAAAATTAGCTTTTGCGTTCTTAATGCTCTCGTTTCCGCTATCTGGATTTGCTCAAGAGTCGACTGGATCAATTGTCGGCTCTGTAGTTGATGCGGAAAATGGTTTCTTTCTCAGCAATGTGCATGTTGTCATTGAAGCGCTGGGAGAAGGCAGGACCACCAACAAAAATGGTGTTTTCTCTTTTTTAAGCCTACCTGCCGGTAGGTATTCCATCCAGTTTACAAGTGTGGGATATGAAGTCTTGAACGTTGTTTCGGAGGTACCTTCCGGGAAAACTATATCTTTAAAATTGGAACTCGAAGCCAAAGCCATTGAACTACCCGAAGTTCTGGTAGAACGCGAATCTATCTTGGGCGGAAGTGGCCACCGGATAGACCCGGCTGCATCCTCGCACCGAATTTCCACGCGTCAATTAGAAAAATTTCAATACTCAGACGCATCTCGCGCCCTCCGGTCGATACCGGGCATAAACATTCAAGAAGAGGACGGATTCGGATTGCGTCCCAATATTGGAATTAGGGGTACTGGCTCCGAACGAAGTTCCAAGATATCGATGATGGAAGATGGAGTTTTGACCGCTCCTGCCCCATATGCTGCTCCAGCAGCGTATTACTTTCCAACAATAGGGCGCATGTCGGAAATCGAAGTGCGAAAGGGATCAAGTCAAATTAAATACGGTCCATACACCACCGGAGGGGCTATTAATTTTTTATCGACTCCGTTGCCTGACCGGAAGGAAGTTGAATTGAAGCTAACTGGCGGAAGCAACGATGCTAGAATTGCGCACCTAAAACTTGGAAATGCATTTAAAAATGGCGCTTTTATAGTAGAATCGTTCCAGTCTAAATCTTCTGGGTTCAAACATCTCGATTTTGGGGGTCCAACGGGATTCAATAAGCGCGATTATATGGCGAAGCTCCGGCTAAACACTGGTCCGAATGCCGGGCACTATCAAGCTGTCTTGATCAAGGTATTGCACACAAATGAGGTGTCAAATGAAACATACCTCGGACTAACCTCCTCCGACTTCTCGATCGACCCGTTTCGGCGGTATGCTAGTTCGGCGCTGGACGAAATGAACGCAACGTTCACGCAGTTGACCATCCGTCACCTTATTCAACTTTCAGCTAGCACTCAAATAACTTCAACTGTTTACCGCTCCGAATTTTCTCGTAACTGGTACAAATTGGACTCGGTAGCTCCTTCCGGTGCCAAGTCAGTCAGTATTACCTCGTTTCTTTCAGACCCCATTACGAATAGCGACGCATACAGAGCTGCTTCAAGCAAAAATTCCGTAACTGGGGATCGACTGTCTGTAAAAGCGAACAATCGCGATTATACTTCAAAAGGTTTCCAAACTGAGCTTTCTTCCGATTTACTTCTTTTCTCAGCTGAACACAAAATCGAAATCGGATTACGTATTCACGGAGATGAAATGGATCGTTTTCAGTGGGTTGACAAGTTTTTTCTTCTGAACGGAGAAATGACCCGATCGGAGCAAGGCGTTCCAGGAACAGACAGTAATCGAATTGAATCTGCCCGGGCAGTGGCGCTTTTTTTCCTAGATAACATTGGTCTAGGGCGACTAACTCTAAATCCTGGTCTGCGTTTTGAAAACATCACCTTATCTCGAAAAGACTATGGTAAAAGTGATCCAAGTCGCTCTGGATTGTCAGTTTCGAAAAATGATAATACAGTGAACGTTTGGATACCTGGAATATCTGCATCGTTCAAATCAACCGATTTTTTGACCGTTTTCGCTGGCGCTCACAAAGGCTTCGCCCCGCCTGGCTCTCGCGAAGGCACAAAACCGGAAAGCAGTATGAATATAGAAACCGGCGTGAGGCTCAATAATCATGCTTTTCGAGCAGATATCACGCTTTTTAACAATGAATATCAAAATTTATTAGGCTCTGATTTGGCATCGTCTGGTGGAACAGGATCTGGAGACCAGTTCAACGGAGGCGCCGCAACTGTTCGCGGGCTTGAAGCCGCTGTTTCGCACAATTTCGGCGGGTCAATGGGCTGGAAAGTTTCTCTACCCATTTCATTCACCTACACGCTTACCGACGCGAGATTTAAGACCTCATTTGAAAGTGGGTTTGAAGGCTGGGGCTCCGTCCAGTCCGGATTCCAATTGCCTTATGTTTCAAAACACGTTGTATCCCTGCAAGCTGGCATTGAAGGCAATCGGCTCGATTTGGACGTAGATGTCTCTTTTACTAGTCCGATGCGAACCATCGCGGGAAATGGGCCGATACTTGATTCTGAATCTACCCAAAAGCATACTGTTATCGACCTGGGCGGATCGTTCGAAGTCAGTAGTAAAATGAAGCTTTTTATGGGTATACGAAACATCGCCAATGTAACGTATGTGGCAGCTAGAAGGCCGGCGGGTTTACGCCCTGGCCTTCCACGCACCGTCATTTTGGGCATGAATGTTAAGCTATAGGTCCGGAATGGGTGAACCGACATCGCCTGTCAACGTTTGATCATTTCATTACGAAGCGAACACCATGAATCGTCCAATTTATTTTGATAACAATGCGACCACGGCAGTCGAGCAGACGGTGTTAGACCGCATGATTCCATATTTCACCATGGAATATGGCAATCCTTCCAACACTAGTCACATGTTCGGATGGGCGGCTGACGAGGCCGTTCAAATCGCTAGAGAACAAATTGCAGGACTACTGCATGCCGATCCACTTGGGATTGTGTTCACCAGTGGAGCTACAGAAGCCATCAACTACGTCATCAAGGGCCTCGGGCGTGGAAAAACGAGTGGGCATATCATAACGGTCAGCACCGAGCACAAGGCTGTCCTTAATGCTTGCGACGATTTAGCCGCTCAAGGAATCGAGACGACGTTTTTACCGGTTGATAAGAATGGGTGTATCTCTGCCGAACAAGTACGATCTGCTCTGCGGGATGACACGTTTTTAGTTGCTGTGATGTGGGCAAACAACGAAACGGGTGTTATCCAACCCATTAAGGAAATAGGCCTGTTGCTCAAGGATCATCCGGCATACCTCTTTACCGATGCCACCCAATCCATCGGAAAAGTGCCTGTTTCAGTTGAAAATGTAGATTTCCTGGCACTTTCAGCCCACAAGTTTTACGGCCCGAAGGGTGTGGGCGCCGTTTATATTCGACCTGGAAAACCAGTTATCCTCCTTCCTCAGCTGCTTCACGGAGGGGCCCAGGAAAGAGGGCGCCGTGCTTCCACCTTAAATGTCCCTGGTATCGTTGGGTTAGGTGCAGCCGCAGAAGTTGCCACCCAATGCTTGGAATCAGGTTATGTTGAAATGAAAGCCAGAAGGGACCAATTTGAAGCAGTATTACTGGAGTATTTTCACGAAATCGTAATCAATGGGGTCGATTCTGACCGCCTGCCTCAGACCTCAAACATAACCTTTCGAGGAGTTCAAGCATCAGAAATGATGGCCGAAATCGGACGCGTTGCCGTTTCGACGGGTAGCGCTTGTACAAGTGGGTCGGGCAAACCTAGCCATGTGCTGTCTGCTATGGGCCTTACGCCAGAAGAAGCACAAGGAACCGTCAGGTTTAGCATGGGACGCCACACTACGAAAGCAGAAGTTGAGGAAGCACTTGAATTGTTGTGCGCCTATGCCGCGAACAAACAACCGGTATCCCTCTAATGGAAGTCATTCGCAATAAAGTAGCCGAAAGTGGAATCCAGGTGTTTAATCTGGATGATTTAATAGGAGCTGTAGTAATCAAGGAAATTGATCTTGCTGCCTATCTGTATGGCGGTTTTGTCCTGCGGGAAAAAGAGTTTCGACAGACGTTAAAAGAGAAAGATTGGGCCGACTTCGGGAACGCACATGTCGGCGTTTTTTGCTCGACAGACGCAATCATTCCCACTTGGGCGTATATGCTAGTTGCTGCCCAACTAGAGCAAATTTCCGCTTCAATTTCGTTCGCAAAATCACCGGAAATCAGAAACCGGGTATATCAGGATGCGCTGCGCAAGTTTGATTGGTCCATTTATTCAGATCGGATCGTGGTAATTAAAGGTTGTGGAACGGGCGCAGTCCCAACCAGCGCCTATGTGGAAGCCACTACGCAGTTGCAACGTGTAGCTCGAAAAATCATGTTTGGCGAACCCTGTTCGTCAGTACCCGTATGGCGTAAAAAGTGACCGCTTCCTCTTTGATTTCAGGACTTTTTGAGAAACTCCTGAAGCAATATCATCAAAATGAACGTCTGGTTGGCTGGTTCTTCTTTTTGGCAGGTATCATTTGGGACGTACTAACATTAAGGCGGATTGATAACGTTCTTGACAACGCTATCCTGTTGTCCTACTTGCTGATACTGATTTTTATTGTCGTGTCGGACATCTTGATAAAAGCCAACCTCTTTCAAGGACGGTTTGCTGAAAAGGTTCGGCCTTGGTTGACTCCCATCACGCAATTTCTACTTGGCGCGCTGTTGTCTGCCATTGTGATATTCTACGCCAGAAGCATCGCGTGGGCATCCCATTTGGGAATATGGTTGATCTTGGTTGTGAGTTTGGTTGCAAATGAATTTTTGCATCGCCGTTTCAATTCTTTGAACGGAATGTTATTGATGTTATTCGGGTGCTCCACATTTATTTTTGCTTGGTTGTTCCCCGTTCTCGCTAGCAGCATGTCCCCGTGGCTATTTAGACTAGCCACAGTGAGCGGACTAGCGCTTAGTGCATGCGTTCTGGTTATGGCGGTTCGTTTTGGGCAAGCCAAAATTTATAGCTGGGGGTCGGTGCACATTTGGAGCCTTTTGTTGTTCGCCATTTTTCTAAATGTGGGATATGAAAGAGACTGGATTCCACCCGTTCCATTGTCCGTATCGGCGGGCGGGGTATATCAGCAGGCTGACAGAGTTGGAGACGACTACGATTTGGAGTATCTGACTGTCAAGGAATGGGTTTTCTTCCCCACGTATGGTAAAATTTTCTATTATGAAACGGGAGATACCGTTTCCTGTTTTACGGCCATTTTTGCTCCGAACAACATGGATGAACGTATTTACCACGTGTGGGAACGTTTCGACGAGGACACCAAATCGTGGAACGCCACCGATCGAATTGGATTTTTAGTATCTGGAGGACGAGATGGCGGCTACCGCGGGGTAACTAGAAAACGAAAAGTGACCCCTGGAGCTTGGCGAATTGTGGTAGAAACGGCCGGAGGGAAAACTCTTAGCCGAATTCCATTTGAGGTCGTGCCCAAGCCAGTCGAAGCGCTCCAAAAAATTCAGCTCACGAGATAAGCCGCTTTGAAGGGTTAACCAATTCTAGAGAGGCGTAGCCCTTTTCGCTCGAAAAACAGTTGGAAATAATGCTTCATTTCCGAATGTTCGGGTTTCGTAAGGTTTGGATCCTGTTCCGTCAATTTGAAAGCAGCACCCCGCGCTTGGTCTAGGATGTGAAAATCCGTTATTAAATTGGCGATCCGAAATGTTGGGAGCCCACTTTGACGCGTTCCAAAAAAATCCCCTGCTCCCCTCAATTCCATGTCAAATTCGCTAATCTTAAAACCGTCCGTGGTCGACTCCATGGCATTAAGCCGCCTTCGGGATTCTTCGGACTGCCGATATTCGGCCATCAATATGCAGGTGCTTGCGTGTTTCCCCCGTCCGATTCGACCTCTGAGTTGGTGCAGTTGACTCAGTCCGAACCGTTCCGCGTGTTCGATCAGCATAAACGTGGCATTGGGAACGTCTACGCCCACTTCAATCACTGTGGTAGATACTAGAATTGCCGATTCGCCGGAGACAAAACGTGCCATTACAGCCTCCTTTTCGACTGATTTCATTCTACCATGGACCAGCTCGACCCTGACATTAGGGAAAGTTGACTTTATTTGTTCATGTCCTGAAATCGCGTCCCTCAAATCCAACTTTTCGCTCTCTTCCACCAATGGGAAAACGATATAACACTGTTGGCCGGAAGCGACAACCTCGCGCATTCGCTTGTAGATTCCCTCCCGTTCTTTTTCCCGGACCATTTTGGTTTTAATGGGCTGGCGCCCCGGTGGCAGTTCACGAATCACGCTTACGTCAATATCTCCATAAAGGGTTAATGCTAGGGACCGTGGAATGGGCGTTGCCGTCATCAAAAGGACGTGAGGACGATCGCCTTTTTCTGATAACACCGCGCGCTGAAGCACCCCAAACCGGTGCTGTTCGTCAATCACTGACAGACCAAGACGGTGAATTTCGACCTTGTCTTGAATGATGGCGTGGGTCCCGACGACAATTTTAACAGAACCAGTTTTGAGACCAGAAAGGATAGGTTTTCGCTGGGCGGCGGTTGTGCTTCCCGTCAGCAAGTTTAACTCAATGCCCAAAGGCTTAAAAAGGACGGATAGAGAACGAAAATGTTGTTCGGCAAGAATTTCAGTGGGCGCCATAAATGCGACTTGATAGCCGGCGTCTATGGCAACAAGAGCTGATAGGGCCGCTACTACCGTTTTCCCGCTTCCCACGTCGCCTTGAAGCAATCGATTCATCTGAACCCCACGAGCCATATCTGCCCGAATCTCCGAAAGTGACTTTTGTTGATCATTTGTCAAGCGAAATGGCAATACATGTTCCAAAAAGTGCTGCTCAAGCGTCCCATTAGAAGGCATAACCACCCCGGGAATCTTGGTATGCCCAACTCTCTTAATAGCCAGCATCATTTGGAAAAAAAACAATTCCTCAAATTTGAGACGGTCCCGTGCGCCATCTAGCTCCTCCTGGGACTTGGGAAAATGAATGGCCCGACGCGCAACTCTCCCATCCATGAGGCCTAAAGATTCCACTACCGATGCGGGTAGTGTTTCGCGCAGTTCTTCACCGCGCTCTTTGATTAGCGCATAAATTATTTTGCGAAAAGACCTACTGGTAAACCCGCTTTGCTCAAGCAAAGCGGAGCCTGGATACAATGCGATTATCCGTCCAGTATCCAATTTGCTTCCGTCTTCGTCCAACCGGTCAAACTCAGGATGAGAAAAGGAAAGGCCTCCTCCATACTTCGCGGGTTTGCCGTGGACGGCCAATTTATGCCCCAGCTCCAGGCTTCTAGAAACCCATGCCACACCCTGAAACCAAACACATTTCATCCGACGGCCAGGATCGTCTTCGATCGTGATCTCGAATCGCTTATTTCTTTTACCTGGAATTATTGCAGTGCTCACCACCGTTCCAATCACAGTAACAGGATCCGATCCCGCTGTCAGGTCTCTGATTCGTGAAACACTGGTCCTATCCAAATATCGTCGCGGATAATAAGAGAGTAGGTCATGAATCGTGTGTATGCCCGATTGAGCAAGTGCACTACTTCGTTGCGGGCCGACGCCCTTTAAATACTGAACGGAATCCTGTAGGAAATCCAGTGACATTTTAGCGATTGGATGATCTGCGGGGGTCAGCCAACTCGTTTGGCTGATTTACGGATGCCAGTAGTATCGATCGACGCGTGGCGCAGGCTTTAAAATGGATACGGCTATATTAAATCCGCCATCTTCCGTCTCAAATACTGCAATATCCGTCGGGAAAAACTCTTGGTTAAATCCGGGATTAGGCTCCGTCAATATATACTGCAATTCGCCTTTTATGGAATACACATCAATTTGAATCCAACCGGGGCGCATGTTCAAGAGGAACCAGTGATTTTTGGACCTTACCCCAGAAGCGGACAACAATGGGGGTTCGTACGTGTCTCCCATTTGGAACTGGCGGGTTCTGGGCAACATCGGCGAATCAAATCCTATAAGAGCCAACGAATCTAGCCTACCGCTACGGAGCGAATCAATAAGTGGTAAGTATCCCGCAAGACTGTATACGGAGCCAGAATAGGCCCGAAGAAGACCTGCATTTCGCCACTCATTGCCTGGCAGTTCGACGCTGCGAATTATCGCCCCTTGATTGTCAACCTCAGCCAAATAATTATCAAATTCGTTCGCCGCGACTTTAACTACAAAACCAAATTCGGTGACGGTTGCATACCGAAGCCCACCTTCCTCTGGAAGAGGTCCTTCTAATGAGATTTCCCGCTGAACCTTTCCACCCACAAGCTCAAAAATGTGATGAAATGCCGGACTAAACACGAAGACGGACTCCCCGCGAAACCCTGCCAAATAGGGATATGAAAGAGGGATAGTAGCCCGGTAAACGAGCGTATCTGCATCCTGTGCGAGGGACAAAATGACATGACGCGCCGTGTCCGTAATCCACAATTGGCCCTCCGGATCATATCCAATCGATCGTGGATACGAGAGCGAGTCCATTCCAGGGGCAATTCGATCTATAACCTGAAGGGTATCGACGGGAAATCCTTCGGCCATCGCGCGCGAAAGCGAATCAGAGGGAGAAATGGCCCTCTGTTCGGTCCGGGAGCACGAAGATGGAAGACATCCTGATGCAAATAGAGCGAACGCGAGCCAATAAGGGCTACTTTTGTATTGAAGAGACATAGGTCAATGAGGTTTGCCTCCTCTACCCAAGCCAAGGCGGTCGGTTTCCGAGGCGACTAAAAGCGTATCTTCTATTCTTAAACTTACTGTCCAGATAGCTTGAAAATAGTCCGAGTCATATTGCCCCTTCCAGTGGATCGCCCGTATTCGTACATCGTTCCTGAGCACTTCTGGCATTTAGTTCGACTTGGCCGAAGAGTCGTCGTACCGTTTGGTAAACGAAAGTTGGCAGGTGTCATTGTTGAGGAAGGCAAAGAGGAAGACTTGAAGGGGTATGCCGCTAAGGAAGTTATCGACGTCGATATGGAGCTTCCAGTTCTTCCAGCAGAAATCTTAAAGCTGACCAAATGGATCGGCCAATATTATATGTGTTCTTGGGGAGAGGCGGCTCGTGCGGCGCTGCCGCCAGGCAGCGCCGCACCAAGTGCAGGTTCCAGAGCTCGAACGGTAACGATGGTTCAACTGAATCCCGAAGCCCCGCTAAATCCTCCGACTGGAAATCGGCAACAAGCTATCATGGAACAGCTTCGTATCTGGGATGCAGCCGAAAGGCTACCCGTTCCGCAGGTTGAAGTACTCGCTGAATGCGGCGGGTCGGCCACGACACTTCAACGGCTGGAGGCGTTGGGCTACATTGAATTAGGCGTAGAGGTAATGGATCGTTCCGAAGGCAGTATGCCATCCCGCGATTCCCAAGATAAAACCATTGTGCTGCACGAAGCCCAGGAGACCTCTATTGCGGCAATCAACAAACAACTTGATTCGAATGAATTTGGATGTTTTCTGCTACACGGCGTCACGGGCTCAGGCAAAACAGAAGTTTATCTGCGCGCCCTAAAACATGCGAGAGATGCGGGGAAAACGGGCATCGTGTTGGTGCCTGAAATCTCCCTTACCCCACAGACCGTACGCCGCTTCAGAAGAAGGTTTGGCGACGATGTAGCCGTCTTGCACTCCCGGATGAGTCTCGGCGAACGCTACGATGCCTGGCGGGGCATTGGAGATGGTCGATACCCCATTGTAATTGGGCCTCGGTCGGCAATTTTGGCGCCCTTAAAACGACCGGGTCTCATTATTGTTGATGAAGAGCACGAAGCCTCCTATAAACAACACGATCCAGCTCCTCGATACAACGCCCGTGACGTGGCTATTGTTAGAGCGATGAACAATGGTTCGACCTGTATTCTGGGCTCGGCTACTCCAAGTTTAGAAAGTTTGTCTAATGCTCAAAGCGGCAAATATCAGCTTTTGAGTATGCCCGACCGCGTTCCCATTAACGGCGTACCTGCGCGCCTTCCAAAGATTCAGATCGTCGATTTACGAAACGAAAAGGCCTTATTTCAAAAAAAGGAAGCACTTTCAGCTCGTCTTATTGAGGCCATAGAGCTGAGAATGGAGCGCAAAGAACAAACGATTCTACTCCTTAACCGCCGAGGATTTTCGCCCGTAATGGAATGTACTTCCTGTGGATGGGTGCCTGAATGTCCTGACTGTTCGGTAAGTCTAGTTTATCACAAACCGCTGCATCATTTGAGATGCCACTACTGTGGACGAACAGATCGGGTGCCCAATGTTTGCGGATCGTGCAGTCTGCCGACCATGGATTACGCTGGCACCGGTACCCAGCGCCTAGAAGAAGAGCTGCAATCTAAGATTCCTGCTGTAAGGCAACTTCGAATGGATTTGGACACAACGTCGGGAAAAGGATCCCATCATACCATTCTGGATCAATTTGGTCTTGGGATGGCCGATGTCCTGCTCGGCACTCAGATGGTGGCTAAAGGTCTCGATTTTGAAAAAGTAACCCTTGTAGGCATCATTCAGGCCGAAGCAGGCTTAATGTTGCCCGATATTCGCTCGGAAGAAAGATCGTTCCAATTGTTAACTCAAGTCGCAGGCCGTTCGGGAAGAGCTAATCTGGAAGGCGAAGTCATAATGCAGTCTCGCCAGCCGGGCCACCCCATCATCCAGTTTGCGATTCGTCATGACTATGCTGGATTCGCGAAATACGCTTTGGAGAGTCGAACCACGCTGGGCTACCCTCCAGCCGGCCGGCTCGTTTCGATCACGTTTTCTGGTCCAGAGGACGCCAAAACCCGGGATTTGGCAGAAAGGTGGAGATCCTGCATTGATTCGCGCCTCAAAGTGGTAGGGCGCTTGGGCCCCTCTCCTGCTTTTGTCCACAAACTGAAGAATAGGTTCAGGCATCAAATCTTGCTTAAGGTCCCATTACAAGTTCCCGCAAGCCATGTGCGCAGTGCCATTTTTGCAGCCAACAAGGCCATCGGGGCCCTACCGAACACTTATCGGCTAAATGTAGACGTGGACCCCATCGGAATTGTCTAAACCGTTCACAGGAGCTAAGACCATCGCGAGGGAGGCCGAAGAAACCCGGTAATTGGGACGACCAAGGAATAAAACGCGAACCACGCCGATAAAAATGGGAGCCACCACAACGAATACCTGTGGCCAAAAAGTCGATGGATATCCCACATGGAAAAGAGCTGAACCGCCAATAGAATAGGCCACCCCACGAAGGCAAATCCCAAGTCAAAGAATCCAGCAAACCACACCCCCATAAACGTACCATAAAAGAGGGCTTGCGCAATCTTGACGTCTTTCACGAACAGCCGCCCATCGGATGAATGCCTGCGCTTTTGTCGAAGCCATTGAGACCACGTGTTTTGCGGCTCGCTTTCGACCAGAATTTCCGCGCTATCATCCCAGTATATAGTCGCATCCGTTTTGGTTCGAATATCCTGAAGCAAGAGATCGTCATCACCTGAAACGGTGTGAGCGTGTCGGCTGAAGCCCTCCACTTCTTCAAACAATTCTCGGCTGTAGCTTAAATTTCGACCTGTGGCCATAAAGGCCAATTTATTTCCAATGGATGAAGCGGCAAAAAACTGGGCAAATTCAACATCAAAGCGCTGCACCAGCCCTAGTAATCCCTTTTTTGTTCGCAAAGGAGCAAAACCTACAACTCC
>CALFHN010000081.1 GCA_937876355.1 uncultured Bacteroidota bacterium | reverse complement strand
GACGAAGTCGAGGCCGATTCCGTCGGCGAAGAATTAAGCTCGATTTACAATGAAATCGTTTCGAAGGAATACCCTATTTCAGACGATAGTTTGACTATGGTGCTTCGTTTTTTCCCAGTTCAAGCTTCTTCTGATGTTCAGTTTATTGAAGACGCGTACCAAGACTTAGAAACAGAGATTGCTGCGTTGGACCCAAGTTCTTATGGGTCTAACATGAAGATCACAACGGCTGGTCGGCTTTTGCGGCAGCTCATTGAAGTCCAAACCATTCAACGAGATGTTCTAGGATCGTTTGGTTCGGGAATGATGGCCGTATTGATGCTAGTCGTACTGTACTTTTTTTACAAATCGTATTCCGCTCGTGCCGGGCGGTCATTCCAGCCTAAAATCTTCTTCACTGAAATTCTCCGCATGCCCATCATGGCATTGACCATCGGAGTGCCTCTTCTTATGAGCCTGTCCTGGACATTTGGGTTGGCTTACCTCACTTTCGGCCAGCTAAATTTGATGACTTCCACGCTCGGTCTAGTGCTGTTTGGGCTCGGAATAGACTTCGGAATCCATTTTTATGCCCGGTATTCTGAAGAGCGGGCATCCGGATTGTCGATTATTGATGCCGCAGAGCGTACGTTCGCGAGCACGGGTCAGGCGATAACAATCGGGGCAATGACCACCGCACTGGCCCTTTTTGTTCTTGTTTTGGCAGACTTTCGCGGATTTAGTCAGTTTGGTTTCATCGCCGGGGCAGGGATCCTGTTTGCGCTAGTGGCTATGTTATTTGTGATGCCCGCTTTGTTATCATTGTTTGAGAAAGCCAGACTACTCAACTTGAATTCGGCTGCCAAAATTGCAACGCAGGATGTCAGCTCAGCAAAGCGATTCCCAGCCGCCCGCTCCATCTTAGTTGTAAGTAGCATAGCCATCATCGCGGCGATAGCAATGCTCCCGCGTGTTTCGTTCGAATATCGGTTTGGTGAATTGGAGCCTTCCTACGATGAGTATGATGCTCGACATGAAATTGAGAAAAAAGTTTACAGTGACAAAAGACGCCGGAATCCAGCCTATGTAGTAGTGGATTCGGCAGATGAAATCCAGCCAATTACCAATGTGTTAAACGACCTGATCGTTTCGGACACTCTTTCGCCAACCATTAATAGGGTTGAATCCTTGCAGGATCGATTCCCTGTGACGACCCAAACTCAAGAAACCCGTCTAACGTTTTTATCGGACTTACGCGAAAAGTTGAGCGATCCGTTTTTGGATATTGAAGAGAACGAGGACATGGCGCGGCTTAAGAGGGCGGCTAGTACAAATCGTGTACTGGCGTTTGAGGAGGTCCCAGAGTTTTTACGAAAACAGTTCACTTCGAAAACAGGCGAGTTGGGCAATTTTGTTATTATTTACCCATCAGTTGGGCTCTCAGATGGACGTGCCTCCATTGCTTTTTCTGAAGATGTTGGTACCATAGAAACGAAAGATGGTACCGTGTATCATGCAGGGTCTACGTCTTTGGTGGCGGCCGACATGTTAAAATTGATGCGTAGAGAAGCACCTTGGATGGTATTTGCGACCTTCGCCATCGTCTTGATGCTGATGTATCTCAATTTCACCACCATCCGATGGACCAGCCTAGCTGTTCTCCCGCTCGTTGTCGGCGTCCTTTGGATGCTATTGGCGGTTGAGTTTGTAGACGTTAAGTTGAATTTCTACAACCTGATTGTCCTCCCAGCGGTCCTTGGAATCGGAAACGATGCGGGTGTTCATATTATCCACCGGTATCAAGAAGAAGGTCCAGGATCAATATGGAGGGTTCTTCGATCTACAGGAGAGCACGTTGCCATGGGGTCCTTGACTACCATGGTGGGCTTCGCAGGGCTTCTATTGAGTTTTCATCCCGGTCTGGAATCTATTGGGATGCTTGCCGTTATCGGAATAGGAGCAACATTGCTTGCGGCGCTTGTTTTCCTTCCAGCTCTTCTACAATGGTTGGAAGATCGGGCAGCCGTTTAGGTCGCTTTCGCCTTTCGGATCTCAGTTGAAATAGCGAATACTGATGCCTTTTTCGCATGAGATGTCTTCATTGCGTTGGGAATCGCTGGATTTTGACCATGCCATTAAACTATTTTTTTCGTCCAAGCGGTCCGAATCGTCAATAACAACGACACATCCAGGTGCCAAACGTCCGGAAAGTTGTTCGAAAGCCGGCAATCGAGCATCGACGCATGTTTGTCGAGGTGGTCCATCAACGATCAATAAGTCGATATTTGCGAGTCCGTTTAAACCGGACAGGTCATACCAAGGTTGAGAAGTGCCATTGGATATGGTTTCGATTAAAGGCGCATGGACGACGCTAGCATACTTCTCCAATCGATGTCTTTTTAATTCATCCCGTGTTTTCTGAGCGTATTGTTCATCATGATCGATGGATATCAGCCGGCCCGTACCGGCTTTTTCGATGGCATACGCCATGACAATGGTTGAAACACCGCTTCCCAATTCCAAAATGTACGAAGGCTTGTTTTCTTCAATTAGGCTGTACAAGCGAGAGGCTAGGGCTGGCGAGGCCGACCAGCCGGTCAGGTACGGAAGGGGCTTTCTAAGGTTTAATTGGGATTGGAGAAATTGAAGGTCTTGAAAATTCTTTAAAAGAGTGACGTTTTCTTTAGCAGTTTCTCTGTGATAGTGCATAATGAAGAGGCTACTCCAAACAAATATACACAACAGCGTCGCAATAACGGCTATATCCATTGAGAAAAAAGCCATGGAAACCGCGACTAACAAAACAGTAAATCCCGCGAAAATTAAGCGGAGGGTATCCTCATGTTTTAGATTCGGGAAAGCAGGCATAAGTCAATACAAAGTGATAGATACAAAATCTGATACATACAAAACGATAACAGCTTTGTAATATTGTTGTTTAAAACCAACTTAGGTAGAGGAGAGGCGTTTCCCTATACCTATTTAGACATTTTGGACAGGGATAGTGCGTAATTCCGAGCTACGACCTCCCAGCCAAAGGTCGAGGCCACGTGGGCGGTGGAAGACGTAGAAAGACGTGCCAATTCCGCCCGGTTCGAATCCAAAGAGGATATTCTGGTGATATATTCCGAGCCATTTCCGGATTCAACGAAATACCCATTTTCTCCTTCCGTTATAACTTCCCGAATACCTTCAAGCCGGGCTGCGACGGTGGGTAATCCGTTCATGGCTGCTTCTAGCATGACGATCCCAAATCCTTCCATGTCGCCGGGAATCGGTATGTTGGGCATGACAAAAAGATCGGCGCTTTGATAAAGTTCGGTCAGTTCGGCATCGCCTAGTCGTCCTAGTAGTTTTACTCGGCCCTGTAATTGGTTGGAATTGATCGCTTCGGTAATGGCATTTCCTTCGGGTCCGTCTCCGCCCAGCCAGTAATGGACATGATCTGGAAGATGCGGCATGACCTGTTCTACAAACCAAGAAAAGCCCTTTCTTTTTACTTGTCTTCCTACAGAGACCAAAAGAAGAGCGCTGGGAGGAAGAGACGATCTAAACGAATGATTCGCGCGGGCTCCCGCTGGCCACTGACATGGCGAAAATCGATCCAATTTTACACCGTTGTGAACCACAGCCACTTTCTCTTGCGGGAGCCCGCGCTCCACGCAAGCCTTTCCGGTAGCTCCACTTACTGGTAAAACCAAGTCCAAAGCCTTAAAAATTTTGGGAACGAACAGTTGATAGGCCCGAACCGGTTTAGTTACATCCTGACCGTGTACAATTGCTGCCGCTCGGACTCCATTGACTCTCATGGAGCGTTTTAACAGAACGGCTAGTGCGGCCGTAACCATGCTTGAGAATAAGATGACATCGACTTCGCGGCGCCTAACTAAACTACTAAGTTGGAAATACGTCTTGATTAGAAAAGGGAGGGCGAGAATATGCACCCATTTCCAACTAGCCTCAAGAACGATGTGATCATACGTTAATTTAGCTTTTAATCCCGGCGCTGTGTTGGTTGCGATTTTTTGAATGGCAGCATCTAGATCCATGGCGACGCGCTGCATTCCACCTACATTCGCCAAAGGTCGATCGGGGGGAGAAAAAGAATGAGAGACAAAAACCAGGCGCACGATGTTGAAAGGCTAACGATGTTGAAAGGCTAACGAGTAGGCTACTCAGCGCAGCTTCGGGATACGAAAAAGATAATTTAGACCACGAAGGGTCGCACTAAAATCTTGTCATAAAACCCGTTAATGCGACCCAAAATAAGCCGCCAGCTATACGATTCGGCTTCTCTTCGAGACGCAATGCCCATTTGGCGCCGTTTTTCTTTGTCATCAACCAAGTTTAGGGCATACCGGATGAAAGATTCCACATCGCCAGGTTCTGCCAAATAGCCCGTTTCGTCGTGAACCACCAGCGAGCTGCTGCCCGTAGCATTGGCACATACTGCTGGGACTCCGCTCGCCATGGCCTCTAGGGTTACGTTTCCGAAGGTCTCCGTGGCGGAAGGGAATAAAAATATATCAGAAGATGCATATGCGGTCGCGAGTTCATTTCCAGTTAAGTGGCCCAGAAAAACTGCCCGCGGAAAACGGTCGCGTAGCATGTTTTCCGCAGGACCGGTTCCAACAACTAAAACACGAACTTTTTTCCCTGAATCTCTTAATGCTTGAACGACATCTGCATAGATTACCAATCCCTTCTCAACTACAAGGCGGCTAATAAATGAAATCACAATTTCATCGTCTTCAAAACCTAGGCTTCGGCGCCATTCAATGGACCGTTTATCCGGATGAAACATCGCAATATCAACGCCGCGAGGCCAGAGTTCGACGCCTTCCTCAATTCCGTGGTCACTCAATACTTTAGCCATCGATCGTGAAGGCACGTAAATATGTTCGCACTTCTTGTAAAACCACCTCAAATAGGCCCAAGCCAGGCTCTCTAAGCGTTCCATGTGATAGAACGACAGGTAAGAACTAAAGTGTGTATGGTACGAGGCCACAACCGGTATTTTCCGGATTCGAGCGTATGCCAAGGCCTGCAATCCTAATAAATCAGGGGTTGCAATATGGATAATGGTTGGCTTAAATCGATCTAATTCATCGATGACCCTGGGTGACATACCAACGGATACTTGATATTCGGGGCGACCCGGAAGGCTAACCGAGGGGACGGAGGTCAATGTACCAGCGTGTACTAGAGCGGGGTGTTGCACGGTCGGCGCAAAAATGTGGACCGGAGTGTTTTCGCACTCTAGGTATGATACGAGGCGATTCAACGTAAGAGACACACCATCGACTACGTGGTTGTATGCACCAGTGAAGATGGCGATCCGCTTATCGCGTCCGACCGGAATATGAAGATAGGAGGCCAATATTGTCCCTGAGTTGCCAGGCGTGCCTTTTACCAATAGCAGTTGTATTGGAGCCGACAACTAACAAGCCGCAAGAAGTCACCAAAAAGTATCACTTTTTTTTAAAAAGATGTATTTATTAAAAAAAGTCCTTTTTACGTGTTTTGAGTAGGTTTTATTTCTGGCTCAATCCTGTCGCTATGGTCTTTTTTTCCGATCGGACAAAGACAGCGGAATGAAAAATCCTAGATTTAGAATCCGATCAATCGCAATCCGCGTCACTAACATTGCCGAAATAGCGGCGCGACTATCCTCAACGACGCCTGCAACCCCTAGCATTACCGCCACTGCTAGTAGATCTTTAGCTGGGATTAACGGGAGCCGATTTGATATGGTCAGTATGGCCAACATTGTACCCCATACTTCAAAAGGAACCTCGGGTAAAACAACCCACCACTGAAAGATCTGTAGGCAAAAAACAAGCATAAATCGTGTAAAGTGTGCCAGATAAATTTGAAGGACAGACTTTCCGGGTAAGGAAAAAAGAGTATGACGAAAACGATACCCGACAATTGAAAGGACGCCTATCAAAAGGGCGGCGCCCACGAAAATCATGCGGTCTTTCCCGCCCAGAAAATCACCCCAACGGATGGAGTCAGTTGTAATCAATAGTGCAAATAAAACGCCGGTTGCTGAAAACGCTCCCAATGACGAAGTTATTCCGTTATCCACCATAAAACGGAAGACTTTGCCTTCCGATGTCTTTAATCGGTCCTTAATCCAGTAGAGAACAAAAACGTCTCCTGAATAACCGATCAGGTCAGAGTTCATTATCTTTTTTCTAACAAAAACAGAGAACAGGCTCAGCTTGGAAATGGGGAAGTAACTTCCATAGATACTCGCCTCGAAAATGGGAAGCGTGACGTACATTACCCCAACAGTGACATAAAACCATAAAGAGTTGGGCAAATTGCTTAAAAGCGATCTCCAACCAATTGTTGAAAGCTGAAATATCAGCACCACAACTACAGTTGCGCCTATCACAACGCGAAGTGCCGTAATTATGCGTTTGCCCATCGTTGTAGCGGCAAAACGGCTAAGCGAAGCCTTTAACGATTTTAATCGACTTAACAATTCGAAAGCTTTGATTTGTAGTATGATTAAGGGAAGACGCTCAAAGCGTTCCCGTATGCTTGAAGTTCCGGGTGCGTTAAACCTGAGTATAATCTACACCTTGAATTGGCAATGAAAGAAAAGAACCTCACAAAAAAAGCGAAAACCATTGTTGTCACCGTTTTGACCGTTTACTTACTAACGGTGGCAACCAACCTAGGGGAGTTTTGGCCGTTTAGCATTTTCCCAATGTTTTCGCAGGGCGGAAAAACGTGGTCAAGGTCAGTAGTTCGAGAAATTCCACCTAGTGATTCCGTTTCATGGGATGTATCACAACTTGAAAGTTTACCGGGCCTTCCCTTTTCGGTTAAGTCAAATGGAGTGGACCCGATAGACTTGGCGAATTTCGTTTCGAAAACCACAACTTGGGATTCGGTTCGTGTCGCCGCCCTTGAACGCATGTTGTTTGGCGGAGCAACTCCTGACCGTAAGTTAATGATTTTCAAGGTGCAAGGCCGCCTGACTGAACGAGACGGGGTCGATGTTGCCGCAACCCCATATGTCCTAATTTCACCGGGCATCGACCTCGTCAACCCGAGCTTATAGCAATGAAATTAAACCTTTCAGACAACTTATTCGGATTCGAACAGCCGGATACAACCGGGCAACGGGTATTCAGGAAAATGTTTGAGCTGTTTATTGTGGTTGCAAGTTGCAATCTAGCTTGGAAATGGGGCATCTACACGCTTCGCATTTCGGATGTAGTACTTCCACTTGGTGTAGCTAGGTATGTGGATATTGCATTCATGCACGGCAATTCACTGCCGATTTGGAATGCAGGACTCATAACCATTCTGCTTGTGATCGGCTTCGCTGGCCTTTCTGGCTTTGGCCGATGGTCTTATTCTGTTACTTTTGGATTGTTGATTTTTCAGTACGCCGCCCGTTTTTCATTGGGTGAGATTCCGCATAGTGCCAACCTTGTTGGACTGGGTTTATTAGGGTACGCCTTGGGCCGAATAACTTTTCCAGATTCGTTAAGTGGAAATAGGTTTGCCGTTGGTTTTTCGTATTTGTTTGTAGGACTTTCCTACACGTTTGCTGCTTGGAGCAAGTTGATTGCTTCCGGTATTTTTTGGCCTGATGGACGACATCTTTGGATGTGGATTAACGAAAAAGCGGTTGATGAAATAGCTCGCTCAGGTTTCGTGGAGCTCAATTTTGTCCAAGAATGGGCACTTTCATCTATTGGTTTGGCAACTGTTTTTCTTCTGTTTGGCCTGATAACAGAATTTTTCGCATTTCTGGTGTGGTTTAAGCGGTTTCGGTATCCCGTAATTTTGGCCATTATTGGGCTTCATATGGGAATTTGGATGACAATGGACATCCTCTTCACTCTTTCGGTGTGGGAACTGGCCATTCTTGGTCTACCGTGGGCGTATTTGATAGATCGTTTCTTAAACCGGAATCAAGAATCGAATCCTCCCGGCCCACCAATTCTTAATTAGAAAAAAGTCCGGAACTCAGCGAATCCCGCATATAGGTATTGAACGCGGCCTGAGCGTCGCCAGAAATACGAAATCTGGGGTGTTTCAAAAGGTTGCCCCGGACAAACTTCCACCACCCATACGCGATTAAATCTGAAGGAGTATTTCTCATTCTCCGTAGAAAGTGATCCCGTTCCCAAAGATTTTTTCCATGGAAGTACCGCAAATGTAAATGGGCGTCCCTCATCCCCAGGATGAGATATTTTCGGGACCGCCATACATTCTTGTAGTGCGTATCGGATGTTCTTCTTAGTTCTGGAAACCGCACCGAGTCATCACGAAGGTGCATAACTGTTGGAGGGACACCACCCTTTAACAACCCATAAAACGGGTGGTTAAAAAAGTCCGGATCGTCGACATGCATCAGCGTCGCATACAGGGTCACTGCATCAGCATTGTTTTTGGAAAGTGCGTCGTATTGAATATCCAATCTTTCAGGTGCCGACCAATCGTCGTCGTCCCA
>CALFHN010000080.1 GCA_937876355.1 uncultured Bacteroidota bacterium | reverse complement strand
CTGAAATGCATACCCTTGATGTTGTGCAACAGAGGCTTCGATCTGAATAGCATCCGTGTCAGGATGCAAACACAACACTCGCCAAAGATCCATTCCTTCTTGGCGATTCCGAATGGCGTCAAAAACCTGGGACATCGTAACGATGCCAACCTGCAAAAGAGACAACACAATCTCATCCTTAACCACTCCCGAGACGGGCGAAAAGGATTCTGATGAGAGCATGACCGATTCTGCCGGTTCTTCTTCGGATGCTTCTTCGGATGCGAGTAGTTCTGGTGTTGTTTCTAATTTATTAGTAACAAACGACTCGATATTTTCATCCAGTAGGTGATCTTGAGTTAATTGCGCGATCGTGTGCTCAGATGATTCAATCGGACAAAACTCGATCTCAAGGTCATGTTCGAATGATTCAGTATCATTTCCGGTGGAATCATATAGCGCTACAGAGTCGCCATCTTCCAAAAGTTCGTTTAGCAATTCGTCTTCAGAATCGGCGGGATCCAAATTAGTGCCTTCTCTCCCCTTCTCCTCTGAATCGCCAATCAGACCACTGGTGCCATAAATTTCTTCAAGCGTGAATGTATTCTTGTCCGCTCCGTTTGAAACGCCACCTTCGAGGCTTCTCAATGCATCGGACATTTCGTCCAACGACATAGCACTAAGCTCGGTGATGGCTTGTTTTAAGAGCTCACCTTCACGCTTTGACGATCGACTACTCGATGGCGAACGATCTTCGGATCGCTGACTAGGTTTCAATCGTGATATGTCAAAAAGGCGCTTAGGCATGAACGTGTTTGTTTAGTCTCTTACTTCATGAAATCGGATGCAGATGGAGAAACCATAGCGAGTTCTGAAGAAAGTATGGTTAAACCCATAATTGCGAGCGTAATAATCAGGGCAACTGATGTCTGAATCATCTCAACAACTGACGCCAATTTGAGCTTGGTTTCACTTTCATAATAGTCGGCCATCTGACGAGCGCTGGAGCGCACGTTACCGGTCTCAGAACCACTTCTAAAGCGCGCTAGAGACATTTGTGTGAATACCCCGGACGCTTCCATAGCCTTAACTAGGTCCGCCCCTTGGGCTACCATCATAGGAATCGTGATCGTCTTGACGCGATGCTCGATGTATTTATTGCCGCTCGCTTCAGCCGCAATCTTAATCACAGAAATATTTTCGCCGCTACCCGAATACAGAACAGCAAAGACACGACAAAATATTTCTATGTTTAGTTTGTGTAAAAGACCACCGATAATGGGGAGCCGAATCATTACACGGTGGCTAAAAAAGATCCCTTTTGCAGATTTGAAGTAGGCCATCACGACTCCGACAATTGATCCGGACACCAAGAAGACATAACCCCAGTTTTTATCCATCCACTTGGAAAAATTCAGCGTCTTTTGGGTCATTGGAGGCAATTCAAGATTGAAGTTTTCGAACAAACCAGCTGTTTGCGGAAAGATGTACCAAACGTAAAAAACAAACGCAGCCATAAGCACCAATAGGGTGATAACGGGCGTAATCATTGCGCTTTTGATGCTTTTCTTGAACTCACTTTGACGTTCAAGGAATCGTGCAGTGGCCTCATAAATCTCCGACATATTACCGGTTTGAGATGCGATCCCCAGCATGTACGCGGTAAACTTACCTAACATGTGTTGCTGCTTCATAAAGGCTTGTTGCGCTTCCATTCCGCCCTTGAGGTCAGCGTTTAAATCCCTAATAACCTGTTTTAGACTTCTTGACGAAACGTCATTAACCAACAGGTTGAGCACTTCATCAAAGGGTAATTTTTCCTTGAGCAAGTTGGATGAAAGGCGCACGAACATGATCAAATCGGATTCAGGTGGCTTTCTCTGAATATCAAATAGTTTCTTGTTAATCTTTTGAACTTCGAGACCCATTTTCGAAAGCGCGGTCCTAAGCTCGGCTTCCGAAAAAGCCTTTTGTTCACCTTCGATTACCTTTCCATTGAAATGGCGAACTTTATACATATACGTCTGGCGCCGCTCAATGCTCTCGGTGACAAAAGCATGGCGCTCGGCCAACGACCCTACTCGTTTTTTCGCAGCAGATGAACTGGGCGCAAATACAGTCCCTTGAACCGGTTGCCCGGCTCGGCTGATTCCGTTAAATCTATATTCTTTAACTGCCATGACTGTATAAATACTAAGGGACGATGATTCCGCTATCGAAACTGACGTTGGTAGAATCAATCGTAAAATTTGTTATGAAGGTGCGAGCTCCTATATCTGGATAGCGAAAACTATTTCCACTTATAATCAATCTAGAAGCGGTCGCGCTCGTTATCTCAAACTTGGCATGGTGCGTTTCGGCAGCCATATATATTTTCGTAAACCCGTCAGTGGAAAGACCAGCATAACTTGCATTTCCTCCGTTGTATGGATCCATTTTGGATTTCCAAAAAACAGCGGAAGTGGCAATTTCAAGATTTCTACTGATGATGTTTTCCATTTCAGACTGTCTCATTTTTTCTTGGAATGCAACAATTCCAGCAACTACAGCAACCGAAGCGACGATTACGCCCATCACAAGTAGAAGAAGTTGTTGTTGCCCCATAGACGGCAGAGCTCATTAAAAACATTTTAAACATGGACCCGGTTATTCTGTGTATCGGCGGTGATGACCGAACCTTAACGAATGCGGATACAATAAAAAAAGCTCGGGGGGCTGCTTTCGCAGCCCCCCGAGCTCAGACTTTACCTTAGGTGACCAAGGTCCCCAGGGCAGGATGACTAGGCGACTTAGTTAATAGTCGTCGTAATGCTTCCAGGAGTCGTGCCAGTTGCTACCACGACAACCGTGTTCAATGCAACTCCACCACCGTCAAAAGACGTAGCGGTGATGGTCAGGTTGGCGCCTGAAGCCGCCAAATCATAAACTGCATTTAGATTTTCGTACTGATCAGCTTCAGCTGCGGTACCTGGGTGTAAACTGGGAGTGTTTTCACCCACTTTATAACCAATCTGAGCAAAGGTTAAACCAGTCCAGTTGGCAGCGCTTGCGCCTCCACCAAATGCAGATGGTTTCAATTTCCAAGCTTGAGCGTCTGAAACAATGCGGATTGCATCATTAACAAGAGCATCGGCGTTGGCTTTTTTCTGATTTTCAGAAAATGCCTGGATACCTACTACGACGGCCAAGCCGACGATAACGATACCTAGGACAAGAAGAAGTAATTGCTGCTGACCCATTTGAGAACCTCCTTGGTTGTTTGGTT
Source organism: uncultured Bacteroidota bacterium (assembly GCA_937876355.1). Lineage (GTDB taxonomy): Bacteria > Bacteroidota > Rhodothermia > Rhodothermales > UBA10348 > UBA10348. The sequence continues at coordinate 33,320 of CALFHN010000080.1, read as the reverse complement.
AAGTCAGATATTGAATCTGAGAACGGGCTCCTTTCGGAATTTTCGCTCTGTATGCGGTATCGACGAGGTTTTGTCAGCCTTAAGAATTTTCATCATGAAGTTGCCGTGAAGCCACACGTAAGAGCCGATCAAGTAAGCGCTGTTTGACGCAACACCTCCCCTATCACAACGTATATGAATGAAAGGAGTTATTCATTCCACTAATAGTAAAGAGCTGGGTCATGGTTAATAAAGAAAAAGTCAAAGTGACATTTGAAGAAATGAAAGTCAGGGGCAATCAATTAGTCGATAAGGTGAAGGAAGTTATTGAAGAAGGAAGCGCACGTCGGCTCCTAATAAAGAAGGATAAGCGGACGCTTCTTGAAATTCCGCTTTCCGTTGGCGTTGGTGGAGCTACGGCGGCCATATTCTTATTGCCTACGTTGGCAGCAGTAGGAGCACTTGCCGCTCTCGTCTCTGACGTTGACATCATTATTGAACGGGAAGAAGAAAACGTCACCGTTGTTGAAGCAGAAGAAGTGACAGAAAAAGAAGACTAGACCATTTTCATTCCAGTCCATTGCGGCGTTCTAGCCTAGTATGGCAATTTTGATGATGAACGCTTGGCTGCTGTGTTGTCTCGACTTTCGAACTGAATAAAAAAAGCTCGGGGGGCTGCTTTCGCAGCCCCCCGAGCTCAGACTTTACCTTAGGTGACCAAGGTCCCCAGGGCAGGATGACTAGGCGACTTAGTTAATAGTCGTCGTAATGCTTCCAGGAGTCGTGCCAGTTGCTACCACGACAACCGTGTTCAATGCAACTCCACCACCGTCAAAAGACGTAGCGGTGATGGTCAGGTTGGCGCCTGAAGCCGCCAAATCATAAACTGCATTTAGATTTTCGTACTGATCAGCTTCAGCTGCGGTACCTGGGTGTAAACTGGGAGTGTTTTCACCCACTTTATAACCAATCTGAGCAAAGGTTAAACCAGTCCAGTTGGCAGCGCTTGCGCCTCCACCAAATGCAGATGGTTTCAATTTCCAAGCTTGAGCGTCTGAAACAATGCGGATTGCATCATTAACAAGAGCATCGGCGTTGGCTTTTTTCTGATTTTCAGAAAATGCCTGGATACCTACTACGACGGCCAAGCCGACGATAACGATACCTAGGACAAGAAGAAGTAATTGCTGCTGACCCATAAGTGAACCTCCTTAGTTGTTCGTAATTGGATTCTTAGTTGTTGACCGAGCTTCACCAAGAAACTCGTTTCTGGATTCATTATCGACGGCCTTAAAAGCTACTTAAATATTTTTCCACTGAATTTCAGCTATTATTTTTTGACAGTGGGAGGAGATAGCTACTGTCATCACCCAATACAAATTGAAGCTGTCTTATCTTAAATTTAGAATAAAGTGTACTTTTTGGAGTTGTAGAATGAATCGAAATGGACAAGATCAGGGATTGAAGAAAGAAGGATTGCCTTCCCCTGTCGTTTTTAGTGATGTGCTATCGGCTGCTGAACAATTGGCAGGAAAAGCACACCAAACCCAAATAATGACTTCCCAATCGGTCGATCAGGCAAGTTCTGCTTCTGTATTTTTAAAACCAGAAAATTTTCAGAGGACCGGTGCTTTCAAATTCCGAGGGGCATACAACGCAATGAGCCGCCTCTCCGAAATGCAAAAAACTGCAGGCGTTCTCACCTATTCCTCAGGGAATCATGCGCAAGCAATCGCATTGTCCGGACAATTGTTGGGAATCCGAACTACGATTATCATGCCAGAAGATGCTCCCGTAGTCAAAAAAAATGCTACAATCGCATATGGAGCAGAAATCATCTCCTACGATAAGAATGCGGTTTCGCGTGAGGATCTGGCCAAACAGGTTGCTTCAGAACGGTCGCTCACCCTCATCCCCCCCTATGATCATCCTCATGTTGTGGCAGGACAAGGCACGGTTGGCTTAGAACTGATGCAAGGCGTTTCGAACTTGGACTTTCTATTTGTCCCATGCGGCGGTGGTGGCCTTCTGTCCGGCTGCGCGATCGCTGCCAAAGCGTTACAACCATCCTGCCATGTTGTTGGGGTAGAACCTGCGGCTGGCGATGATGCCACGAGATCATTTTATTCCGGCACCCTACAAACCGTCCATAACCCGGATACGATTGCCGATGGAGCCCGAACGCCCTACTTGGGCTCCATAACTTTTCCTCTGGTCAGGCAACACGTAGACTCCATGATAACAGTTGATGAAGCTGAGATTGTCACAGCCATGAGTCTTCTTTGGAATCGAACTAAGATGATCGTGGAGCCGACGGGGGCGATGTCCCTCGCAGGCCTTTTGAGCGGTAAAATTGAAGTTAGGGGCGCCCGGGTAGGTGTGGTTTTAAGCGGCGGAAACGTAGATTTACTCTCGGCCCTTAAACTATTGGCCCAGTCAAGTGAAGCTTGATACTCCCAATTTAGATCGGTTGCGGTCCTATCTCGACCCCATCGTGGATCGATTTGAGCAAGCGGACTTTATAAAAGACGATCCCATTTCCATTCCTCACGGTTTCGAGGATCCTGATGATCAATCGATTATTGGTTTATTTGCGGCCTTGTTAGCCTGGGGCAGGCGTGATATAATGTTGGCCAAATTGGTACAATTGTGCGAACGAATGGACTATAAACCGGCAGAATTTGTTCGCACCTATTCAGCCTCCTCTAGCAGATCCAAACTGGAGGGTTTTGTGCACAGGACGTTCAATGCCAACGACGCTGAGGGACTCACTCTTTCACTTCAGGCCCTTTTAACCGATTCGTCGTTGGAAGACATTTTTCGGCGCGGCATGAAAGCTGAGTCTCCCATAGAATCCGGTATTCAATATCTATCAGAACAAATAGTACAAAACGTACCAGGGCAACCTAAAAGAATTCAGAAGCACTTTGCTCGCCCTTCATCCGGTTCATCGTGCAAACGTTGGAATATGTACCTGCGCTGGATGGTGAGACCCGGCCCCGTGGACTTGGGACTCTGGAAGTCGATACCTGCTCGGGAATTGTTGCTACCTCTCGATGTTCATTCAGGCAGACAAGCTCGCTGCATCGGTCTGATTAACCGAAATGCTAACGATTGGAAAGCGACTTTGGAATTAACAAAAGCCTGTCAACAACTAAATATTGAAGACCCTGCACGGTATGATTTCGCCCTTTTCGGGACTGGTGCGGCAGGTGAACAGCTCAAATTCCCGATTTCTGAGTCCTAAGGCGACGGCCTATTCGCTACATGTGAGCCAATGGCATGATATGCTCGTTGATGATACACCACAGGCCGGCCCGGCTCCCCTTCTTCGATTCCTTCGACGCAGCCTAAAAGGATGGAATGATCTCCCCCATCATATATTTGTGTCGTCCTACACTCAAATCGAACCAAATAGGATCGTAAACTTGGTATTCCTAACGGACCTTCCATCATAATCGAAGGATCAACCGAATCCAGCGTACTCAAGTCCGGATCCGCAAACTGGTCTGAAATGCTTGCTTGGTCTTCTCGCAGAACGTGGACCAAGAAATAGTCAGCCTTTACAATCACATCGTGAACGCTGGAATCCTTTTGGACATTAAAACAGACCAGCGGTGGGTCTAGAGAAAGAGAAACGAACGAACCAATTGTTAAACCCATTGGTCCGCTTTGAGCGTCGAACGTAACGACTGTAACCACTGTTGGAACGTGTCGCATCCCACGCCTAAAGTCCTCAGGTCCCACCGGCGTTCTAGGTAAATTGTTCATCTAACTTTTTTATGAAAAGACGTCTTTTACCCGTGAGAAGAACGATTTTCGGTCTCCAAGAGATTCTGGGCTTGGTATGAAGGACGGAGAATCCCGCAAGGACTCCATGAGCTCCGTTTCTTCCTCTGTCAGGCTAATAGGGGTCCAAACGTGAATTCGAACCATTTGATCGCCTCTTCCAGTTGACTCAATATCTGGAAGTCCCCTTTCGCGCATGCGAAGAATTTTCCCAGATTGAACGCCGGCATCAACCTGGAGCCGCGCCCGGCCCTTCAACGTTGGAACCTCAGCTTCCATCCCAAGAGCAGCCTCTGGAATCGAGATGTACAACTCGTGATACACATCCAAACCTTCTCTGGTAAAATGTTCGTGCGCTTTTTCTTCGATTTCGACTCTTAAATCGCCGGATTGTCCACCACGCAAACCCGCGTTTCCAGCACCTCTCAACGTTAAATAGTGTCCCTCTAGAACTCCTGAAGGCACCGTAATGTTGATGGTTTCCTCGCCTTTAGCTCGGCCCTCACCCGCACACGTTTCGCAAGGATGTTTCACGATGCGTCCTTCCCCTCTACAGGTAGGACACGGCTGAACGTTTACAAACTGACCAAAAACAGAGCGCGTAACTTGCCGTACTTCACCCTGTCCTTGGCATGTCCGACACGATTCGTAGCCGGAAGTAGCATCTGAAACTCCATTTCCATCGCACGTCGTGCACTCAATAAACTTGCGAACCTTGATCTTCTTTTCAGTCCCTTCGGCTATTTCTTCTAAAGAAAGGGGCAGTTTAATACGTAGGTCACTGCCGGGACGTCCTTGTCTTCGACCTCGCCCACCAGCGCCACGGCCGCCAAACATCTCATCAAAAACACTACCTCCGCTTCCAAAGATGTCACTAAATGCGCTAAAAATGTCATTTATGTCTTGAAAACCTGCGCCCCCAGCCTGACCACCATTGCGCAATCCAGCGTGACCAAACTGGTCATAACGCTGGCGTTTGGCTGGATCGGAAAGAACCTCGTACGCTTGAGCTGCTTCCTTGAATTTATCTTCCGCTGCTGAATCCCCTGGATTTCGATCAGGATGAAATTGCAAGGCAGCCTTACGGTAAGCTTTCTTAATCTCTTCAGGAGTAGCGCCTTTCTCAACGCCAATGACTTCGTAATAATCTCTCATATTAGGCAGAAACGATAACGCGGGCGTGACGCAAGACTTTATCTCCCATGCGGAAACCTCGCTGAATTTCAGAAATGACGATACCAACTTCTTGCCCTTCGGCAGCTGGTTGCTGTAACAAAGCTTCGTGTTCTTCTTCGTTGAACGCGTGACCGACGGTTTCCATAGGAATCACATTCATCTTAGACAGTTCGTCCATCAATTTTAAATAGACTAAATCGACGCCCGATTTCAGGGAGGAATAAGCAGGGGACAATTCTCCATCTGCCTCTTGTTCTGCTATCTTCGTGGCCTCTAAAGACCGATGAAAATCATCTACCACATCCAATAATTTTTGAATGACAATACTTTTTCCTAGCGAGACGGATTGCGCCTTTTCCTGCTCTGTACGTCTTCGATAATTTTGGAATTCAGCGGCTTGCCGCTTCAACTGGTCGGTAGACCCGGCCAATTCATTCGTCAGACGCTCGATTTCAAGACTCCGATCTGCAATCTCGTCGATCGCCTGAATGACATAATCGCGTTCGTTATCATCTTCCACGATATCCGGGGAAGATGAATCTCCAAATTCGATGATATTGTCCGTTTCCAGGTCGTCTGCCTGTTTTTGTCGTTTGGAAGCCATACCTAATTCAAATCCGTAAAACCTGTTATATCAGGCAAAATGTTTGGGGGAGCCTGGGACACTCATAAGAGTAGCCATTCCTTCTACCAAAGCCACTGCTCTAGCATAGTTCATTCGAGTTGGGCCAATCAATCCGACCATTCCTTGCAAATTACTGCGTATGAACGGGGCTGACACTATCGACAGTTTTCCGGAGGAATGATACTCCGATTCGACACCAATACGAATGGACGCATGGCCAAAGTTAACACGTTCAAGATCCGATGATCTCTCTATCAGACGGACGATGGAAGACCCATCGTCCAAGAATTCGATCAATTCCCTCATCTGAGCAGACTCAGAAAATTCAGGCTGCGATAAAATATAAGAAGCTCCCTCCAACTGGATAACCCTAGCTTCTGGAGCTTCAGTAAACAAATCCGTAGAACGATCTACGATGAGTTGAATCAAGCCCGTCTCTTCTCCAGTTATATCCTGGAATCGAGGCACACAGGTGCGCCGAATCTCATCCAACGTCAATCCTGCTAATCGCTCGTTTAAGAGAGCAACTAAATCGTCCAATTGCGAACGTTTTAGTTCTGTAGAGACTTGCAAAAGTATCGTTCGAATAAATCCACCTTGTACACTGATGACAAACATCAGCATTTCTGCAGAAATATGGACAATTTCAAGCCGTTGAAGCACGCCATTGTTCATCTGAGGGCTCAGTACTACGCCCAACAAATGAGACAATCTTGAAAGTAATTTTGAGCTTTCTCGTATTAACAACTGAGTGTCCTGCATCGCCGATAGCAGTTCTCGTTGCATCAATTCACGTTCATCCACCGAAATAACGGCTGCTTCCATCAACTCGGTCACAAAAGCCTGGTATCCTAATTTAGTCGGGATTCGGCCAGCCGACGTAAAAGGATGCCCTAATAATCCCATCGATTCCAATTCATTCATGTCATTGCGAATCGTAGCAGAACTCATTCCCAAATTGTACTTCTTTTTTAACCAATTGGAACCAACTGGTCCAGCAGATTCAATATGGCCTTTTACTACAAGGCGCAGCACAGAACGCTGTCGAAGGGACAACTTGCTGATTATCTGACTAGGCGTTGTATAGATCGTTTTGGCCAAGGAAGTATGAATGCCGCGGGATGAAAGTTTGAAGGTGCATTAACTTCAAGGTGCAACCCGTTATAACCCCCAGTAGTTTCCCTTCTTTTGCTTTTCAAGTAAGGACCAAATTGAGTGGCCACTTGGCATAAAAACGTCGGGGCTTCCTCCCAATGGAGGAAGCCCCGACTATTAACGCATTGAATTACCAGGGTCCGCTACTCAACGCGCTGAATGTTAGATTTGCGATCTACTTTGAACGATGCTCCAAAGTCTGTGTCATAGGAATAGTTGCTATCCCTGCTCAACGGACTATTCGACATCAATCCTCGAGCTGCTCCACCGTTATAGCCGTAGTAAGAATCGTAATCGTCACTTTCTGCGCTTATAGCATCTACGCCATAATCCCACAACCAGCCTTCTTCCTCCGGAAGGAGTGATATAGGTGCAAAACCATTAAAATTACGAGGGTCAAACAAGCGGCTGCGCCTAATTCGACTTACTTTTCCTGAACGCAGATTCAATTTACCCGCTTCGTATCCGTCGGAGTCACGGTAGCCGGCCATAGCATAGTCATCGTAGAAACGAGTAGAGATCATCTCGAATCCGGCACGACTATCACCCACTACAAATACATCGCGATCAAAATCGATTCTACCATCCCGGTAAACGGTTGCTTCGATTTTTGATAGGCTTGAAGGAATTCGGTCCACGGTACCTAGGTATCTACCTGAATCGTAAAGGGCGACTTCTTCAATATCAATTTCTAAAACCGCGTATTCATTGTTCGCGTATTTCACTTTGTGGCGATAAACGGTTTCCATCTCAACGCGAGAAGATCGCTTCTGTCCGCTCCAATTGGACTCCACATAAACCACCTGACGATATCGATATCTAGGCGACCATCTTCGTTCATACCGAACCATCCAAGGCCAAGCTATGTGAATGGATATGCGCGTGGACGGACGGTAATTGCGATTAAACTTTGAGGGAACGAAGATCCTAGGGGCAAACCGAACTGAATTCCGCCTTTTATTATTTACTACAACCTGGGATTTACCGCCGTTTTTTAAAGTCGACCGATTGCCAACAACGTCGCCGCGGCCTACGTTTCCATTTGAACGGTTACCGACTGTTCGGTTATCATTTGATCTCGAGGCGTTAGAATTCCGATTTCCCGCAGCATTCGTATTTCTATCAGTCCGTTTAGCCTGCGCGTTTCTGGCATCCGAAGAACTAGACCTATTACCAGTCGAGCTGCGAGCTGCGTCAGAAGAACGGGATTGTGATCCCGTTTCTTTCGAACCTTCACGTTTTTCAACCTTGACTTTGGATCTAACAGCCTTAGATGCTGAACGGGGTTTCGAGGTTTTTTTGTCTCTTTGTACCGTCACCTTGCCTTTAGAGGTACGAGTTCGTTGAGCCATCGACTCTTGAGGAATCGAAGCAAATGTGAAAAGCGCCACCAACAAAGCGAGCGCAAAAAACCGAAGGTTTGTAATGTTGTGTTTCATGATTGTATACCCCGTTTCAATAAATGATTTAGCCGTGAGAAACGGACCCTACCATTTACATAGACAAAGTCGTGCCACAACACAAAAGCCGGTATCCTGTGAGATAAGACTTTAAATGAGGCATCAACCTACCACGATCGAAGGCATTGAAATCCCCAAGTGTCCAATAATCGGTACACAAAGGGGGCGGAGTCTAAAATTGACGTTTTCGCCCTAAACAGGAACTCCCCACACCATTGTTCCACCAATGTGACCTGTTAGGCCAATCAACAAAGAAGAAAGTAAAACCAAAATAAATGTGACGATTCTAATCCACAGACGTGCCTCAGAATGAAACGTGTCACGCGCAATCATCCATTTGGCGAAAATCAGCCACGCGAAAGAGATGCCCATTATCCACAATGCTCGTTCAGCCGTCGACTCATGCAACTGAACCAATTCGTCCACAATCGCAATGCCATCGCTTTGATCTTTCATCGCATCCCCCGTTCTGAGGGCCAGAACACCGCCAATAAATGCCATTCCCTGAAGCCACATGGTAATAGTTAGCCAGTAAATTCGGTTGCGAACAAGCCAAATTGAGGCAAAAACAACGGATACTACCCCCAATGCAACTGGAAAATGAGCCAATACCGGATGCAGTACTGGAATTGTATAGGGTGACAACTGATCAAACATCCTTATAACCGAAAATGGAGAACGGGCACGCAGAGCAGGCGTATAATAGGATTGAAATTTAAGAACACCTCCTTGTTTAGCGTATTCCCCGTATGAAGTTTCTCAAAACCTTGTTGGCCAACGTCTTAGGATCGTTGATCGCATTCGGCATCCTACTATTTTTCGGATTTTTATTCATCATCGCCCTCGCGTCAACCGGAAATCAATTGCCGCCGGTTCGAGCAAACTCCATATTGACCATTGACTTGATTGGCTCATTTCCCGAAATCGTTTCAGGCGACCCACTAACCCAAATGTTAGTTGGCGAGGCAGCAGTCGGCTTACACTCCATCACAGCTGCAGTCGAAGCAGCTGCTACCGATTCAAAAATCAAAGGGATCTGGATACGCAGTAATGGGATGATTTCCTCCTGGGCATCTCTCGAAGCCATAAGGCGTTCGCTGGAATCTTTCAAAACAAGCGGGAAACCAATTCTAGCCACGAGCAAAAATCATTTTATGATGGAGTCTGAGTATTTTCTTGCTTCTGTAGCGGACAGCCTTTTTCTCGAACCTGAGTCCATTTTTGAGTTTAATGGGTTTGCGCTTACTTCGACTTTTTACGGCGACCTTCTCGAAAAATTGGGTGTGAAGGCTGAAGTCGTTCGATCTGGTAAATACAAAGGAGCAGTAGAAGCCTACACCAGAAGCTCCATGTCGGTTGAAAACCGCGAACAGCTCGGGGCGCTCCTCGATGGAATAGAAAACAGTTTCGTTTCTTCCGTTTCCAGTTCAAGGAAAATGTCTCCGGAGCAGGTCAGGCAGCTTATGAATGAGGATGCCATGTTTTCCGCGAGAGAAGCTTTTGACAATGGGCTTGTGGATGGATTGGCATTTGACGACGAAGTTCAAGACAAGCTTAAAATGATCTCAGGAGCAGATTCCAGCAAGGCCCTTGTTACCGTTTCCGCGTCCACGTATGCCGCGCAACTTCGCCCCAAAAAATCAACTGAAAAAATCGCGGTCGTTCATATTACTGGCACTATGATGTCAGGAGCCCCCTCTGAATCCCCTCTCTCAGGCGGAGGACTTGCCGGATCAGATACGATTGTGAAAGCGATCAGGCAGGCCAGAGTTCGTAAGGGAGTAAAGGCGATGGTCATCCGCATTAATTCTCCTGGCGGTTTTGCTCCGGCTGGAGACGCCATGCTCAGGGAAGTAGAACGAACCGCTGCTGAAATGCCCGTAATCATATCCATGGGTGATCTCGCGGCTTCCGGAGGCTACTGGGTGGCCACAGGAGGAAGCAGAATCTTTGCTGAAAAAAACACTATTACGGGCTCAATTGGTGTTTTTTCTATGTTTTTTAATGCGAGCGGTCTCGTGGAAGACAAAATTGGGATCACATTTGATAACGTTACCACTGGCCCGTACGCGGACATGTTTTCCGGTATGAGAAGCTATACGGATTCGGAACGCGCCATTCTGAATAAGGCTACCGACGGCACTTACCAGGCCTTTTTGAAAAAAGTAGCCGATAGCAGAGGGATGAGCGTGGAAGATGTGAATGCCATCGCACAGGGGCGGGTATGGACCGGGGAAGATGCCATTACGGTCGGTCTGGTCGACGAGATCGGAGGATTGGAATCTGCCATCGACTACGCAGCCAAGGCCGTCTTTTTGGACCCCACAGCTGTTGAAATTGTCCGCTATCCGGCACCGACCTCTTTCATAGATCAATTCTTGAAATCCCCGATGGGAAGCGTCCGAACTTTGTCGGAAGTGTTCGGATCGAAAAACAAACTTCTCGTTGGAAAACAGCTGGATGAGATTCAACAAATGGTCGAATCTCGGGGACAAGTTCAAGCGCTCTGGCCGTGGACCATCACAATTCGCTAAGAAGAGACTTCCCTGTCATTTGAACGGGTTGATCTATTCCAAGAATGTCCAGAATTGTTGGAGCCACATCGCCCAAACGACCGTGGTGCACCGTACCCTTAAATCCTTCTTTGATAATAAGGTGAGGTACGCGAACGGTTGTGTGCGCCGTGTGCGGCGTTCCATCCGGATTGCGCATTCGATCTGAATTGCCGTGATCAGCAATTATGTTGACCGAATATCCCGAGTTCAAAGCAGCGTCGATTATAACTTTTGATGTTTTATCAACGGCTTCCACTGCTTTGACGGCGGCGCCAAAAACTCCAGTGTGCCCAACCATATCGGGGTTGGCGAAATTGATAACTACTAAGGAGTAATTTTCCTTTTGAATGGCTTCGGCTACCTTCCTTGCTAGCTCAGGCGCACTCATTTCCGGCTGCAAGTCGTAGGTAGCCACTTTTGGCGAAGCTACAAGTATTCGGTCTTCTCCTTCAAATGGAGCCTCTCGGCCGCCATTGAAAAAGTAAGTGACATGTGGATATTTCTCGGTTTCTGCGGCCCTTAACTGTTTCAGACCGTGCTCCGCTATGACCTCACCCAACGTATGGGTCAGGTTCACCTTCGGAAAAGCAACCGGAAAAGAAAAAGAAGATTCATATGGCGTAAAAGCCACAAAATGTAGGTTTCTTAATTGTTCACGGCTAAAACCTCGAAAAGCGTCGTCTAACAATGCATGGCACATCTGACGCGCACGGTCCGCTCTGTAATTTGTGAAAATTACTACGTCGTTGTCTGCAATCGATCCATTAGAATAGGAGCCAATCGTAGCCGGCTCGACAAATTCATCTGTAATCCCGGCGTTATAATTAAAATCAATGGCTTCGGCCGCTGTTTCAAATGAAGCACCTTTTCCGTGAGCCAACAGGTCGTAAGCTTTTTGGATTCGGGGCCACCTATTGTCCCGGTCCATAGCCCAATAACGACCAACGATGGACGCGATTCTCCCGCATCCCACTCTATCCATTTCAGCCTCAAGACTGGACAAATAGTTTTTTGCACCGTGAGGAGAGGTATCCCTTCCGTCGGTGAAGGCGTGCACTAATACATTGTCTTTGGATAATCCGTGTGATGCGCCAAGCTCCAGCAATGCGTGCAAATGGCTTTGAAGTGAGTGCACACCGCCGTCTGAAAGAAGGCCCAAAACGTGAACGTTGCTACCTCGACGTGTCGCCGTCTCCATGGCTTCGACCAACACTCGATTTTCGAAAAAAGATCGATTCCGAATGGCTTCGTCGATTCGCGTCATTTCCTGATAGACCACTCGTCCGGCCCCAAGATTCATATGACCGACCTCTGAATTGCCCATTTGTCCTTCAGGCAATCCTACAGCAAGTCCACTGGCATCGAGCGTGCTATGGGGATATTTGGCAAACAAACTATCTAGAAAGGGTTTTTTTGCATGATCTATAGCGCTCACTGAAGGATCCTCAGCAATTCCATATCCATCCAAAATCATCAACAAGTGCTTCTTCATTCCATTTCCTGATAGTCGCGATTTCAAAATATGTTATTTTTTGGCGCGTGTTATACTCTGAAGTCCAATATTTGCTTGGTCGAAATGCCTGATTTCGAAAGAAACACATTCATCGATCCGCACTTCGGGCATGAAACCTGATCAACTCTGTACCGATCACTGACCTGGTCTGGAACGTCGAAATAATGATTTCGGCTCGCACAATAGTATTTCCCCATCTTGGAGTCCAATCCCTGACGAGGCTTTGGCAATCGTTCAAGCCTCGAAAAATAGTCACAGGCCGCTGATGCCGTGCACGCCTTACAATTTGGAGATCTCGCCGAACAGGTATACCGACCGTGCAAAATCAAGAGGTGGTGGGCGTCTCCCCAACTGGCCTCAGGTAACAAACTTTTTAACTGCCGTTCTACCTTTTCAGGCGTTGTGGCGGCCCTTGTTACCAGTCCAATTCGATTTGCGACCCTAAATACGTGCGTATCAACAGCTAAGGCAGGGACATTAAACGCGACGGAGGCAACAACTTGGGCCGTTTTTCTACCAACACCTTGAAGCTGTACCAATTCATCAATCGTGCCCGGTACCTGCCCTCCAAAACGTTCATGCAGGATATTCGCGGTTTGAACCAAGTGTTTGGCCTTGCTATTGGGATAAGATATGGACCGAATCCAAGGCAGAACGTCGTCAGACGTGCACCCTAGCATTGACGCGCTATCTGGGAAACGCTTGAACAATGCTGGAGAAACAATGTTGACTCGTGCATCCGTGCATTGGGCCGATAACATCACGGCGACTAAGAGTTGCCAAGTATTTTCGTACTCTAATTCCGTTTCGGGTTCAGGTATTACCTTGCGAAGTGCGTCAAATACACTTTTAGCTCTTTGTGTCCTGTTCATATCCTACAAAATCTACTATAAAATCCGCGATATGCGAAGCTACATAAGTCTGCTGACAGTCTGTGTACTTTTTCTTTTCGGATCTTCGGAAGTTAAAGCTCAATTGCCGCCGAGCGTATCGGCGAGCACCCAAATCTCCGTGATTACGATTTTTCCGGGTGAACCTACGTATTCGGCATGGGGGCATTCTGCGCTTCGGGTAAAGGACCCAGAATCCGGACTAGACGCCTCATTTAACTATGGCACGTTTGACGTAACGAGGCCTTATTTCATCCCCAGGTTCACGTATGGGGATATGTTGTACCAACTCTCAGCCGATCCAACGTCTGCTCTTCTAAGAGGCGCAAATTTCCAGGAACGCGATGTCGTTGAACAGCTATTATTGCTAGACACACTGCAAGTAGCTGGGATATATGACCTACTTCTGGAAAATCTTCGTCCAGAAAACAAGTCTTATCAATACGATTTTGTATTCGACAACTGTTCGACCCGGCTATTAGACCTTCTTTTTGCCGTCGATGCGATTCAATTGCCCGAAACTGACGAATTTGGAACGACCTATCGGACGATGTTGGATGAATTTATACACGAGCGCGGCCTGCTGGATCTTGGAATTGACCTTGTAATCGGAAGTAAACTGGACAAAATCCCGTCGGTTCGGCAGCGAACCTTCCTCCCAGTGTATCTCCTGAAGATAATTGATCGTTCAACCACTCCTGAAGGAGTTCCTATTGTGGACGCGAAAAATGACGTATTGACGTTCGATTCCGAAGCACCGACCTCTTTGCCACCTTGGACGCTTTGGATTTCGTCGATCTTTTCGGCCTTTGTCATTTTCATGTCTGTCAGAAAACCAGCCTTAGGCACTGGCTTTGACCGAGTATTTATGGGTCTGATCGGCCTAATCGGAGTGTTTCTACTTTTGATGTGGTTTGCGACTCTGCATCACGTGACTTCAGCCAATTGGAACCTTGCGTGGGCGCTTCCCCCCCACCTATTTGTGGCTTTGCGCTGGAATCGCTTTCCATGGCTCGCGTCGTACCTGAAATGGACTGCATTCTGGACCGTTGGCGTCATAGTCCTACAACTCGTTGTCTCGCAAGCCACCCCGCCCGCCATGATTCCCCTACTTTTTGCCTTTTCAGTGCGGATGTGGGCTATTCAGCGGCCTGAACAGGATTCTATTCAACCTTAAAGTGGACCTAAAAACTAGGCGTCAACGACACGCCTAGCTATTGCGTTCTCGGGTTCGGATCGAGTGATGCTCGTGATCCGGCTCCGCGACGCCATCCATAAGGCTTCCTCGTTCTACCGCGCCTTCTTTCAGCGAATCGAATGTTTGAGGAGGCACTTCATCAATCTGTTTAGATGTATTTAGGACGGTTTCCGTCTTGCTAGGGCGCTGCGCCACGACATTTTTTGAGGTGAGGTGAATGGCCTTAGAAGCAATAGTTTCAAATTGTTCGCTTCGATCAAACCGCCATTGGGAAAGCTGAAGCGTAGTAAAACCTGTCCCAATTAACCCTGCTATACTAAACAAGAGAATCGTTCCCAGAACTCCTCCATCAATGCCGCCCGCAATTGCGGACGTAACAAACATTACTAGAGCGGCCAAAATTATACTAAAACTTCCAAAGATGCCCCCCTTTGCGTTCCCCTTAAGTGTTCGCATATGAAGCCGGTGGCCGTTTGACGTGGGTTCAACGAGCACCCGCAGGTTACCATTCGACCATTCTCGCAACGACCCGTCACGCGTTACTTTTCCTTGTGCGTGAAAGGTGTCTCTTAATTCTACGACTAATTTATCCCAGTCAGTATCCGTTAACGGATTGTCCAGATTGACAGTTTTACTTACGCTGAGCCGGAGCCCAAGAAACTTTGATGGCTTTGGTTCATCTGGCGTTTGGTCCACAGCAATTACAGCTTTGGTAATCAAGTCAGGAGAAATTCCAGTTTCGAGGGCAATCAGATGGAGATCTGCCAACGTGAGTCCCTCCTCTCTAGTGGCCTCTTCGTTCACTATTTCCTGGGCCTTGGAGGCCCGATTGAATATAGCAGCGATTTCTTTCTGGCTAAACCTGCGTTCAGGGCTCATATGTCTTCTCGGGTCTTGTCTCGACCAACTTCCAAAAGCTAAAAACTAGCGATTGGGATCGTAATAACAAGATATTATTGAGGCCATTTCTGTTTGGCCAACCGCAATTCGGTGGCAAAGGTCCATGGTTTCGGCCGGAATCAGCCCGCCAAGGGGCTGGGGAACGGTTGGGAAAGCTCTAAACGCAGAAATCAGTTTCTTGTCCCACATTGGATGATATTTTATTAAATCGTCTGGATATACAATTTTCCGATCACCGCCTTCGTCTACCGCACGAAACGGTTCGTCAATATTGAGGTACCCATAATCGTCGGTCAATTCTTCGCCCGGATGAATGTCTCGTACCGCAAATTCGAAATCATAGGCTGTCGAAATACAACTCGAGTTAAAACTATGGTTTACGAAGCGGCCCATATCCCAGCAAAGAACCAAATTGCCATCCCTGTTACGGTAGCAATAGGTGTTTATTATTTCCTGAAACACCTCACCCATCTCAATAATTTGAAGGGGAGTAAACGTTCGATCCAATTTGTCCAAAACCCACGTTATCGTGCCTTTGGGGATGAATTTGGTTGCCACAACTCCATATCCCACGTCACCATTTAAAAATCGCAATTCAGTATCTGGATGAATCATAAAAGATCGTTCGACCGTGTTGTATTGTGATTTGGGAGTGCAAAAGAACAACTTTCCGCCTTCTTGGACCTCACTTTAAGGCCTATGATTGGCGGCGAATGGTAGTGATTGGCTCGATCTCGTGCAATAGGTGGTTCGTGTGATTTAATGTCGAACCTCTTTAGCATCGAATTCGGATGATCTGACCACAGTTTGGGGTCGAAATATGTTGGGCGCTCTGATCGTCCTATTTGTCTATCAGAATCCGATATCCAAACATGATTCGATTGTAATCAAAAAAGTCTAGCGTGCTAAATTCGCCGAAGAACGAGGCGCCTGTTTTTGCTTTGTATTCGATTCCTGCGAATAGATTGAGCTTCAACTCTAAGCCTGAGAGTACTTTATCGCTCACTAGTCCAGCTCCAGTACCTGCATAAAAATGGGCATTTTCGCTAATACTGTACGGATACCATGCGACGTTTGCCAAAGCCGTAATTCCTACAGCTTCCCCAATGGTAATCGCAGCTTCTGGAATAAAACGGACTTTCTGATCAGGAAAGCGATAATCGGCGCGAGCTCCAAAGACTACGCGGTCAATACCGTCCTTCATCCGAAGGCCAATTACAGGGATAATGCTGTTTAGCTTTTTGTCCGCGAAAACAGCCATCAGGCCTCTGGATTTCTGAGCCGTCGTATCCACCGGAGTCGCCGACGGCGCTGGTCGGCCTTCAACCTGAATTTCGATTGGTTGAGCTTTATTGGCGTCTTCTACTTTCCCGATTTCGGTTGAAATCCGCTTGTCTAGACGGTTCTCCATCTCTTTCAGGCTTTTTTCAAGCTGTTGGGCCGTAACGCCTGCAGGCGCTGCTTTTCCATCGTTTTTAGCTTCTTGCTCGGCAAGTACCTTCTGAACGATCGCTTGAACCATATCAGGGGAAATTCCAGCCAGCGCAACCGTTGAATCTGGACGTAACACAACTGCAGGAGTAGCATCCCCCAACTCTACTTTGTTGGCCTTATCTACAACCATTTTGGGAACGAAGCTGGAGTCCACTTTGACACGTTGTTCTGAAGTGCCGAAACGAATGTAGATCTCCCCAACTTCCGGGACGGGGATGGTCAATGTGCGATCAGAGATGTTACTGTCATGACCCTTCATGACCATCATGGAATCGAGTTTGACCATGGCGCTCTTTAATTGCTCTTCGAGCATCCGAATACGTTTTTCAGCGGGCGTCTCATTCGCCAAGAAAACATCAACCATCATTGGTGTTTCCTCAACTACCACGACGTCAACCGGCACCTCAACTTCTTCCGCGACGAGAACACATTGTTCGAAAAATTCGAATAATTGGTTTTGAAGCCGGTCCCTAGAAGGTAAACACCATCTAGTTCCAGAAACTTTCCAAAGCCAAATCCAAGTTCGCCGCCGTACATCAAGCCGTCTTTTAGACCAGCATCGTCGCTGGAAAAAACGTATTTGCCTACGGGCGAAAGCGTATAGCTAATTCCGCTTACTTGGGCATCAGCTTGCCTTACCGTTGCGCTAAGAGTCAACGCGATTATGGCAATGAACTTTAGCACTGTACGTAAGATCGAGTTCGCTTGAAATTTTGTCATTGGGTGGTTCAGTTCGTCATTCGCTGACGTGGTAGGTTGTAGAACGGCTCAAATCGGGTTGAGACGAAATGCTTCTGTCTAGTTGGTCACGATCGAAGCCATAAAAACTTGTTTTCGCAGGCCTTCTTTAGGCCTTTCAATTGCCGTTCTGGGTGGTACGAGATAAGCCGCAAAACGCCTATATCGGGTCACATCGAAATGGGCGTTTCCAATCGAAACCACACAAACTTCACACTGTTAACCACTGACTCAGTGCTCTAATCGAGGGTTTTGCGGTACCGGAGCATAGCCAAGATGCTAACCGCAATGGCAAATATGCCCATTGCAATGATGGGATCTCGAACGTCAGCAAATTCGCTTCCTTTAAGCATGACTCCTCTCACCACCCGTAGAAAATGAGTTAGGGGCAAGACGCTTCCGATGTTTTGTGCCCATTCTGGCATTCCCCTAAATGGAAACATAAATCCAGACAGTAACATGGACGGGAGGAAGAAGAAAAACGTGAGTTGCATAGCCTGCATTTGCGTTTTTGCAACCGTCGAAAAAGTGAATCCCAGCGCTAAATTGGCTATCACAAAAACCGCCACTCCGACGAGCAACAGCCACATTTCCCCCTCGAAGGGAACGCGAAAAAGCACCTTTGCTGCAATCAGGACAACGCACGTTTGAACGGCACCTACCATGACATAGGGCGAAATCTTCCCGATCATCACCTCCAGGGGCCTCGCGGGCATCGCCAAAAGATTTTCCATCGTCCCTTTTTCCGATTCCCTGGTCATGGCAATGCTGGTAATCATGACCAATGTCATCGTCAGAATAATCCCAAGCAGACCTGGAACGATGTTATAGTAGGTTATTCCCTCTGGGTTATACTTGGCCTGAACTACCAAATCATATGCTTCGCGTGTCGGCGCGAGATAACTTAGCGTCCCGGTCAACTCCCGCTTTAATGCTCCTGCGATTATGGCTCGTGCCCTAGAGATCGCGTTGGACGAAGCTGAAGGGTCTGAGGCGTCGGCCTCGATCAAGATTTGAGGCCGGTCTCCCCGAACCAGTCTTTCCGTAAAACCTGGTGGAATGGTAACCACAAAAGCAACCTTACCGCTTGCCAGCAATCTCTGCCCTTCTTCGGGATCAGATGTTTGCAAAATGATTTCGTAATAACCAGAATTTTCCAACCCCTGAAGGATCGACCTAACTATGGGCGTCTGCTCTTCAACAAAAATGGCAGTCGGAAGATGTTTTGGATCTGAATTAATGGCATAACCGAAAAGTATCAGTTGAATGACGGGAATTCCAATCATCATCCCAAACGTTAGCCTATCGCGCCTCATTTGTATGAGTTCCTTGAGCCAAACAGCCCATACGCGTCTTAATGAAGCCAATAAGATCATTGGTGCATCCTCGTATCTTCGCCGGAGCTATTCATGAGCGCGATGAATGAGTCTTCCAGGCTCGGCCTAACTTCTTTCCAGGAAACCCCGTCAAGGGCGGACGTCTGTAGAGCTGCTTCTAGATGCTCCCGATTCATCCCGCTAACGTGCAAGGCAGATCCAAAATAGGCGACGTGTTCTACGCCTGAGCTTTTCTTGAGCAGAACCGCTAATTCTCGGATTCCATCCCCTTCGGCAGTAAAGGTGACCAGCCCAGATCTATCTATAATGTCTGCAACCGTCCCCTTTGTAACCATTTCTCCATTGGACAAATATGCGATTTTATCGCACCTCTCCGCTTCATCCATATAATGTGTCGAAACCAAAACCGTCATCCCATTGGTCGAAAGATGGTGGATTTCATCCCAAAAATCGCGGCGAGCTTGCGGATCTACACCTGCAGTAGGTTCGTCCAACAATAAGAGCTCAGGCTTGTGCATGGTCACGGCCGCCAAGGCTAGTCGCTGCTTCCAACCACCTGACAAAGCATCTGCCACTTGATGCTGACGATGTCCAAGACCCAAATTTTCGAGCGTCTCGTCTACTTTGGCCTTCATCTTTGGCAGCTGATAGAGCCTGGCAACAAATTCGAGATTCTCGCGGATCGTTAAATCGCCCCAGAAAGAAAACCGCTGTGTCATGTATCCGGTGCGGATCTTGATTTCCCGAGATTCCTTGGCAATATCATATCCTAGACACGTTCCTTCACCTTCAGTGGTGTTCAAAAGACCACAAATCATGCGAATTGTGGTCGTTTTTCCAGAGCCGTTTGGGCCAAGAAATCCCCAAACCTGGCCGTAAGGCATCTGTATATCGACGCCGTTTACGGCAACTTTGTCTCCAAATCGTTTGACTAGGTTGTGAACGTCTATAGCAAGTGGTGCACTCATTGCAATATCACATCAACGGGAAGACCTGGGCGTAACTCTGATGCTGATACCGCTCGAGCCTCGACCATAAACACCAGTTTTTGCCTAGCATCCGTACTGTAAATTACTGGCGGAGTAAACTCGGCTTCCCCAGCAATAAACGAGATGGTTGCTTGGATGGGACTGGCCATTCCATCAGCCTGTATAGATATGAGCGAACCGGGATGAATGCTGGAAACCCTGTCTTGGGGTACAAAAAAGCGTATTTTTATGTTTTCAGGTGGTAAAATGGCCAAAACAGGCGTCCCCATTGTCAAAAACTCGCCAGTTCGACGAAAAACCAATTCAACGCGACCCGAAACTTTGGACGTCACCGAGCGCTCATCGAGCCTCCACTGGGCTTGCAATAACGCTGAATTCGTACTGTTAAGTGAGGCCTGAGCCGACTGTTTGAGCGCATCTCTTCCAGAAAGTTCTGCAATCGAAATGGCCTCTTTAGATGCATTTACGATCGCTTTCATCCGATCAAGATTTGCTTGCAAGGCGTCTCCATCCGCTTCCGAAATTATTCCCTGGGCCACCAAAGGGTACTTTCGGTCAAAATCCGACTGTGCAAGCTTTAACTGAGCCTGCGCCTCTTCGAGTCGGGCTTGTAAAGCTGCTATTTCAGCAGGACGAGCACCCGTCGAGAGGTTTTCAAGTTGAGCCCGGGACCCGGCCGTGCGACCACTCGCTTCCTCATACATCAACTTTTCTAAGTCTTTATCTAGCTCAAACAGAATATCCCCGACGCTTACAGAATCCCCTTCTACAAACGGTGCATGAACCAGCCACCCGGCTTGAGGCGAACCGACATAGACGTACTCCCCTTCAACGTAGCCGACATAGGTATTGTCACTTTCCTGCTTTGAACACCCCGCGAAGAGTCCCAATGACACAACTACCACTACGGCCCGGCTAACTTTAGAGTACATCATTCCCGTCAACTGATTAGATCCTGAAAACATGTCTGGGTATCTGAAATCTACAGGTAGTTACGTGTAGATTCTAATTGTTTTGATGGATTTTTGAGCGAGACTTCTCTAGTGACACATATCCGTACACGTTGAATGTTGGAAATACGTCGACAACGAAATTATTTGTAGTTGTGAAAGGTGGTTCGTAGCGAGTAGACATCACGCTCAAGACCCCTGTGTTTCATGTGCTTCGTCGAACAAGATTCGCGCGGTTCGATTGCCTACACTCGGTTTCCTTGACCGGACGCGCGCCCCAAAAATCTATTCCGACTTCCTATTCCGAGTTTATTGTTCTGGATTCTTCTAGACCTTTACTGGGATTGAGGTAAAATATGTCGAGCGCAGTTTTGTCCCCGACAAGTGATCACAATTTACCATTTCCCATATTTAGTGGCCGAGTCATTTCAAATGCGAGACAACAAGTCAATATCCAACAACAGGTATTCAGAACATTCCGAAGGAGTCCATCAAAAAGACCAAACAAGCTTACTATGCGGATCATGCACCGCTATCTAGGATGTTTTTTAACGGGAGTAATGTTTGTTTATGCTGTGAGCGGTACGATTTTGATATACCGCGATACTAACATTTTCAAGGTTGATACGCTGGTAGAAAAAAATATTGACCCGAATTTGTACCCGGAAAGCGGATACTTTGAACGGTTAAACCTGCTCAATTAACATATCCATTCAAAGGCACGAATGGCTTTAAATAAAAATGGCCTGACGGGTGTAATACCCATCAGACCATTTTTGTACCGCGTACGGGATTTGAACCCGTGTTACCGCCGTGAAAGGGCAGCGTCCTAGACCCCTAGACGAACGCGGCATTTGAGACAATAGAGGAATCAGTTACCTGATTACTTCGTCGCTCATATGGGGTGATCGAGGGGTCTTGAACCCCCGACCTCCAGGGCCACAACCTGGCGCTCTAACCAACTGAGCTACGACCACCATGTAATCACAGACTTGTAATATATGGCGGTAAGCTTATACGGGGCAACCATAATCCATTTGAACTTTTTATGGACGTGTCGTATTCGCCGGATATTGACCGGAAACATGGTCTGTTGCCAACCAAACACTCTAAAATTTTATCGGATTACTGCAATTTTTCCATAGGCAGCTCCTTCATCGTTTTGGCCTACGGCAATTATTAAATAAATACCAGAAGAAACTAAACTGCCCGTTTCGTCTCTTCCGTCCCAACTTAAGCGCCCTCCTCTCGAATCGAGACGACGTACCAAAGAGCCGGCAGACGTCACAATTCGTACGCTGGTAGCCGCAACAAGACCTTCTATGAATATCTGAGGCGAGCTTCCATCTGAAAGACGAACAGGATTTGGGAAAACCTTCAGTTCCGTAATCTTTTCTGATGGCGCAACGGCGTCCGACATATAACTGACTAATCCCTTGTCAGTAGAAAAATAAACCCGACCAGAGGTATCGTCGACTGCAACTCCCAAGACCTCGTCTGAAAAAATGGGCGAATTTTCCGATGTGAAATGCAAAGCAGTCGCAAACCCTCCTTCAACCGCCTCCACTAACCACGCTCCTTCACTGGTTGCAAACCAGATTCTCCCTGCCGGATCGACGGCAATGTCGTTGATCTTCAAGCCGAAGAGCATAAACGTGCCATTGGAGCGATCGGCCCACTGGGGCCAGATGGGTACGGCCGATGCATCACGAGAAACGATGCCGGTATTCACAAAAAAGGCAGGTCCGCTGTCCGTACCAATCCAAACTAACCCGTCTTTGTCCTCCGCAACGGTATTGACTTCAACCGCCGGCAGCCCAACTCCAGCGGCACCTTTGGTGTTATAAAATTGAAACGTATCGTCTGATTCATTTGCCAAAACACCTGTTTCGAGTACGGCAAGGCCTCTATGACGATTAAAACTGTTTTCGTCGTGGATTAGTATCCATTTTTGGTCGAATGAATCAATGAAAATCTGTCCATAAGCAGTAGACCTTGCCAAAAGCCCATCGCCTACCATCGGGCCAAAGGCCGTCCATTCGCCATTAGCCTCGCGCACGTGAAGCGGTGCGCCAGAAGCTCTAGTGGTGAACCACATATTACCAAAGCGGTCTTCGTGGGCACCTCCAACGATGATAAAGTCCGAAGTACCAGTTGCTGGTAACAGAGATGAATTCAACTGCCCAAAAACCTCCACATTGCCATCTTTATCAACGCGCGCAACGCCCCCGCCCTCAGAACCGGCCCATCCTATGCCATCACTCGCTCCAAATACATGTAAAAAGCGAGATTTCCCAACAAAAAGCGGATTAGTCTTTTCTGAATAGGTCTCCCAAATTCCGTCCGAAGTCAAATGATGGAATCCCCTATTATTGGCATTTGCACCTCCTGCCCAAAGGTCTCCATCCGCACCGACCGATAGATTCGTAAATACCCCTTCATCTGGTCCACTCGGAACGGCGTTGCCAATTGGAGTGAGCGTGTCTCCAGTCGGTGGAATGGAACCGTAGGCGACTCCTCCATCTCCGGAAGAAATCCACAAATTTCCCGTCGAAGAAAAGGCTACTCCTGAAGGAAAACTGACACCATCCACACCCAAAGAACGCCATCCAGCTCCCTGAGTAACAACGAGAATCCTGAACTCTGCAGCACCAGCCAACACATCATTTTGAGCCGAAAGATGGGTTACTCGTTGGCCTGTTACGTTAAACGGGGTATAACTTCCTCCTGCCGATCTACTAAACAAGTCTCGATCCGTACCGACATAAAGCGTCTGCCCGATGGATTCTACGGAGTAAACAGATCGCGCCAACCCATTCAATCCGTTACCCTCAACCTCCCAAGAGGACGGGTCTTGCAGGTTAAATCCTTGAACAAATCCTCTGGCCATGCCCGTTTCGGTAGCAGCCCACAGAGTAAGCTTTCCAAAAATGGTTGATTCTATATGTACATCGCGAACGGCGGTGGCAGGGGAAAGCGAGCCCAATCGACTGTAGGAGTCCCGGACTTCTAATCGAATGGGGTCAAAGACTACGATCCCAAATTGTGTCGCTAGGAAAAGGGAATCTCCGCGGACCACAATGCGATTAATTCCGCGATCACTGAATTGATCGGCGCGCTTTATATCTCTAATGGTTCGGATGATGCCAGTTTCAGTATTTATCTGATTTAGCGTTCCGTCCGAAAACCCAACCCAAACCGCGTTTCTTGCAGCATCTATCGCAATGCACGACGTTGCCACATTGCTGAGGCCATCAACAGCTGTAAACGTTCTTATGTCTCCTGTTGCCGAGTCATATCCAAAAACGCCTCCATCGGTTGCGACCCAGGATTGAGTGCCCGAAACAGCTACATCTACCGCCTTTTTCATCGACGTGTGAGCCGTCCACGACGCAATATCCTGCGCGTCGGCGCCCGACACGGTATAAACTGCCAGAACTAGAAGAAGAATAAATCTTTTCAACGTAGGTAGTTGGTCTTTGTCCAAGGAAGCGCCAGCATAATAATCGTTCGCATATGGGTGCCTTTAAACTTTGGCTATTACTACTTCGGGCACGGTAATTTCGGTGCCAGTGATAATAGTCCCCGCGGTTCTAGGCGGCAATGTTAGCCTGGTCAATGTCAGTCCCCTCAATGCTAAATCAACGCAGTGGCTTTTCATTGGGTCCTTGCCATTTTAAGGATTTCAGGCCCCGGATTTATCCAATAATCGCCGAGCGACAATCCTCCGTGTTTGGGCTGTCCATGAAAATCTGAACCGCCCGTCACCATGAGTGAATACTGGGCAGCAAGGTTGCGATAATAGGTATTCAAACTCATATCATGAGAAGGATGAATCACTTCGACACCATCCAGGCCCGCCTTAATTAATTGCAGCACAACGGCATGCGGTGTTTGATGTCCCGGATGGGCAAGTACAACCACCCCTCCTGCGGCATGTACAACATCGACCACATCCTGACCCTCAGGAAGAGGTTTGGGGACGAAATGTTTGCTTCCCGGAATAAGAAATCGTTTAAACGCGTCCGCGAAATCTGTCGCAGAACGAGCATCAATCAACATTTTTGCAATATGCGGACGAGCAATCGATTTTCCGGCGACTGGAACGGGCAATTTGGCGCTGCCTGGAAGGTCGCCTGATTTTTTTAAACGTTCAACAAATTCAGCTGCACGATCGGTACGTCTCTCCTGTTGTTTGAGTAAAAAAGAGGCCAGTGCCTCGTTTTCCGCATCAAAACCATACGATAACAAGTGAACCTCGGTATCAACCACCTTCGCACTGACCTCACAGCCTGCAAGAAATCTCATTCCAAAACTAAAAGCCGTCTTTCTTGCAACAGGCAAACCGCTCACCGTGTCGTGATCGGTCAGAGATACCATATCCAGCCCAGCCTTATTCGCCAGAATGATCACTCCTTCAGGGGATAGCCTTCCGTCCGAAGCCGTTGAATGCATGTGTAAATCAGCCTTCACAAATCTAGTCAGTTTTATTAAAAATGGTAGTCTCGAAATTATTAAGCGAAATTATTTGCGAAACCACCGGGTTACACCTTCGTAACTCGAAACTTCTGCACATAAATTCCGCACATTACTTCCGCACCTTACATGCGCCCTTTTACAGGATCTAGCTAACGAGTAGGCTGATTCCTAATTTAAACGTATGAAGGTCTGGAACGAGAAAACTTAGGGTTAAACCCCTGGCCTCAACCCAAAAACAAATCCAGACTTCCTGAAGAAGCATATACTCATAAACATGACCACCGTTCAAATTAATCCTGACGATTCGGAGAAAGAGGTTCTCCCGTTGGTAAAACCGGTGATTTCCGTTTGGAGGTTTATTTGGCCTCTGTCTCTGGGTCTTGGCGCGCTTCTCATCATTGGGTTCTACACCTCTAGTGTAGACGCATTTGGCAAGTTCATAACTCAGGTTGACCCGTTGATTATGTCGGGCGCCATTGCCATGTTACTGCTTCGTGTTATCATGGGGGGCTGGAGAATTAGCTTCATATCAAGACATGCCCTAGGATTTAAAGCAGGTATTAAGTCCCAGCTAGCTTGGGACTTTGCCTCCAATATCTCTCCTTCGTTGGTCGGTGGGGCCCCGCTCACCGCATATTACATAGCTAGAGAGTCCCGCGTACCCCCAAATAAGCCCATTGCAATCGGCGATGTATCCGCTGTGATGACCTATGTGATGTTGCTTGACCAGGTATGGTTTGCGCTTTCTGTTCCCATCCTCCTTATTGCCACATTTTCGATGGATGTGATTCCGCCCAGTGTTGGATTGCTCGGCACCTGGACCATTGTGACCTATTTTGTAATTCTCATGGCCTACACAGGCCTTTTTGCATACGCGACATTATATCGACCTGAAGTTTTGAGCAAGGTGGCAGGCCGTTTATTTCGGCTTCCGTTTCTGAGACGTTTTCAGGACAAGGTCGTAGCTGAGATGAAGGGGTTCGAACTCAGAGCGGCGGTGCTACGACGTCAAAAAAGTGACTTTTTTCTGCGCGGGTTTTTGCTAACCACCGGCACCTGGATTGCTCGTTTCGGATTAGTTGTATTTATTATCTGGAGCATTGTACCGGACGTCGACCTCGTGCTTCTAGGTATGCGTTCTATTGCGATGGCCATGAGTTCCTTGATCATGCCAACACCCGGAGGAGCTGGGGGCCTAGAAGGGCTGTACACCCTCTTCTTCAGAGACTTACTTCCCGATACTTCATTACTCGCCCCTTCGCTTTTGACCTGGCGAATCTTGGGGTACTACATCTTCTTAGTTTTTGGAATTAGTCTCTCTACGCGCCACCTTCAACGCACAGCAAAAAAAGCGTAGAGCCAGGTCCAATCACGACCGCCCGTAATCGTCTTCTAACCTTTCAATATCATTTTCATCACAGACACCGAGTTGGGTTTCAATGATGATGAGGTCCACCTGTCCATCATTCTGAATTCTGTGCACACCACCAATCGGAATAAATACTTTTTGCCCCACCGTAACGGTAGTCACCGATTCGTCCAAGGTAAACTGACCAGAACCTGCCACAATGACCCAGTGCTCCGCACGCAGTTTGTGCCGTTGAAGCGATAGCCTCTGTCCCGGATGAACTATAATCCGCTTAACCCTATAGCCTGGTTCGTTTAAATACTCTTCCCACCGTCCCCAAGGACGGTCGTCAGCGTCTAGCCAATTCGAAGTCATGCGTTGATTATATGTTATGCTTCCACGGGTTCATCATCGGCACTTTTACCATAAAACCGGAGGAAAAGTGTTAGAACGATCATCCCAGTTCCCATAGAGATCCACCAAGGGAATCCAAATCCAACAGGAAGGGTGCCAAATAGTACAGCAACTCCGCCAACCAGCATGGCATAAGGTAACTGGGTTCTAACGTGGTCAATATGATTACAACCCGAAGCCATAGAAGACAGAATGGTCGTATCCGATATGGGAGAGCAATGATCGCCCCAAACGGAGCCCGCCAAAATCGCCGATATGGACGAATATAAAATGTGATAATCGTGGGCTTCAACCATGCCATTGGTGACCATAACAGCCCACGTAAGCGGAATAACCAAAGGCATCAAGATACCCATCGCACCCCAGCTTGAGCCGGTTGCAAACGCCGTTGCTGCAGCTAGGATGAAAACAATAGTAGGGACAAAACCGGCACTCAGTGAGTCTCCCAACACAGCTACGAGGTAGCTGGCTGTATGTAATTCCTCAGTTACGGCCGAAAGCGCCCAGGCCAAGACCAAAATAATCATGGCGAACATCATTCCCTTCAGTCCGGAAAACCAAGATTCAACCACTTCTTCAATCGTCATGATACGTTGTGTGATAGACAGTGCAGCTGCCACTAGCACGCCCAGCAACGAAGCCCACATAAGCGCCGTCAATGAGTTCGAAGACGCGATAATGTCTTTGATCGACTCGCCAGACCCAGTGGCGTATAGGCCCCCAAGAACGCCAAATACCAACACCAAAACCGGCAGAATGGCGTTTACAGCGCGTTGCGGTTTCCCCTCGATAGGGGTCATCTCTTTTACCGCGTTCTCATCGTCATTTGCAGTCGAAGCCGGATCGGAAACCTGGCCAAGCGTGCGAGCGCGCCGCTCCGCCCTGTACATCGGACCAAAATCACGTCCCGTCCATGCCACTAAAAACACGAAGAAGATGGCCAAAATCGGGTAAAAAGAATATGGAATTGAGGCCAAAAAGAATCCGTAAGGAGAACCATCTAGTCCATCAATCTTTTCAAGGGCATCCCCAATCATGCCGACTTCATATCCAATCCAGGTTGTAACCAGTGCAATACAAGCAACCGGCGCTGCAGTCGAATCAACGATGTAGGCCAGTTTTTCTCTCGAAACTCGGAGCCGATCCGTAACGGACCGCATCGTGTTGCCAACGACCAATGAGTTGGCATAGTCATCAAAAAAGATGGCTATCCCGAGTAATCCCGTGGCCAGTTGTCCGCGCTGGGGGTTGCTTGCCCAGCGCACAATGATGTTTACGACGCCCTGCATTCCCCCGTTCTTGGTGATAATACCAACCATACCTCCGATCATTAGCGAAAACAGAATGATCGGACCATGATCTTCGTGAATAAACTCCTGGAGAACATAGACCTGAAACGTATCTAGAAGGCCAATAAAAGCGCCTTTAAACGAGAAACTGAGCGCCGTAATAGCGCCTACCCAAAGGCCTAAAAACAAGGCAGGGATCACTCGTTTGAATATCAGAGCTACGGCAATAGCAAGAAGCGGTGGAATAATGGACAACCAGCCGGGGATGCTCCTCGTAGCCTGTCGAACAACCTCTTGGCCCGAGCGCAACAATACGATGTCTTGCGCTCCGGTACCGGTCACCTTTACGCCGCTAGCCACCCACATCCCTTCGTCCTCGTCAAAAGTCAGCCCAAAAAGACCGCCCGAAGCTTGAACGGTATACGCATCCATAGACAGCGTGTCTCCGGTGACCACCACCCCAACGTCAAATCCGATCCCATTGAGAACCGGTTGAGGCACAGAAATCGAAGATTCTTGGGCAAAGACCAACGACGAGGTCAATGCCATGACAAATAACATCGTCAAAAGGCGAGTACGAAAGGAGGTCATATCGTTATTAGCTTGTTCCAAAAATTCGATCTCCAGCATCGCCTAATCCGGGACGGATATAAGCGTTTTCATCCAATTCACGGTCAATCACGGCTGTAATTATGTCCACATCGGGATGTACGGAGTGCACATTTGTAATTCCTTCCGGGGCAGAAACAAGCGTCACCAACTTAATAGTGCGCGCGCCAACCTTCTTCAAGTGACGAATGGCTCCACAAGCACTTCCACCTGTTGCTAACATTGGATCTACAACAATTACAGTCGCAGACTCGATTCCAGATGGAAGCTTGGAATAGTAATCTACTGGCTCATGGGTGTGCTCATCGCGATACATTCCCAAATGTCCTACACGGGCTTCAGGAAGAAAATGGACAAACCCATCGACCATCCCCAGCCCTGCCCGAAGTATGGGAACGACAATTACATTTTCATCAACCAGATGTCCAGTTGTGACCTCCAGAGGCGTATCGATCTCGATTTGTTTTAACCGAAGCGTTCGAAACACCTCGTAGGCCATTATGGACGATATATTGCGAAGCGTACTTCGAAATAATCCATACGGCGTCTCCGTCTGTCTTAGAACCGAAAGGTCCCTTTTCAGAATGGGGTGATCGACAACCTGAACACGTTTCATGAGCGTGGTGAAAAGTTCAGACTCGCTTAAACTGGTTTGTTGTTCTCCCAAGGTTTGCGCTGGAAGTAGCTATCGGTCAATTTCTTGAGTAGTCCAGAAAGCAGAATCAGCGTAATGACGTTGGGCAGTGTAACTAGAGCGAGTGCCACGTCTCCCAAATCCCAAATAGTGGTCACTGCCAAGACAGCACCTACAAAGTGGAAAATCAAGAAGACAAACTTATAAGGTAGAATGGCTTTTTTACCCCATAGATAGTTCGCACAACGATCGCCGTAATAACTCCAAGAAATGGCTGTAGAGACAGCAAAAAGAAACACACAAACCAATATGATCCATTTTCCCATCCAGGCCAGTCCAATAGGCTCTAATCCCTTTTCAAAGCCAAGGGTTGTAAGAGGAGAACTGTTTCGGGCAGCGTCTCCATAAAGGACAGTGTAACTCGTGCCATCGGCGGCAGCGGCCTCCACTGCACCCGGGGTAATGACACCGGAAAAAGGAACGGTTTGATCTACATCGACAAAGAACCGGCTAACTTCGATATCATAATAGGTGAACTGAGCATCGGTTGCCGAAGTAGCTTCAGGATAACCATCGGTAATCGAAATCGAACTCGGCGCGCTCGTCGACAAATGTCCACCAGCTTCATCAACCATCGCGTACGAAATGTTGCCATCGGTTAGCGACAACGTCGTAGGAACCTTAGCGCTAAACGCACCCGTAGACACGATCACCAATCCAGTCATCGTACAAATAACAATCGTATCGATGAACGGCTCTAGAAGGGCAACTACGCCCTCGGATACTGGCTCATCGGTTCTCGCAGCAGAGTGAGCAATGGGGGCTGACCCTTGCCCAGCTTCGTTTGAAAACAAACCGCGTTGAACACCATATCTCATGGTAAACAAGAATATGCCCATTCCTGTGCCCGCAACGCCCGCTGTCGGATTAAACGCTTCGGTAAAAATGGTGGCGAAAGCAGGCAATATTCCTTCATAGTTGATAAATAAAACAACCGTTGCAGCAGCTACATAAATGAACGCCATTACCGGCGCCAGAATACCTGTAACTTTACCAATTCGGCTAATCCCACCAATAATTACGGCCCCTACGATACCAGCCGTGAACAAGCCTGTAATCCACGTCGCGATGCCAAAGTTATCGGCGACCTGAGTTGCAATCGTGTTGGACTGAATGGCGTTCCCCGTAAAAAACGAAGTGATCATGAGCATAAATGCAAAAAACACCGCAACTGGCTTCCAATTCCAGCCAAAAACATCTTTCATTCCTCGTTCGATGTAGTACATCGGGCCGCCAGCGACTGAACCTTCCCATTTCGCAGTGCCATCCATCGTAACCCGATAGTGCTGTGCAAGGGTTACTTCAGCATACTTTGTAGCCATCCCGAGAAGGGCGGTGACCCACATCCAAAACAAAGCACCAGGACCTCCCCAGTGGATGGCCAGTGCCACTCCAGCTATATTTCCAGTGCCAACGGTCGCGGAAAGTGCGGTGGTCAAAGCCTGGAAATGAGAAACATCCCCAGGTTCATTGGGATCGTCATATCTACCAGAAGTGACGGCAAAACCGTGGCCTAGGCGTCGAATTTGAACAAGGCCTAAACGAATGGTCAAAAACGCGCCAGCTCCTAACAATCCAACTACTAGAATTGGTGATAGAAAGCCGTTAGCGATCTCAATAAAGTGCTCTAAGATTTCCATGAATCAGTGACTTTTATTCTGGGTGGGAGTGTAGAAAACAGCAAAAAACGAGTTGCGTCCTCGAGAAGTGCGTTTTATATGCATGTAAAACTGTGGGCGAACCCTGCTTCTGCTTTGTAAAAATGGCGAAAGCGGCCCGTACAAATTGAATAGGCGCCAATATAAACGAGGAGTGCCCTCTCTGCAAACCAAAGAAGGTAGCCCTGTCCAGTTAAGAGGTAAGAGATTTGGGGTCGACTTCGACGATCCTTCGGTTTAAGACTGCTAATGTCCTAGCGGGAAAATTTCGCACCATTCTGTAATCGTGCGTGGCCATCAAAACGGTCATGCCGGCTCGGTGAAGACCAATGAGCAGTTTTTGAATATCATCAGCAACGGAAGGGTCTAGATTTCCAGTCGGTTCATCCGCCAGCATGACCCAGGGATCATTGACGATTGCCCGAGCAACAACCACCCTTTGTTGCTCGCCTCCCGAAAGTTCATGAGGAAAACGTTGCCGTTTATGGCTTAACCCGACCCTCGACAAGACATGAAGCACTTTATTTTTCACCACTTTGCCTCGTCCCCCGGTGACATACTGGGCAAATGCCACATTATCAAACACATTTCGATCGGGCAGCAATTGAAAATCCTGGAAAACGACACCCAGATTACGTCGCAGAAAAGGAATGTCTGAGGGCTTCATTTTATCGCTGTGGAATCCGGCGATCTCCACTGATCCTGTGTGAGGCAGGGTTTCCATATACAATGCGCGTAAAAGTGAACTTTTTCCGCTGCCCGTCGGACCAACCAAATAAACCAATTCACCCCGATCTATATGGATACTCACATTTTCCAACACGGGTTTGGGAGTCCCATCTGGGAGCGGATAAGCAATGGATACGTTTTTAAGGTCGATCAAGGTTTTACGATCTCATTTTTACTTCTACTATGTTTTTAGATCGGGCTCATCGCCAACGGCACTGCTCCGAGGCGGGTTTCCGATAACCCAATGTATCCGCTCGGATTCATCGTGGGCTTCGTCCAGGCTAAATCCATCATACGATACAAGGACAGGCATTTGACTCCGTTCCAACGCCGCCCATATTTCCTGACGTGTCCACGCTCGCTGCACATGTTGTTCCTGAAAAACACCTTCGGTAGTTGTTATTTCAAACTGAGTGGTATGCAGCCTCGATTCATCATCAAACGAACTCTTCCGAGTATAAGCAATCCCATCTTGCTCGCCTTCATCTTCAAAAAATTCCGCATTATTAATAGAATTCGCTGGGGTGCTCTGGTCAAAAATAAATATTGAATCTGGACCCATTCTAGATTTGACGCCACGGAATAAACGCGCCAATCCCTCTTCGGTCTGGATATAATTGATGCAATCGTACAGCAACAAAATGGCGTCAATTGGCCCGGAAAGCTCGCTTTGATCCCAACCCGATTCAAAATCTAGCCGGTATAACGAGACCCGTTCGGAATCTTCTGCAAGGCGCTTTTTGGCCCATTCCAGCATGTTTTCAGAAAAATCGGCCGCCGAAATTTTGGCTTCCGTCTGAAACAACAATTCGGACGTAAATAGCCCAGTTCCGCATCCAAGCTCAAGGATGTGAAAATCAGGGCTATCCTCTTTGGGAGAATGCTCATCCAACAAATGAAGGATGTAATCAGCCCACCCATCATAATCCACATGGTCCATGACCATATCATAAACCAATGCTAAAGCCGAATATGTATTTACAGCCTTCACGTCAGTAATTTTCTTTTTTGAACGATTTCCACAGCGCACTCAACTGCTTTTTTAAGGCTGGATTCATTGGCTAAAAAGGATCCTGCAATATCAAATGCGGTCCCATGATCCGGTGAGGTGCGAACGATCGGTAGCCCTGCTGTAAAGTTGACGCCGGAACCAAAAGAAAGTGCTTTAAAAGGAATGAGTCCTTGATCGTGGTACATCGCGACGACACCATCTGTGGCCTTCCAATTAGAACTCCCAAAAAAACCGTCGGCTGGCAGGGGACCCATAATATTGAAACCCTGTTCCCTAGCCCACATAACCTCAGGAAGAATAATATCTCGGTCTTCACACCCTAACACGCCGCCATCTCCTG
>CALFHN010000079.1 GCA_937876355.1 uncultured Bacteroidota bacterium | reverse complement strand
GGCCCGTGAATTAGGAGTTGAAATGAAAGCTACTCCCAATGAAGTAGCTTCAGCATCTGACATCGTCACATTACACGTGGCTTCCTCTGCAGAAACCAAAAACCTAGCCGATTCGGCATTTTTCGAATGTCTAAAACCAGGTGCTTTTTTCATCAATACGACCAGAGCGGACGTCGTCGATGAAGCTGCCATGGTCAGGTGTATCGAGGAAAAGGGCCTGCGGGTTGGATTGGATGTGTTCTCAAATGAGCCCTCAGTCAAGTCTGGCCAATTCAGCCACGACCTCGCGAGCAATCCTTCAGTGTATTTAACTCACCATATTGGGGCATCCACCGAACAGGCTCAAGAAGCCATTGCAGAGGAGGCAGGCCGTATTATTTTAGGATATGCACAGACCGGAGAAGTTCAGCACTGTGTCAACTTGGCAAAGCTTTCTCCTGCGACCCACCAAATAACGATCCGACATTTGGATAAAGTGGGTGTGTTGGCGCGTGTCCTAAAAGAAATAAGCGTCGCTTCATGGAACGTTCAAGAAATGGAAAACGTGGTCTTTGATGAAGCAAAAGCAGCTTGTGCTTACATTCGATTTGACGGGAAGTCAGATCAAAGTGTAGTTGACACAATTGCTGCGTTGGACGATGTCCTTGCCGTTACCCTAATTGAATTATAAAAAGAGTTTGAGTGTCATCTTGAACCTTTTTTCTCTGACAACTGAAATCAAAATAAAATGATGGAAAGGAAGTTTAATTTTTCTGCCGGACCCGGTGTTTTACCGATCGAGGTTTTGAGAGAAGCACAAGAAGAAATGTTGTGTTATAAGGATGCAGCAGCGTCGGTGATGGAAATAAGCCATCGTTCCAGGCAGTATACAGAGATTACAGATTCGGCAAATTCCATTTTGAGGGATTTGTTAGGTCTTGATAACAACTGGCACATATTATTTTTGCAAGGGGGTGCTTCCTTGCAATTTTACCAGGCACCATTAAATTTTTTAACCGGCCAAACGTGCGCGGATTACCTGATCACTGGCAAATGGGCTGAAGGTGCTTTTCAGCAAGGCCAACTCATTGGAGACGCTCGTACTGCAGCCAGTAGCGCAGACCTTAATCACTCCTATATTCCAGATGTTGATTCTTGGAAAATATCAGATGGGTCTGCCTATCTCCATGTAACGTCGAACAATACTATATTTGGTACTCAGCTCCAAGCTGACCCAACTGTAAGCGTCCCAATGATTTGTGATGCTTCAAGCGATTTCCTTTCACGACCTATTGAGATGGAAAAATATGGCTTGATGTATGCTGGAGCTCAAAAAAATATTGGGCCTGCGGGAGCAACAGTGGTCCTAGTGCGACAAGATTTCTTAGACCGGATTCCCAGCGGATTACCAAAATTATTGGATTATGGGACGCACGTTAAGAGTTTGTACCATACGCCGCCTGTATTTGCTGTGTATATGGTCGAAAAAGTGCTTCGATGGATAAAAAACATGGGAGGCCTTGCTCAAATGAAGGCCCACAATGACAAAAAAGCAGGCCATCTTTACTCAAAAATAGACGGTTCTGATTTTTACAAAGGAGTTGCTCGTCCTGATTCCCGATCAAATATGAACGTAACGTACCGGCTTCCAACGGAGGATCTCGAAAACCTTTTTGTAAAAGAAGCTGCGGCACACGGTCTAATGTCTCTCAAGGGGCATAGAAGCGCCGGCGGAATTCGGGCCTCTATATACAATGCTTGCCCAATGGAGGCGGTAGAATCATTGGTTAGTTTCATGGGCCATTTTGAAAACCAGAATGGCTGAGTGGGTGTGTGGGGAGTATCCTCACATGATGAACCGAAAAAGCGATTTGGCAAACTTGTGAGTAAGGTTGTATTTATGTCGCGACACAGACTGATCTAGAAAAAATATTATGCCCTATACGATAGGAGTTCCTAAAGAAACTTTCCCCGGAGAGCGCATGGTCGCTCTAATACCTGAAGTGATCGTTCGACTGATAAAATCGGGAGCAACCGTTCAGGTTGAGCGAGGAGCAGGATCTTCCGCCTTCTACTCAGATGCAGACTTCGAAAAAGCGGGTGCTACCCTCGTCTCGAAAGACCAAGCTTTTGCTTCTGATATTGTTGTGAAGGTTAAGCCGCCGAACGATTCTGAAATCGCTTTGATGAAAGAAGGTGGAGCCTATATCGGATTCATGAATCCGTTAGACGAACCTGAAATCTCAAACAAGATGGCTGCTCGAGGTACTACTTCGCTCAGTATGGAAATGGTACCCCGTATTTCAAGAGCTCAAAAGATGGACGCTTTGTCCGCTTTGAGTTCGATAGCGGGATATAGGGCCGTGTTAGTAGCAGCCGCCAGTTCGCCAAAATTTTTCCCTCTTCTCACAACGGCAGCGGGTACGGTTAGGCCCTCAAACGTTTTGGTTCTAGGAGCCGGGGTTGCGGGGCTTCAAGCAATAGCTACAGCGCGGAGGCTTGGTGCCAAGGTCTCTGCCTATGATATTAGAGAGGCCGTAAAAGAAGAAGTTCAGAGCCTTGGGGCTGCCTTCGTCGAACTAGAACTTGAAGGACAAGACTCCTCAGACTCTGGAGGTTATGCAAAAGCTTTGGTTGAAGAGAAAGCCAAGCAGCAGACCAAACTCCTAGTCCCGGTTATTGGCAATTCAGACGTAGTGGTTTCTACTGCTCTCATTCCTGGACGAAAAGCGCCCATCCTCATTACCGAAGACGCGGTCAAGGCTATGGCTGAGGGGTCTATCATTGTTGATATGGCCGCTCAAAACGGCGGAAATTGCGAATTGACAGTGCCAGGAGAAACCGTTGTGCGACACGGTGTTACAATTATTGGCAATACAAATTTGACTACTGACATGTCTGTTCATGCGAGTCAGTTATACGCTCGCACCCTACTTGCCATGTTGCAAGACTTTACAGATGAAAACGGATTTGCCGAAAAAGACGACGATGAGGTCTTTACTGGCTCGTGCGTTACTAGAGGCGGAATCGTTGTCAACGAACGAGTAAAGTCATTACTAAGTTAATATTGGCCCATAAATCCAACCAATTCTATGCTTGAAAATCTAATTGTTTTCATATTGGCTTCCATTATTGGAAGCGAAGTCATTAGCAAGGTGCCTGCTATGTTGCACACTCCACTAATGTCAGGTTCGAATGCTATATCCGGAATTACCATTGTCGGCGCCTTAATTGTGGCCGGGATGGTTGGCGACGTTTGGGCGATGTGGATTGGCTTCGCTGCCGTTATCGTTGCTACCATTAATGTTGTCGGCGGATTTTTGGTAACCGATCGAATGCTACAAATGTTTAAGAAAAAGGATTAAAGCACTCACCTCTTTTTTTTCGACCTAAATTTTGAATTGGCCAACGGCTCATGAAGCAAAATCTGATTAATATTGCCTATCTCGTATCTGGAATTATGTTCATATACGGGCTTAAACATCTCCAATCACCCGCTACAGCGAGAAAGGGAAACCAGTTAGCCGCTATAGGAATGTTAGTGGCCATTGTCGCGACGCTTTTCTTTAAAGAATTGCTGACCCCCGTTCAAATGCTTTTGGGAGTCATTATTGGAGCGGGCATTGGAGTATTCCTTGCCAGAAAAGTCGAAATGACTGGAATGCCTGAGTTAGTAGCGGCATTTAATGGCTTTGGGGGCGTTGCATCAGCCCTAGTGGCAGGCGCGGAAATCGCCCGTCTAATGGCTCATAATGCTGCTGATACCGGGGGAAACGAGTTTACTGCTGTAAGTGCTATAACCATTTCGCTCTCTATTTTGATTGGGATGATTACATTTACGGGTAGTTTTGTGGCTTTCGGGAAACTATCCGAACGGATTTCTGGAAATCCGATTTCCTTTATAGGCATGCGCCTAATTACCATCGTATTTCTTCTCACGGCGGTTGGAGCAACGATTTGGATGGCGATGGAAAGTGGTGCTTTTCCAGGAATCAACGAACCTATTTTGTATGGAGCTATCGCTCTGGCAGTAGCAGGAGCTTTTTTGGGTGTCCTTTTGGTCATTCCAATCGGCGGTGCAGACATGCCCGTGGTCGTGGCGCTCTTAAACTCGTATTCTGGCTTGGCGGCCGCTGCGACAGGATTTGTGCTCAATAACAACGCTTTGATCATCTCAGGAGCTTTAGTAGGAGCATCTGGATTGATCCTGACGAATATTATGTGCGTCGCGATGAATAGGTCGCTTCTTAATGTGCTGATTGGAGGTTTCGGAGGCGATTCGGGTGGACCGGAAGGAGGGGGCACTTCGACAGCCGGAATGACCGTTAATTCCACGTCTCCGGAAGACGTTGCCATCCTTCTTAGTTATGCCACTAAGGTTATTTTTGTGCCGGGATATGGCATGGCTGTTGCGCAGGCTCAACACGCCGTACGTGAGTTGTCAGAGGAATTGGCCAAAAAAGGAGTAGATGTAAAGTTTGCGGTTCATCCCGTAGCCGGGCGCATGCCTGGCCATATGAACGTTTTGCTCGCGGAAGCAAACGTTCCTTATGACCAGCTATTTGAAATGGACGAAATCAATGCAGAGTTTGACACCACAGACGTGGCAGTAGTAATTGGTGCCAATGATGTGGTTAATCCTGCGGCGCGTCACGACAAAAGTAGTCCGATTTACGGCATGCCAATTCTGAATGTGGATAAAGCTGCCACTTCTATTGTGCTTAAAAGGAGCATGCGACCTGGATATGCCGGTATTGATAACGAGTTGTTCTATAACTCGAATAATCAGATGTTATTTGGAGACGCAAAAGCGTCGATATCCGCAGTAACGAACGAAGTGAAGCAGCTTTAATTCGGCCCCAAACGTGTCGTATTAAGCTGGCGGTGGGAGCAATTTGGCTCGTAAAAGAGGCTCAAGCGTTTCCCAAACCGTTTCCGCGATTATTTTATGACCATTCGCAGTTGGATGAATACCGTCTGGCTGGTTTAATTCTCTGATGCCACCAACTCCTTCCAACACAAATGGAATTAGAGTTGCTCCGTGGGCCGTTGCCAGCGCTGGAAAAATAGACCTGAATTGTTCGGTGTACTCATGTCCTAGATTTGGGGGGACCATCATTCCTGCCACTACAACCGTCGATTCTGGCCACTTTGTCTTGGTTTTAATGATTATCTGGGCGAGGTTTTCACTCGTCAGCGTCAAATCGACACCTCGTAGTCCATCATTGCCTCCCAGCTCCAACACCAGTACATCGATCCTGTCCTTGAGGAGCCAGTCGATTCGGTTAAGCCCGCCTGTACTTGTATCTCCTGATACACCGGCATCGATTGTTGTGGTACTTAAACCTGCGTTTTGGGCTTTTAACTGAACAAGGTGCGGAAATGCTTCTTCTTGCCCAATACCAAATCCCGCCGTAATGCTATCGCCCAGATAAAGAATACGAATGGATGTGCTTGGAGACCGAAGGGTAGGTGTATCGCCCATCAAATTTGGATTGCTTGAGGATGCCTTTTCATTGCCATTTAGATTCACATCGGAAGAGTCTGTCAAAGCCACATTTGATGTGGATTCTTGGGATTTATCTGTTGAACAACCCGCAAAGAGAACAACTAGACATAAGGTCGGGTATAGCACTTTCTGAAATATCATTACGAAGGTCTAATAATGGAATTTATTGGATTTGGACGAAATAATTGAACGGGTGTATGGATAAAGTTCTTGAAATAATTGATTTGACGCGCACCTATAAAAGTGGACATGGCGCGTTAACGGTCTTGGATTCTGTTTCGTTTGAATTGATGAGAGGCGACACTGTTTCTATTGTAGGACCGTCCGGTAGTGGAAAAACGACTTTATTGGGACTTTCCGCCGGGCTGGACGCTCCGAGTTCTGGAAAAGTGTTGCTCTGTGGGTATGACATGGGAGCGTTATCTGAAGATCAACGAGCGGCGGTGCGAAATAAACATGTCGGTTTTGTTTTTCAATCGTTTAGGCTCATTCCAACCCTCACCGCACTTGAAAACGTAACCGTTCCTGCCGAATTACAGGGGCGAAAGGACGCAACTGATGAAGCCCGGGCCCTGCTCGTAGAAGTGGGACTAGGTGAAAGGACCGATCATTATCCTGCTCAATTGTCCGGTGGTGAACAGCAACGCGTGGCGATGGCACGGGCTTTTATCAATAAACCAGATATACTCTTTGCGGACGAACCCACCGGAAATTTGGATGTGGACACCGGAGACCACATTGTTAATCTGCTTTTCAAGCTAAATGAAACAGCAGGAACGACCCTCGTTTTGGTTACTCATAATCTGGAATTGGCGGCAAAAACCGAACGAATTATCAGGTTAAAAAGAGGACAATTAGTTCCAGAATTAAACGTGATACCTACACATGCTTAAGTGGCTAATCACGTTCTCTTGGCGCGACTCCCGTGGGAGTCGCGCCAAACTACTCCTCTTTGTCACTTCGATGGTATTGGGTGTTGCGGCGCTCGTTTCAATCAATTCATTTGGAGATAATCTAAAGCGGGCCATTGATGCAGAATCAAAGACGTTGCTCGGAGCAGATTTGAGTTTTGAAAGCGGAAAGCCGTTTTCTGATTCAATTGAGTCAATTATTGACTCTCTGGGGGGGACTCAAAGCCGTAGGACTTCATTTTCATCCATGGCTTATTTCCCAAAAAGTAATACG
The DNA here is from genome assembly GCA_937876355.1 of uncultured Bacteroidota bacterium. Classification (GTDB taxonomy): domain Bacteria; phylum Bacteroidota; class Rhodothermia; order Rhodothermales; family UBA10348; genus UBA10348. The sequence continues at coordinate 35,912 of CALFHN010000079.1, read as the reverse complement.
ACTAGGTTAGCGACAATTCGAGGGCATGAACCCGGATTTCCGTTTTATGGAACGATTGAATCGGATCCTCCAGAAGCTGCTTCCACCTATTTGAGTGACAATGGAGCTCTCATTGACGCTACGTTAATGGCTCAATATGACATCGCCGTTGGGGATTCTGTTCGCATTGGGACTAAAAGTTACACGGTGAGCGGAAAGCTGATTCAAACTCCCCGGGAAACAGCAGCGATTATGCTATTTAGCCCGCGTATTTACATTCCATTGGTAGCCATGGATACGACACTTCTATCTGCGGGAAGCAGAGCAGATTACGAAGTGTATTTTCAGTTTGCGGATGAACGGGATGCAGACGAGTTGGTGGAAGTCCTGTCCGATACGCTGCGCGCTCAAGAGGTCCGAACCGACACAGTCGAGGAAGAACGGGCCAATTGGGATCGCTCTCTCACCAATTTATACCGCTTTCTCGGTCTTGTTGGGTTTATGTCCCTTCTTTTGGGAAGTCTGGGCGTAGCAAGCTCTATTCATGTGTATATCAGACAACGGATTCAAACCGTTGCCGTTTTGCGGGTATATGGCGCTTCGTCGTATCAGACATTTGCCATCTATCTAATCCAGGCTACGGGCATGGGCCTTTTGGGTGCCGTTTTAGGTAGTGTCATCGGGGTAGGATTGCAATCGGTAGTCCCTGTGGTTCTCGGTGATTTTCTTCCCGTCCATGTTGATTTCAGGGTGTCCTGGTCGTCTGTTTTTATGGGATCGGCCATGGGAGTTGGGGTTACGTTGCTATTTGCGCTACTTCCACTGTTGGAGGTCCGTAATATTCCTCCGTTGGCTGCCCTACGAAGCGATTTTGCACCAGAAGAAAAGGATGGTAGAGGCAAGAAAGAAAAATGGGTCCTTCTGGGCATTATGGCGCTTTTTGTTACTGCCTTCGCAATCATTCAAGCGCCAACTATTCTGATTGGACTCGGGTACTCTGCCGCCGTCGCTGCGGTATTTGCCCTTCTTGCATTGGCTGCGACCACCGTAATGCGGGTATTGGCAGCCAAGCCGCCCTCCAACGTTTCATATGTAGTAAAACAAGGGATGGCCAACCTTCACCGCCCTCACAATCAGACCCTAATGATGATGTTGGCGCTCGGATTCGGCACCTTTCTAGTTTCCACGATGATCATTAGTGAGTCGACCCTTCTCGGACAACTAAGCTTGGCATCTACGGAAGGCAAGCCCAACCTGGTTTTTTACGATGTCCAGCCTTCCCAGGTAGATTCTGTCATTTCCATGATTGAGACAGCTAATTTGCCGGTACTGGATGAAGTCGCGATGATATCGATGAGACTCTCCTCAGTTAAAGGAAAATCAATCGAAAGTCTGCGGGAAGACACAACGTTTAACTTTTCTTGGGCACATAGAAGGGAATATCGATCTACCTATCGAGATGTCCTTGCAGAATCAGAAGTAGTCGTGGAAGGAAGTTTTGAGGGGACGTATTCGGGCAGCTGTTTAATACCACTTTCCGTTGAACATGATGTGGCTCAGCAGTTGGATGTGACCATCGGGGACTCCTTATCTTTCAATATTCAAGGTGTTGATATTTCTGGACGTATTACAAGTATTAGGGAAGTAGATTGGCGTCGAATGCAGACCAATTTCTTTTTTGTATTTGCGGACGGAGCCATAAATGATGCCCCTGCTTTTCATGTTGTGATGAGTAGAACCGAGACGACAGAGGAGTCGGCATTAATACAAGCGGGAGTTGTTCGAACCTATCCCAATATTTCTTCGATAGACATATCCGTCGTACTGACCATTTTTGAAGCGATTTTTTCAAAAATTTCCTTTGTTGTGCAGTTTATGGCACTGTTTTCGATTATCACCGGATTGTTAGTTTTGTCTGGTGCCGTTATGATCAGTCGATTCCAACGAATAGAAGAATCCGTTCTTCTAAAGACACTAGGAGCATCTAGGAAAATTGTCCTTCAAATAATGACCACAGAATACCTCGTTTTAGGCGTCGCTGCCGCGGTTACTGGAGTTGGGCTGTCATTAATTGCCGGCTGGGGTGTTTCTCGGTTTGTTTTTGAAGCCGATTTTGTTGTGCCTTTCTATTCGCTCTTAATTTTGACTGCTAGTGTTGTCGGACTGACCATTGCTGTAGGGCAACTCAATTCCAGAGGCATTTACGACAAAGAAGCCCTAGAAGTACTTCGCAAAGAAACCTAAGAAACATCGACCACGGGAGTTCAGTGAACCAAAAAGACAGACTTTCTAGTATCCAGGATAAAATTCGATCCGCCGCTGCTACCTCCGGAAGAAATGAAGACGCAGTAACCCTTGTTGCCGTTTCCAAAACTTTTCCATTGGAGGATATTCTTTCATTTGGTAACCTTGGCCAATTGGATTTTGGAGAAAACAAGGTTCAAGAGTTCATTCAAAAATCGGATGAACATCGAAGTCTGAAAAATGCCCCTGCCATTCAATGGCATTTGATCGGCCATCTTCAACGGAATAAGGTTAAGGACATTGTTGGCAGGGCTCACTTGTTTCACGCTTTAGACAGCGTTCGATTAGGCAAATCCTTGAATCGGCACCTCGAAGAGGTCAACTCCTCGCTGTCCTGCCTCATACAAGTAAACGTCTCTGGAGAGGACTCAAAATTTGGTATTTCACCCTCTGAGTTGGACCAGTTTGTAGACCAGATGCTTGGTTTTGATCAATTAAGACTTAAAGGCTTAATGACTTTAGCTTCCCCTTCTCATAATTCAAATGAGGTACGGCCACAATTTGCCCATTTGCGGGCGCTTTCAGAATCTGTCAGCGACAGGCTGACATTTGACGACTTTCCAGTTCTTTCCATGGGTATGAGTTCGGATTTTGAGGTCGCAATTGAGGAAGGGGCAACAATAATTCGGGTAGGCAGCTCCTTATTCGGAGGACGGACATATGAAAGTGCCTGATTTCCTTTCAAATCAGTATCTTACCCTTCGTTTGTATACCGGGCCTAATTTAAGATGGTTTGTCTAACAAGTTTCTAGCACTACTCGATGGAGTAACTTATGAAAATCACATCTCTAGACATTCGTAAACAAGAGTTTAATCGATCCTTCCGTGGATACGATATGGACGAGGTCGACTCTTTTCTACAAGTGGTAGCCAATCAGTGGCAAGAGATTGTAGATGACTTACGTAGAAGCGACGAAAAGATATCTGATCAGCAGCTTAAGCTTGATCACTATATGAAAGTAGAGGAGGCTTTAGAACAAGCACTCCAAACAGCTCGTTCCAGCGCGCGTATTACCATTGAAAACGCCGAAATGAAAGCTCGGAACACGCTGGAAGATGCGGAAAACCGCGTGGTAGATCTCCAGAAAAACGCTGATACCGAGCGTCTTCAAATGAAGAGAGATACCGCCAAATACGCCGTGAGACAACAGGAAATTGTTGCAAAACTAAGGGCGTTCCTCATGTCGGAGATGGAAATTTTGAGCCACTTTGACTCGGAAAATATTAGGCCAAGTCTTTCCAATTCAACCTCGTTAAAAGAAATCGAATTGGTGAAAGACGAGACCGCACAGCCCAGCGAGCCCGCACAGCTCACTAAACGAGCCGAGTCCACACCGTCAACTCTTCCTGCGGAGGACCTGAAACCCACTTACCCCGCTCCGTTGGCGCCTCTTCAAGTCGCCAACGAAGACGACAGGAGTCAGAGCTTTAAGGACACGAGCGTCAACCCCACTGAAAGTGAAAACAAAAGCATACTTCAGACTGGGAGAGATGAAAGTGTAAATGAAGATGATAGAGAAGGGTCTAAGTTGGCTTGGGAAAAATTGGAAGAGGAGGTAGGCGTGGTTTCTCAACCAAGCGCGCCTCTGGATAACCATGGTTCAGAAAAGGGCAATTGGGAACAAGAAGAAGATGAGTGGGAAATGAATCATGAAGCAGAAGAGATTGCCGAAGAAGAGGATTCGGCCGAAGGGAAAGCTAGCGTAAACGACGAATCTAAGGCGACGCTACCCGCACAAACAGCACAACCTACTCAGGGGAATCGTATTAAACTTGAAGGAACTCCTTCTTGGAAGGTGACGCCAATTTTTGAATCCGTTGCGGATGAGGATGCGGACGAAGATGATTCAGATAGTCACGACTCGGTTTCCAGTAACCACGAGAAGCAAGTAATAGATTCTGAAATGGTTTCCGAAGAGGTCGGTGCAGACGATGAAGCTGAGGCTGAAATCCGGAAAATACACCAGATCCTAAAAGATTTGGATGACGAATAACGAATGATGGCTCCTGATTATAGGGCGCGTGTTGAAGCAGCCTCCCAATACCTTCGATCTCAAATTTCCGAATTCCCATCGACCGCCATTGTCCTTGGAACAGGATTGGATGCGCTGATTTCATCCGTATCCGTGATATCAGAGATTCCTTACGTTGATATTCCTCATTTCCCCGTCTCGACCGTCCAGTCGCACCAGGGTTCGTTGGTATATGGCACAATTGAATCCCAACCGATTATCCTGCTGCGGGGTCGCGTTCATCTTTACGAAGGGTACGATGCTAATACGGTCACGTTGCCGGTAAGAGCTCTCGGACTCTGTGGAATCAAAACACTCGTTTTAACGAACGCGTGTGGCGCGATGAATCCGGATTACAAATCGGGCGATATCGTCCTACTAAAGGACCATATTAACATGATGGGGCACAACCCGTTAGAAGGTCCAAATGTTGATGATTGGGGGCCGCGTTTTCCGGATATGAGCGACCCGTACAGTTCATCCCTTCGGGATCTTGTTCGACGGGCAGCGAATGATGCTAGAATTCCGATACAAGAAGGGGTTTACGTCTCCGTGGTTGGTCCAAACCTAGAAACACGTTCAGAATATATCATGCTCCGGCTCCTGGGAGCAGACGTAGTTGGAATGAGTACGGTGCCCGAGGTTCTAGCTGCCAGACATATGGGAATTAGTGTGATTGCTTTTTCTGTGGTCACCGACGAATGTTCTCTTGAAGATCTACAACCCATTTCTCTCGATGATGTACTAGCTGCAGCTAAAAAAGCATCACCCAAACTGATTAGCCTTATTAAGGGCGTAATTCGCCTGATCTGATTAAATATTATGGCCTTTCAAGACCAAAAAGACCGATCCTCGAACGCGCAGGAAAAACAAATCCTCCATTTTTGGGCGGAAAATGACATTTTCAAAAAAAGTGTCCGCCAACATGAAGGAAAACAAACCTTTGCCTTTTTCGAAGGCCCACCAACGGCAAATGGCAAACCTGGCATTCACCATGTCATGGCTAGGACGATAAAAGACATTTTTTGCCGTTTTAAGACCATGAAAGGGTACCAGGTCGAGCGCAAGGCTGGTTGGGATACCCACGGGCTGCCTGTTGAGATCGAGGTTGAAAAAGAGTTGGGGCTTGAAGGACGTCACCAAGTCGAGGAATACGGAATTGCCAAATACAATGCGGCATGTAGAGAAAGTGTACTTCGGTACAAAGATTTGTGGGATGAATTAACGATCCGAATGGGATATTGGGTTGACCTTGAAAATCCATATATAACATTTAAATCTTCCTACATCGAAAGTGTTTGGTGGCTACTGGGCCAGATGTACGAAAAAGGATTTTTATACAAAGGCTTTAAAATACAATGGTATAGTCCTGGCTCTGGAACCGTTCTTTCTTCGCACGAAGTAAGCCTAGGTTACAAAGAAGTGCAAGATCCGAGCATCTATACCCGGTTCAAGACTGTTGAAGATCCTGATACGTATTACTTGGCGTGGACCACAACTCCTTGGACAACTATTTCCAACGTGGCTTTAGCAGTAGGTCCCAAAATCGACTACGTTACGATTCAGCTAACGACGGACGATATAGGTTTGCATAGGCTGATTTTGGCTGAGGGGCGGCTAAGTACGATTAAGGAAGAATATGAGATCATATCTTCCGCCAAGGGTTCGCAACTGGTAGGAAAACGGTATGAGCCTCTATTTGACTATTTTCGGGGCGCGGAAGGAACAGAAGATGCGTGGCGAGTAGTCCCGGCAGATTACGTTTCGGTAGATGATGGAACAGGAATAGTCCACACAGCACCTGCTTTTGGCGCCGAAGATTTCGAAACGGCCAAAAAAGAGGGCCTCCCGATGTTGAACGCCGTCGGGCCTGACGGCCTGTTCAACGACGAGATTACTGTCGTTGCGGGTATGTGGTTTAAAGACGCTGATAAAGTGTTGACCAGAGCACTGAGGGACGCTGGTTTGTTATATCGCCACGAAACCTTCCTCCATAATTATCCGCACGATTGGAGAAAGGGTACACCGTTGATGTCTTATCCAGTCGACTCGTGGTTTATCCGAACCACCGCCGTAAAAGATCGATTGATTGAGCTTAACGAACAGATAAATTGGCAACCTAAAGGAATTGGAACAGGCCGTTTTGGAGACTGGCTCAAGAATAATGTAGACTGGGCGCTGTCGCGCCGCAGATATTGGGGAACGCCGCTTCCAATTTGGCAATCGGATAAACCTGACTCCGAATACATAGAGTTTATTGGCTCTATTGCACAGTTACGTGCAAAATGCGGCGATATGTTGCCTGAAAAGGACGAAGACGTAGATCTCCACAGGCCCTTTGTCGACGATTTAACATGGCCCGCACCCGATGGTGGCACTATGCGCCGTGTTGAAGACTTGATAGATGTCTGGTTTGATTCTGGCGCAATGCCGTTTGCACAGTGGCATTATCCATTCGAGAACAAAGAGCTTTTTGATAGAAATTTCCCAGGAGATTTCATTGCAGAAGGAGTTGATCAAACCAGAGGTTGGTTTTATACCATGCACGCGATTTCGACCGTGGTAATGGATCAGCTGGCCTATAAAAACGTCGTGGTCAACGGGCTTGTTCTCGACGAAAAAGGCGAAAAAATGTCTAAAAGCAAGGGAAACGCAGTTGATCCTTTTGCTTTGATCGAAACTCATGGAGTGGATGTTATTCGCTGGTACATGATGAGTAATACGCCACCTTGGGAAAATTTGAAATTTTCTGAACGGGGCATCATTGAGACCCAGAGAAAGTTTTTCAACACCATTTCAAACGTCTATTCATTTTTTGCTACCTATGCGAACGTAGACGGGTTTGTCTACTCAGAGCCCATTCCATTGGCGTTGCGGCCAGAAATGGATCGTTGGATATTGTCTCGATTGGCGTCCACATCCATCGAAGTTGAGGCCTCACTTTCAGATTACAATCCAACTAAGGCCGCACGTAGTATTGAGGCGTTCGTGGATGAGTTATCTAATTGGTACATCCGCAGAAACAGACGGCGGTTTTGGAGCGCGAAGGACAGCGGGTCCTCGGCAAGTGATAAATTGGCTGCTTACCAAACTGTCGCGGATTGCCTTTTGACGCTTTCGAGGCTGATGGCGCCTATTGCACCCTTTTATTCGGAATGGCTCTTTAAAAGCGTGAACGATGAAACCAAGATGCTCTCGGCGGAATCCGTTCACTTGACCGAGTTTCCAGCGGCTACCGAGTTTCAGGCACTGCAGGATGCCCATCTCGAGCACAAAATGTTTCTTGCCCGAATAATATCCTCCATTGTCTTGGCGCTCAGAAATACGGCAGGGATAAACGTTAGGCAGCCCCTTCCACGCATTCTCGTAGTTACTGGGATCAATGCTGAAAAAAGTGTCATTGAGGAAGTTGGAGGTATAATCAGGGACGAAACCAACGTAAAGTCCATCGAGTTTGTCTCGGGATCTTCAGATGTCGTATCTCGTCAGGCAAAACCTAATTTTAAGACGCTTGGAAAGAGACTTGGACGCCATATGAAGACGGCGAGCGCGTTAATTAGAGACATGGACTCGGACGCCATAGATGCGTTTCTAGAAGCCGGTCGCTGGCCAATTTCTGTAGAAGGAGAGGAGATTGTTTTAAATCAGGAAGATATTGAGATTAGCAGCGAAGGGATCGAAGGGTGGTTAGTAGGGCAGGAGGCCGGGATCACGGTGGCGCTAGATACGCTTCTTTCTGACGACTTAATTTCAGAAGGATTTTCGAGAGAAACGGTAAACCGAATCCAAAACATGCGGAAAGAAGCTGATTTTTCAGTTACTGATCGTATAAAAGTATCGTTTTCTGGCTCTGAAATTATCCTCGCAGCAATTAAATTACATGCCCAATGGATCAGGAACGAGACGTTGAGTGTTGAGTTTGAGGAGGCTGACGTTCAAGAAGGGGAGTATGTGTCCTCGTTTGACATTAATGAAGAGCAGCTGACGATCGGAATCCGGCGATAGGGCTTCATTTGCTAGATCCGAATCGACTAAATCAATAAAAAACATGAAATCAGAACTACAGCACGGCGAAGAAACGTTTATCAAAGGAGTACCATCTCCTTATTCAGATGACATGTTAGATCATTTCAAAGCGATCATTCTTGAAAAACGTGATGCTGCTCACGAAGACGTAAGTAGAATGCGTTCACAGTTAGTTGACGCACGCGAACAATCTGAAAATGACACAGCCTACAGCCACCATATGGCCGATGCTGGTACGGATGCAATGGAACGCGAGAAACTGTATTTGATGGTTGCTCGTGAGCAGAAATACATTGGCTATCTCGATCGGGCATTAGAAAGAATTGAAGGCAAAACGTACGGTGTTTGCAAGGAAACAGGAAAGACAATTTCAAAAGAACGCCTGGAAGCAGTGCCTCATACTGAGATTTCAATTGAAGCAAAGCTGAAGCAAAAAAAGTAACATCTTTGTACGTGATTCGAAGCGCTGAGGGCGGTCTCGAAGCAAACACGAGAATGCTTTAAGTCATGGAAAAACCCAAAAATTGGATATCCAGATCAGCCGCAATTGTTTTGGCTGTCATTATCGTTGACCAGATTTCCAAGGTCATTGTGCTGAAGTCCATGACCCTCGGTCAATCCATTCCGCTTTTGGGTGATTGGCTAAAGTTTACGTTTACCGAAAACCCGGGAATGGCGTTTGGACTTCAATTTGGCCCGCCTGCCATGATTACTATTTTCAGTATCCTGGCAACGTTTTTAATCGTCCTATACCTATTCAAAATTGGTTCGGTCTATGCCCCATATAGGGTTAGTTTGAGCTTTGTTTTGGGTGGCGCTCTCGGCAACATTATCGACCGAGTGTTCTACGGTAAACTTCTTTATGGGGAACCCTATTTTTTAGGGAAAGTGGTCGATTTTATCCATGTCAATGTGTGGAGAGGCTACGTTCCCGACGGAATCCCATTTATTGGGGGGCATTATATGGCGCTTTTTCCAATTTGGAATGTCGCCGATATGTCTATCGTTCTAGGTGTGGTTGGGATCATCGTATTTCAAAAGAAATTCCATGAGCAAACCATTCATTCGGAAAGCGAAACGGCTCCTGCACTTGTTCCTTCACCAGAGGAGGAAACTGTAGTTATCAACTCTGAATTGCCCGTCAGTGAAGATGGATTGAGTATCCAGCCTGCCACTCAGCTTGAAACTGATCTACCAGGTAAGCCGAGCAGCAACGCTTAGAACACGGGGCAGTAGGTGCCTATCAGAGCGATCTAAAAGACCTGTGGTCGTACCACTTCCAAAATACGTTTCTTCGTCGAGTTCAAACCGCCACTCCGCGACATTGTCACGATTTAAGACGTTTATGATATCGGCTCGGAGCTGAAGCGCATATTTGCCAATCCGCATAGAATACGATCCGCTTAAATCAAGCTGATAAATTGGAGACAGAGTATGGGAGTCTGGAGACGTCAAGTCATAATTAGTAATCTGGCGCTTAATGCGATTTATAGCATCGGTCGATACTCCATTGTCGCGTAACTCTTCTAACAAAGAATCCACGTTATTTAAATGTGCGCTTAAAAAGTCGTAATAGGCCTTTCTGAAGCCCCACGTTCGTCCCCATGAACCCCGCCAACGCATAAGCAGAACCACTCCTCGGGCCGGCACTACATCGGTTGAAAATTCCAATCGAAACGGTTCACTCCACGGTACACTAAGGCTTTGATTGCCATATAAATCGTGTATTTGTCTTCGCGAAACGGTGTGATCTAAGCGGATTTTTACACTTCCTGGATTCAGCAGCCTTTGAATGGAGCTCGAAAACCCGTAAGAGTATCCGTTCGATGATTTCAGGAATTCGCTCTGATCCAAAGAGGCCTTATTTAAGGGATCGCTGGCTGAATAATCAACCGAAAGAATGTGGTATTGGTGTTTATAAAAAGATTCAGCTGAAAGAGTCCATTTATCCGTGGGCGCAATTAAAACTTCTGCTGTAAAGTGAGCTGCCTTAGGTGGTTTTACGGTCGCATCATTCCCCATCCAAAATCGTGTTGAAGAAACAAACGTACGCGGGCTTCTACTGCTAATATCATATTGTGATACAAACTGCCGATATAATCCGGTGGCCATAAATAAGGAAACATTACCAACGGGCGTCTTTAACCAGTCCATCCTAGCCGCCAGCCTAGGCTCCGCATACAGGTTTTGTCTTGCAGCAAGCCAAGTTGTTCGAAGGCCAGCCTCTAAAACGGTGTTCTGACCGAGGTGGATTTTATTCTCAGCGTACGTTGCAATCCGCCATCCAGTCGATTCATGAACAAGTGGAAACTGTTGGGTACCTGCAACGGTGAATTTGCTCCCAGTCACGGTTGCCTCAACTCCCATTTCAAATTCCCGACCTGAATCTGTAAAATAGTCCATCGAACCGTCGAGGGTTAATTCATAGACCTGATTCCCGTCATCTTCCGCTATTTCGCCCGAAAGCTGATCTGGGACCTCAAAATCGTGGGAAAGATTATAAAAACTACTTTTAAAGCCTATTGAACTCAAAGCATGCGCAGATTGGACGATATCAAGCCGAGTTTGAGCCATACCTGTTTGCCACGTATACAAATCTTTGAAGCCTCTCAGTTGGCTTGCGATACTGGAAGGATCGTCTAATAGATCGATATTCGCTAGGCTATTTCCAAGGCTACTTCGGCCCCAATACGCGGATGTATTCCACGTTTTTAAAGCGCCAAAACGTACTTTTGACGCCGCATGAACGTCTGAAAATTGAATCGCTGGATTTCCTGTGCTCGGAAGATTTGCAAATGGAGTGTTTTGCTCAGCAAAGGCCGATAGCAAAAACGTATCTACCGTATTCCATTCATCCATTAGTCGAGACAGGGCGGGCGGAGCCATCAAGCTCCACGTCCCAAGCCGGGCAGACCCCAAAACGGTTACGTGCTTTCCTGAGGACAAGTCCCAAAAACCAGAATATCGGCCGTTGGAAGACAACGGATCCACCTGAAAAGTGAACTGACTGCCCTGTTTTTTTGACGCAGAGCCCGGCGGTATGCGTAGATCGTGTTCCGCCGCTATTATTCCTGAAATTTGAGAGCCCAAACGAGCTGAGAATCCAGCTTTGTGAACAGTAATCTTTCCAAGGGCGAACGGGCTAAACGGTCCGATAAAGGAGGCTACATTGAGCGGTAAAAAAATGGGTGCTCCATCTAGTCGGAATTGATGCTCGCCTGCTTCGCCGCCTTGTATATGAATATCTGCGGTGGTGTCATTAACCCGTACACCAGGCATCGCGTCAAGGGTCTGGAGGAGCCCCGTGGTACCAGCCGTCAAATTGTTAGTCACTTCTTCCTGAGTTGCTGACGGCGCCCCGAGAAGCAGAGACGAGGACGGAATTCTACCATCAATGACCAACGGAGTTGTGATTAAAATACTTTCAGACTCCAGAATAATCTCAGTTGAAGCATCCACTCCAGCATCGATATTCACTCGCGCTTGCCCGGTACGATATCCAATATGCTGGACCCGTACGTTATATGAGCCAGGTAAAAGGCGAGGGAAAATAAACATACCCTCATAATTGGCAACCACGCCCCGTTCTGCTTCAGCTAAATAAACAGTTGCGTTAGGAACGGGTTGTTCGGTATCAAAATCTAGAATAATCCCCCTTAGATTGCCGAATAGAGGAGGCCCCTCCGTAGCAATGCCTATTACAAATAGTCCATTAGAACGAATAACATAATCCAGGCCTGTTCCGTTAAGAATGCAACCTAATAACTGTTGGGCAGATGCGTTTTCGATAACACAAAAAACACGTTTGCTACCAACAACTAGTGGATCCCATGAAATTGAAATGTCGCCGGAAGTAATCGTAATAAATTGCTGAAGAGCATCCCCAAGAGGTAAGCCGCGAAGTACGATAGAATATGAAGGAGCGCCGGTATCTATTTGAGCGCTAGACTCACCGACGAAAAAGGACAAAAGTACAAGGACCGCAATTGATACGGTCGATTGCCTCTTCGGCATCCTCAAAAGGGAGGTGCTTTTTAAGCGGTCCAATCGTCTTCCAATGCTGAAGTGAAGTTACCTTTAAATGGGTCCTGGCAATCGATTAAGCGGATTTCAACGAGTAACCACATAATACAAATTGATTCGGGAAAAGGTTGCGGAATCTGTCTAACGAACTGAGTCCCGAACCGGATCCATATAAAAAAAGCCGAATTTCTTTGGGAGAAAATCGGCTCAGTTCAGGATTCAAATAAGAAAGGTCTTCTATTGGAGATACAGCTCAAAACCATTTGCTGTCGGGCGATAACGAACTCCAATAGTTGCAGCTAAATCTCCGATAACCTCGCCGGCATCTGCTGCAGCTATTTTTGCATAAGAAAATCTACGAAGTTTGATAGAAGTGGGAGCGTTAATCCGTACATCAAATCTACGTTCAACTTCCTTAATTACGTTGTCGACCAATTCTTGGTCAAAATAAAATCCACCACCGGTCCAAAACAAGTTTGAAGAAAGGTCTGTTTCGGCTGGAGTAGAAGGAGTGCCTTCACTAAGGCTGATCGTTGTCATTTCACCTGGATTGACAAGAACTTTAGTCAAATGGCCAGAAACAGATACTCTGCCAGTTTTTACAACAACTTGAGTGGAAGCTTCGCTCGCTCCCGGCCAAGCTTTTACAGAAAAACTGGTTCCAAGGACTTGAGTAACTGCATCGAACGTTACAACCTCAAATGGAACTGCGCTTGGAGTGACTTCCAAAAATCCTTGTCCGTTCAGAATAACTCTGCGATTTTGTTTCCCAAAAGAATTAGGCACGCTGAGTCTACTTCCTGGAGATAATGAAACGGTGCTGCCGTCGGCCAAAGAAACTAGAGTAGGACTTACTGAGCCGACCGAAGCGCGATACTTTTGACTTGGAGGTGACAACGAGAATGATAGGCCAACAACAATGGCTGCTGCGAGAACCGTCATTCGCAATTTCATTGCAAATATTCGAGCAACAGGCTGACGAGGAGGGCGAACTGAACCTAATCTAGATGGGCGACTATTCAGAACGTTTTCCATAACCGTGTTTCGAACGCGGTCTTTGCCATTTTCAAGTAGAATAGCCGGCTCATCGGATATCATAGACCAAACCGCAATCAGATCTGTCCGATCGGATTGCGAGACTCCTTCAAGATCTGCGAGGATCCCTTCGGGCATGTCGTATGTAGAGCGATTGTGGCTCACGTGATCAAGTCTCTATCTGTTAAAGTTTATTCGCTTTGGAAGCTATCCAACTTCTTTCGAAGGTATTGGAGAGCTAGAACGATGTGGTTGTTAACCGTTTTGGGGGCCAGATCCATAAGAATCGAAATTTCTTCATGTGAGAGTTTTTCATATCGACTCAACATAAAGGCCTCGCGTCTTCGATCTGGCATGTCTTCAATCCACAGATTTAAATTTCTCTGCAGTCTGTCGGCATCCAACCGTTCGTCGTCCATATTGTCAAAGCCAACGGAAGGGCTATCTGCGTCAATCGATTCTGCTGCATGTCGCTTCTTCTGTCTTTCATGATTGAGGGCATAATTCCGCACCATTTGGTACATCAGCGCTTTAAGCGAACGCTCTGGATCGATCGTTGTGCGAACGCGCCACAGCTTCAAATAAACGTCTTGGAGAATGTCCGAAGAGGCATCTGTATCACGAGTGATGAACATCGCATATCGATGAAGAGCATCATACGTGGCATCAAACAGCTCTGAATAGGAATTACCATCAGAAAGTTGAAGACCGTGACTCCAAGCACGAAACTGTTCGTCCGTTACGGAACGCATAGCATCTTACCTTCAGTCGATTGTTAATACACAGCAAAGCTGCGAACTACCCAAAAATCGGCTATTACTCATAAAAAACTTTATCAAATGTCTGTAACATAATGGGAGTCAAGGACTTGCGGGGTCGCTTAAAGGAAAACATGAGCGAAAGCGACGTAAAAATGCAAAAAAATAGTCACCATTTTTAGGTCAAGTCACCTAAAGTATCGCTTTAGGTGCTCTTACTTTTAACCAGATTCAGAGTTCTCGATAAACCAAAGATAGCATTCGAAGTTAAACCGATTTCCAATTTCACTCGAACATTTCCTCCTTCCGGAACCGGGCGTCTGAGATTGGATTACACGCTCACGCATTTCCGATTCGTAATTCCCCATATTGCATGCCCATAGAACAAAGCAGAATTAGAAATTTCTGCATTATCGCACATATTGATCACGGTAAAAGTACGCTTGCGGATCGGCTACTTGAATTAACCGGGACGCTAAGCAAGCGCGAGTTGCAAGCACAGGTTCTGGACTCTATGGATCTCGAAAGAGAGCGCGGAATTACGATTAAAAGCCACGCAATTCGCATGAATTACCTGGCCAACGATGGCGAGACGTATGTATTGAACCTAATTGATACTCCCGGCCATGTCGATTTCACGTACGAAGTGTCCCGTGCATTAGAAGCGTGCGAGGGTGCAATACTTGTCGTAGATGCCGCGCAAGGCATTGAAGCTCAGACTATTTCCAACTTGCTTTTGGCGATGGAGCTGAATTTGGAAATTATTCCTGTCCTTAACAAAGTTGATCTACCAGGGGCAAATGCGGAACAAGTAGCACAAACGATTGAGAATCTTATTGGTGAACCAGCGGATGAAATAGGTCGAATTAGCGCAAAAACAGGATTGGGTGTTGCTGACCTGCTGGAGACCATTATTCGCCGCATTCCTGCACCAGGAGGTGATCGGAACGCTCCGTTAAAAGCTTTGATTTTTGATTCCATATTCAATTCCTATCGCGGATCTATTGTGTATGCCCGAGTTTTTGAAGGCACACTTCGGAAAGGGGATGGCATTTTGTTCATGGCGACTGCAAAAAAATGCGATGCGGAAGAAGTAGGCCATTTACGCCTCAGCATGGAGCCTGTAGACACTCTTTACGCCGGAGAAGTAGGATACATCATCGGCTCTATTAAAGATGTAAAGGATACACAGGTTGGAGACACCATTACGTCACAGGGGAATCCTACACCGAAAGCCATTGAGGGCTTTAGGGAATCAAAGCCAATGGTGTTTTCTGGAGTTTACCCAACCAATTCAGAAGAATTCGAAGACCTTCGAAGTTCTCTAGACAAATTAAAACTCAATGATGCGGCTCTCACGTTTGAGCCCGAGACGTCTGCAGCGCTCGGTTTCGGCTTTCGAGTAGGATTTTTAGGCCTTCTGCACATGGAAATTGTTCAGGAACGCCTAGATCGCGAGTTTGGACTTGATATTATCACGACCGTTCCAAACGTGAAATACAATGTTCATTGTAATGACGACTCGTGGGTTACGGTTGAAAACCCCGCTAATCTACCAGCAATTGGAAAAATAAGTGAGATCCATGAGCCCTATGTCAAGGCCGAAATTATTACGCCAACTGAATACATTGGGAATTTGATGCAATTGTGTCAAGATCGTCGTGGAACCTATATAAACACACAATATTTGGACACAGAAAGGGTCAGTTTAGTTTACCATTTACCCCTTGCAGAAATTGTATTCGATTTTTACGACCGCCTAAAAAGTATCAGTCGCGGATATGCTTCCTTGGATTACGATTACTTGGATTATCGTGTGAGTCATTTGGTCAAATTAGATGTCATGATCAATTCGGATCCTGTTGACGCTTTGTCTACCATTGTTCACAGAGACAAGGCGTACGACATGGGAAGGAAGCTTGTTAAAAAACTTCGAGAATTGATCCCAAGACAAATGTTTGATGTTGCGCTTCAGGCAGCAGTTGGAACTCGAATAATCTCTCGGGAAACGGTAAAAGCCCTTCGCAAAGATGTGACGGCCAAATGTTATGGCGGAGATATTTCCCGCAAGCGCAAACTCCTAGAAAAACAGAAAAAGGGGAAAAAGCGGATGAAGCAGGTTGGAAGTGTTGAGATTCCTCAGGAAGCTTTTCTGGCTGTTTTATCAATGGAAGACTAATGCGGAGACCGACATCGCAGATATTTGATTGTTTGCGTTCAGAAATTCTGCCTTTTCTGATAGTTTTCTTCTGCATTTTGCCTTGCCTTTACCCCATGTCCGCTTTCGCTCAACGTCAGTCTACGTCTGATTTGTTGACCTACTACATGTATGCAAGAACTCGCCAAATCGCGACCGAATTTGCACGTGATGGTCAGTTTAAACTGGAATATCGGCCTCTTGAGCAACTTGACACCAAAGCTTTTCTTATCGAATCCCAATTAAGTGAGTTGAGGTGGAAAGCATTATTGGCTTCATTACCCGAACCTCTTGAAACGTTTACTGTGACCTCCATACGACTGATATCTAAAATCGAGGCAGTCGCATATGACCAATTATTCTTAGATGTAGACTGGTCGTTTATGGGCAGTTCGTCCCGAACTCCCATCGATACAATGAAAACAGCGGATATCCGCGGCCGACTGCAGTACCACTATGGGTCGCCGACTAGGACCTTGGCAGAGTCCGGATATCCTGATTCTTTAAAGCGGGAAGACGTGGTAGAGTTTGAGTATTGGTTTATAATAAATGGATCTATTCCTGTTATTATAATGGATGTCAATGGTCCGTGGGATAGAGGAATCGTGTTGGCGGCCGAAATGAAATTCCGAAATAAGTTGGAAAACATAAAAAAGGCCGTTTTGGAGCAACTCATAGGAACTCCAGACCGTAAACGATTCATCGATTACTATTACAACTTTGATCAGCGTTCGTGGTACCTAACCGGCTTCGATGGAGCAACTTTTTTCGATACGCGTATTCAGCGTCCAAACCTTAGTATGGGCAGGCCATCGCCATCGTTGATTTCAGATCGAAACACAGATAAATAGTACCGGAGTAGTAGTGTCAAAATCAAGATCAGATATTCGAAAGGAAGAAAGAGAGCGCAGGAAAACAGAGCGCAAAGCTAAGACTGGTGGACCCGAAAACGATGCTGGTCCTAAAAAGGGCAAACTGCGAGAATGGCTAGATGCCATGATCTTTGCTGTTGTAGTGATGGTCATTTTGCGGACACTCTTTTTTGACCTATTCCGAATCCCTACGCCTTCAATGGAGAAAAGCCTGTTGGTAGGAGATTACCTGTTTGTCTCCAAATTGCATTACGGAACGCGTACTCCAATGTCTCTTGGGATTCCATTCACGTCCATATATCTAAAAGGGCTTTCTTTCCCATTTGGTCGTATTCCGGGCTTTTCAGGTGTAAAGAGGGGAGATGCTATCGTCTTCAATTGGCCTGAAGATGACGTCGACATCATCGAACGCAAAATGCATTACATCAAACGAGTTGTTGGTTTACCCGGTGAAACCGTTTCCGTAGTTAATAAGACAGTAATGGTCGATGGGGAAGCTCAGTCTTTAATGGACACGATGCAGCAATACTGGTTGGTCTATAAGACCGATCCCAGGGTTCAGCTCAATCGTTCTGCTTTGGAAGAATTGGGGATAAAAGACTTTATTCCTGGCCAAGATCAGAGCGTAGTCCAGTTGGTCGCCACTCCTCAGGCTGCCGAAATCATCGCCACATGGCCATGGGTTGCCAAGGTAGAAGCAGCCGTGGCACCATCCAATTCTATTTATGATGCTGAAATGTATCCTCCTGGGCGCGGCTGGACTCCTGATAATTACGGCCAATTGACTATTCCTAAGCAGGGTGTAACGGTTGATTTGACGCCAAAAAGCTGGGAGGAATACTATACGGTCATCTCTCGCTATGAGGGCCACACAGGGTCGGCTTCTTCAGACGGTTCCTTTATGATTGATGGGCTTCCTGCAACTTCATATACGTTTGAGCAGGATTACTTCTTCGTCATGGGAGACAATAGAGACAATTCAGAGGATAGTCGTTTCTGGGGATTTGTACCCATGGATCACGTCGTCGGGAAAGCGATTATGGTCTATTTTTCGTGGGACGCAGACTCAATGCTTCCAAGATTCGCGCGCTTGTTCTCCATTATTCATTAAGATCTTCTCGGAAAACCTGGATTCTTCAACCTTCCTTTCGGCCATTTACATTCGCCTGATCCGGTCAAAATATTTCTGCTGAGCCCCGCCAGGAGCTATATCAAATGGATGGCCTGGCAATTGTACTGGTAACAATTCCGGAGTGCGTCCCTTTTTGGAAAACGTGGTCGGACTGCCAGGAGGGTCATTTCCAACGACCAAGACGGTAGTTCCAGGCTGGGAAATCGTTCCCATACTTGATTTAAATCCAGACGCTCCCTTCTTCCACCCATCGGCCCAATTATAAATCCATATTGCGTCTTCGTCCACGAGACGAACGCATCCGTGGCTCATTGGACCTCCACTAGGAAAAGGATATTGATGGACATGGATACCTCGTTCTTCGACAAAATTGAAAAGCCAATACATTTCCCACGGTTCGCCAGGGGGCGAATGGGATGAGACCCGGTATTCCGATTTCCAATTGAAATTAAACCTTCCGTTAGGAGTTCGGTGTTGTGCGTCGCCTGTGTTTACAATGCCCCAACGTGCCAAGCGGCCGCTTTCATATGCTGCCCATGCCTGGATAGATTTATCAATAATAAACAATTTGTCGAACGCGAGTCCGCCAGCATAGAAGCGGGGGAAAGGAGAGTAGGCACAAAAATCCAAATCCCACTTATCTGGGACCACTAGAGTGTCTCCAACCGACATCTGATCCATGAGCTTTCTGTTCAACAAGGCAACCAACAAGGCACGGCTACGTCCTTTTTTGGTATCACCTTCTCCGATCACTTTGTAAAATGTAGCACGCGCTAACACACTATTGTTTCGAGAGCTATAAAGCACTTTATAGTCATATCCTACAGATGGAAGCCTCTCCAATTCTGGGGTACATTCATGCATGATTTCTGCTAGCTCACCCTGATTGAGATAAAACTGAGCATCTACTGTGGTTGCCTTGAATAGTCCGGCCACTAGAAGAAGTAAACAAAAAATCCTAATCATAAGTTCTTGGACTGTTTGGAGATTAAAAGAGACTTAAATAGCCGTACAGCCATCTTTTTTCAATCGGAGAATCATTTCACTGCTACCCATAACGATAAGTGTATCGTTTGGTTTTATCCGTTCCAACGGGCCCGGATTAAACACCATATTCAACGTATCACTGTCCATAATAGCAACAACAATAGCATCAAAGCTCTGACGGAAGTTGGATTCCACCAAACTCTTTCCGGCAATCGGAGAATTTGGTTGAACCATGACTTCGTCCATCGTGTAGTTTAACGATTCAGACTGCAAAACGCGTTCCATAAACCGATCTACGTGAGGACGCAGGAGTACCTGAGCCATTCGATCTGCGCCAATCTCATACGGAGCTACAACCTTATCTGCGCCGGCTCTTATTAGCTTCCGTTTGTTTAAATGTGTGTCGGTGCGAACAAGAATGAATATTTCTGGGTTTAACTCTCTAGCTACGAGCGTTGCAAATACGTTTGCTCGATCCTCAGGTAACGTGAGAATCAGGCCCTTGGCTCGCTCAATACCCGCGTTTAACAACACTTGTTCTTCTTCAGCATTTCCCTGTAAAAACATCACGTTCGACTGCAACAGTGACTCATACTTCTCCTGACTGAATTCAATTACAACAAACGGAACGTCGTTTCGCTCCAAATCTTGAGCTATCCTGTTTCCAATTCTGCCGTATCCAGCTAGGATGTAGTGATCGGATATTGACTGAATCCTTTTCATGACGGTTCTATGGCGAAAAGATCTAGTATTTAAAAGTATTTGAGCAGTTCTTGTGGCAACAAAGGCAACGCTTCCAATTCCTATCAAGCCCACGAAGATGGTAAATATTCGACCCGCACCGGATAATACATGAACTTCTGCAAACCCGATGGTAGTTAGCGTGAGAAACGTCATATACAGGCTGTCCTGAAAAGTCCAACCCTCCAGATACATGTACCCGACCGTGCCAAAAAATACGGCACCAATCAAAAAGGCATTAGCAATCAGGAGTTCACGGCTGGCAAAAACACCTCCCGAAGTTCCTGAATTCCTATCCGAAAACGAATCTATTGACGCCACAGGTATTCCAATTCGTGTCAAATGGTCACAGACGAAGGTATTTGAAATACACGCCCATGCCAAGAAGTACCTGCCGACCTTTCAAAGTGACCCTTTCTAAGTTCAAGGAGAGAACTAATAGAGGTGTCAAAAACAGGTGTGGACTCTGATACGACACCTGATTTTACCAAGTTTCTGAACTCCGATCGAGGCACTGTGACTACACTTCCTTTTTCATTTCGAAACACTACAGAAAGGTGACTTAGCCACTCAAAGCCACTCTCGTCCGCAAACTGTTCGAGAAGGTGAAGCGATTTGTCGATTCCGCAGCCTGATATTTCCCCCTGTTCAACAAAAGCGCCAAGCAATACAATCTGCGCCTCAACAATTTTAAAATCAGATATAACTACTCTGCCGTGCGAAGACCACATTTCAGCAAATGATGCCACCTTCGCATGTAGCGCACGCACTACTTCATCGCCTAAAACACGGTCAGCTACATAAATCCATAACTTGGAGTCTGGGTCTAATTCAGGGAAACAAGTGCTGTAATCGTTCATAATCAAGGTAAATGAGCTGCTTTGACCGTGCAACGCGTCGCAAAGCGTAAAGATCGCTATTTTGCGTCATTGTCGTCAAGTATGAGAAGGTGTTAAAAGTATATGGACTTACAATTATCTGGCCGAGTTGCCATTGTTACGGGAGCAAGTCGAGGAATTGGGCGAGCGATCGCGGATTCGTTGGCAAACGAAGGGTGCAGTTTGGTACTTTGTGCTAGGGGAAAAGCTGGTTTGGATGATACGTGTAGAGAACTAGCTTCAAAAGGCACATCCGTTGCGAGCATCGTTTTGGATATTACGGATGCTGATGCCGGGGCCCGCCTGGCGGAAATCGCCATTCAGGAATTTGGTCGTATCGACATATTTGTTGGAAGTGCGGGCGGAAATAAGCGAGGGAATTTTTCTGATACCACTGATTCCGATTGGCAGGAGATCATAGAATTAAATTTAAAAGCCCATCTAAACACTTCCAGAGCAGTTATCCCGGCAATGAAAGAACAAAAATCGGGGTCTATTTTGTTCATTACCTCCATATTTGGTAGAGAAGCAGGTGGAAAGGGACTTTCTATTTATAACGCCACAAAATCCGCATTGATGAGCGCAGCCAAGATAATGGCAATCGAATTGGGCGAAGACGGAATTCGAGTAAACACGGTGGCACCAGGGTCCATTCGGTTTCCGGGCGGGAGCTGGGACAAGCGATGCATCAGCGATCCAGAAGGGATGAAAACGTTTATTGCCGACAACATACCGCTAGGCCGTTTTGGACAGGCCAAGGAGGTTGCCGATGTAGTCGCGTTTTTGTCTTCGGACCGTGCAAGTTGGATATCAGGGACGTGTATCCCCGTAGACGGAGTACAATCGAAGTCGCTGTTTTAGAAACTATTCGAACCGAGTGAAGGTGACGTTGACTGATCGAGTTAGATTTTCAGCCTTTCTCCACTGCACTAAAATAGGACTCTGGTACATTCCTGAAACGATTTTTCCATGGCCGGTGTCATTATCGGAGACGATCAAGCTTACTCCTCGCTTCATCCGAAGAAACCTAGCGGCCGGAACTTGGAAAAATTTGTCGATGATTCGTTCAATCAAAGACTCACTAAGTCCCATGGAGTCTATAAACTCATTGACTACGTGTACCAGGTCGTACTTCATATAGTCCTTTGCCTTTTCCTTGATAGCTCCAGGGTCTCGAAGCATGTTCACGCCGCGTTGAGCCATGAAGCGAACTGGATTTTTTAACACTTCCACTAGATCATGGCGCATTAAAAGCGTTTCGTATTCATTTACAGTTAATCCAGTATTCCGCTCATCCGGCGAAAGAGAAAGATCAATTCGTCCTTTTTCGATTCCTAATTCTTTGATCTGATACTCTAACTGTGCTAAAACGCCAATTTTTTCATCCCACAGATTGATCGAGTCAATCGGATGTTTGGACATTTGAATCTTCATTTGTTGCCGTTTGACAACTGAGTCCTTGTTGTAACCAATTACGGTTGTTTTTCGATTTCTATGTTCTGAACCATTCGTTCCGTCCAAATCGATGAAATACACAGGAGAACTGCGATCATTCAAATATGTGACACAGTTTTCTAGTCCCGAACCGATATACGTAAGATGCGAGTCAGCATTTTTGGGTTCAACCAGCTTCTGCTCTTCAGACAATTCGTCCCGGAGTTCCATCTGGTCGTGACGATAATCTGCATTCGGTGGAAATAACTTTTTAAACGAGCCAACATAGGCCTCCAGGGCCTCAGGACTGTTTTTCAACCGATTGGCGAAACTTTGCTCGAAATATCCAGCCGTAGTGTGGTGGGAAGCAAAAGCGCTTTTGTCGTAGGAATCGAAAAAATGTTCATTCTCCTTCGTAATCCGATCCAAAACGTTAATCACGTCGACACGTGTTTCCGGAGTGATTGAAAGAGTAATATCAGTGGGTTTCGACGCCATGTAAAAGGAGGAATTATCTTAAAGATCAGTTACACAAGATGCCACGAACGCAAGATGCCACGAACACAAGGTACTATGTAGCCATTAAAAATGGAATGTACCTCATATCTTCGTCCGGCAGTCAAATATACGGCTCAATTGCAACCTGCTTCTTTTTCGTGTTAGCCCGTAATTAACTGCCTGTCGTACAACCGCATTGATTTTATTTCGTTTCCTAGTTTCTTCCAAGTCCTTCATGACTTCATGCTTTTGATAGACAAAAGTATTGGCAGCAACCCCAAACGTCCCGTATATTTCCACCTTTACCAAATCATCTGTCAAAAACAGCACAGGAACTATTATGGGAAAGGGAGACGTCAGAACCAGAAAGGGCAAAATCAACAATAGGTCAAACGGGAAAAAGCGCCCCAAGAAAAAATCGAATATTCGACCTGCGAAAAAAGCATAATTTGTGATCTACGAATGAAACGTACTTCACTTGTTCGTAAAATTGGCCTTTCTATCAGCTGGTTGCTGCTAATTTGTGTTTCAATCCAGACTGCAGCGGCCCAATCGGAGAAGAGCTTAGCCTCTTTAGTGACTGCTGCAGAGCGGACCAATTTTGAACAAACAACAACGTACGACGAAGTACTCTCATTTTTGGATGAGGCCGTTTCGAGTAGCCCAAAACTGCATCTGACTTCGTTTGGGTACTCTGTTGAGGGGCGATCTCTCCCTCTTGTGATTTTTGGAGAAGTGGCAGATGCGTCTGCTGAAGCCGTCTTCGCGTCGGGAAAACTTAGGGTTTTCATACAAGCAAACATTCACGCAGGTGAAGTATGTGGAAAAGAAGCCCTTTTGATGATGATCCGGAGCATGGCGGAAGGGGAGTACGCTGATTTGTTACCAAATATGGTGGTCATCATGGCTCCCATTTACAATGCAGATGGAAACGAACGCGTAAACCTTTTTAATCGTCCGCGTCAAAATGGTCCTTATGGCGGGATGGGGCAACGTCCTAATGCTCAAGGTTTCGATTTAAATCGGGATCACATGAAGGTAAAGAGCCCCGAGGCAAGGTCGCTGATTGGGATTTTCAACAACTATGATCCGCATGTGGTCGTCGACCTCCATACTACTAATGGTACTCGGCACGCGTACCACATTACGTATTCCACCCCATTAAGCCCGAATACGAACCCCACCATTGACTCTTTCCTTCGAGACAGATGGATGAAAGAGGTGACTGCTGGTTTTCATAAACGTTCGGGCTGGGACTCTTACTATTATGGCAATCTTCCCTTCAGACGGGGAGATCCGGGGTGGTACACGTTCGATAATAGACCCCGATTTAACAATAATTACGTCGGCCTTAGAAATCGGATGGCCATTCTGAGCGAAGGGTACGCCTATGCCACTTTTGAAGAGCGAATTTTAGCTACACGATATTTTGTCGAGGAAATCCTCACGTTTGCCTCTGCAAATCGTTCAGAAATCGAAAAAATTATCACAGAAGCTGATTTGGCTGACTTGAAGGGCGATTTGTTAGGTGTTCGTTTCGAACCCATGGAAAACTCATCCTCCGCGGAAATATTAATGGGCGACGTTTACACGAAGACTAACCCATACAGCGGAGCAACCTATTTCGACAGAAAAGACACCGTTTTCACTCAGGTTATGCCTGAGTTTGGTGCTTTTAAGCCCACTGAGTCGAGTCGGGTTCCAGACTCCTACTTCGTAAACAAAGATGCAGCGCCCGTTGTTGGTGCTTATATGGACACGCATGGAATTAAGTACTCCGTAGTGTCAAAAGAGATGTTGATGGACGTAGAAGCCTTTACCGTTGCCACCAGCGATGCTGCGACCTCTGAATTCCAATCCATTTTTGAGCGGACCATTACCGGTCAGTTTGAAGCACGAACCGTACAACTGGAAGAAGGCAGTTTAATAATAGACACCAACCAACCGTTGGCCCGTTTGGCTTTTTATCTTTTGGAGCCTCGCTCTGACGATGGTCTTGTAAATTGGGCCCAAATGGACAAGTGGGTTGAGGTTGGAATGACCTACCCAGTCTATCGATCCGTTGAATGAGATAGAACACATTGCGGCGTCTTTCCATACGCTCAAGAAAAGCGATACCTCGCTATTTGAGGACTGGAAAAGGCTTTTGTTGAACTACCAAAAAAAAGCAGGGGCAGTTTATCGCAATTTTGAGGGCTATACCTACCTGCCGGTTCAAGCATTCAAAGAAGCACCCATTTGCTGTTTTAATCCAGAAGAAGCGGAGCGTGTTTTTCTAAGTTCTGGAACCAGTCTGTCCGCCAAATCGGTTCAGCAAGCCTCACAAAAAGGACCTGTCGCCCCTTCCCGTGATCTCTCAGATAGTGGGCATTCGGGGCGCGCCAGGCATTTTGTCCGCCACCTAGAGGTGTATGAACGCTCCGTATTGACTGAATTCAAGAGAGTATTCGGATCTGGGCCGTTCACTATTTTAGCTCACTTGCCATCTTATCTGCCGGACAGTTCGCTTGTCTATATGGCTGACCTCCTCATCCGGGAATTGGGCCAGCCTGGATCCGGTTTTTTTTTGGATGACCATTCGATGTTGGAAAGCGCCATTGAGCAATCTCCCAAATCTGGCAACTCCTTGATTGTGTTAGGAGCGGCATTTGGGCTTTTGGACCTCGTTTCGGTTGGGGAATTCGCCCTTCCAACAAATTCTATCGTTATTGAAACAGGGGGGATGAAAACTCATCGCCGCGAGATTACGAGAGAAGATTTGCACCAGAAATTGGCCCTCGGATTCGGCCTTGACCGTTCTCAGGTCCGATCCGAATACGGAATGTGTGAAATGTTATCTCAGTGCTACACAAATGCTAAAGGACTGTTTGAGACGCCTCCTTGGGTTTCCATCGAGGTGTTGGATCCAAACGACTTTCAAACCCCGCTTGAATTTGGATTACCGGGGATCTTGGCCGTTTTTGACATGGCCAATGTGTACAGTCAATCTGCCATTTTAACGCAGGACATCGCGATTCGCCACGAAAAAGGTTTTGAAGTTATTGGAAGAATGGATCATGCAGCTATTCGCGGTTGTAACTTGCTACTAGAATTCTAACCGAATCACCGAGTTATGTTAACCATTGAACACAGCGGAGATGGTAGAAGCGTTACAGTGACGCTAAATCGTCCAGACAGGCGAAACGCCTTGAACCACACCCTCGTGACGGAATTAACTACCGTCTTGCAGGGACTTTATGCTGACAGTCAATTGCGAGTAATCATATTGACCGGAGCCGGAAACGTGTTTTCGGCCGGGGCAGACCTTCAAGCGCTGAAGCAACTTCAATCGGCCAGTTTTGATGAGAATTTATTGGACTCCAAGGCCTTAGCCGTCTTGTTTCAGACCATGATGGAAGGCCCTAAGCTATTGGTTGCTAGAGTCAACGGACACGCCATAGCGGGAGGAAGCGGCTTAGTATCTGCCTGTGACATTAGTATTGCTTCAGAATCAGCCAAGTTTGGTTTTACTGAGGTTCGTCTTGGATTTGTACCCGCTCTCGTTTCGGTATTACTGCGCAATCGAATTAGTGAAGCAGACTTGAGGGACGTTCTTCTTAGTGGCCGCCTTTTTTCGGCTTCTGATGCCGTTAAAATGGGCTTAATAAATCAATCTGTCCCCGATAAGCTTTTGGATACTACCGTCAACGAGTATGTGGAATCGATTTGCCGAAATACCTCCATGGAAGCTATTGAGCGGACAAAGGCCTTATTGTTTGCTAATTCTGGAAAGGATTTCGAATCTGCTATGCACGCCGCTATTAGGGGAAACGCTCAGGCTCGTTCCAGCGAAGATTGCCAGGCTGGAATACATGCCTTTCTAGAAAAGCGGGCTGCTCCGTGGGCCACCGCGTATGATAACGATCACCCGGAACCGGCATAAATCTTCATCGTGTCAAGCTTTGTTTTCACCTCGATTCCGTAGTTCTGAGCCCGATACTGTCCTGAATAGTAGTACCTTTCGAACGAGCTTTTTGCATTCGGGAGAATTGGTTTTTTCTGATCTTTTAATGTTTTACCCAATACTAACTTGATTTAAGATGGCTACGTACAAAGATGCTGGTGTGGATATTGAAGCGGGCGAGGCCATGGTCGAGCGCATTAAGCCACTCGTACGAAAAACCTTTACTCCGGGCGTTTTGACTGATATAGGAGCTTTTGGTGCTTTTTTCAAAGTGGATTGGAAAGCTTACAAAGACCCAATTATGGTTTCTTCTGTAGATGGCGTCGGAACGAAGCTGAAAGTGGCATTCATGATGGATCGTCACGATACAGTTGGTCAGGACTTGGTCAATCATTGCGTGAATGATATCGCAGTCTGCGGAGCCAAGCCTTTATTTTTCTTGGACTATTTTTCAACTGGAAAGCTAATTCCAGATGTCGCTGTTCAGGTAATCGAAGGATTTTCCACGGCGTGTGTTGAAAACAAATGTGCCTTGATTGGCGGCGAAACCGCTGAAATGCCCGATATCTATGAACCGGGCGAGTATGATTTGGCCGGGACTATTGTTGGTGTAGTAGATAAAGAAGACATAATTGATGGTTCGACAATTCAAAGAGGGGACGTGTTGATCGGTTTTCCCTCTTCTGGCCTCCATACCAATGGATATAGTTTGGCTAGACACGCTCTTTTTCCAACATATGATGTACATGACAGTCCCGCTGAATTGCAGGGAGTTTCGATTGGCAATGCACTCTTGGCCGTTCATAAGTCATATTTAGGCGTTATCGATTCTTTACAAAAATGTGTACCGGTTCATGGCCTGGTCCATGTTACCGGAGGTGGAATTCCCGGCAACACCAAACGAGTTATTCCTGATGGGCTTTCCTTTCAGGTAGACTACGGGGCCTGGAAACGGCCTGGTATATTTAATTTGATTCAACAAGCAGGAGCGGTACCTGAAGACGATATGCAAAAAGCATTCAATCTTGGCATTGGACTCATCGCAATCGTTCCAGAAGCAGCTGCGGCTCACGTATTAAAAAACTTAAGCTCCGAAAACCCCGTAGTGATTGGCTCTGTTACAGATCAATAAAATTGTTTACTATGTGAAGATGGGATCCTCTTGGGTCTCATGGATTTAAACGACTAAACAAGAAGGCTCATTCAGAAGGCGTCCCTTTTGAATTATTTCAGAGTACTATTATGGGTTCCATTGCTGTCATACTGGTCTTAAGCTACATGGTAGGATCCATTCCTTCTAGCGTGTGGATCGGTAAGTACATGTACAACACCGACTTACGGGAACACGGAAGCGGCAATGCGGGAGCCACAAATGCTTTTCGAGTATTAGGCTGGAAAGCAGGGACGGTGGCAGCTATTGCAGATCTAGGAAAGGGATTGCTAGCCGCGGGCGTTATTGCTCTTATCAGATTTGACACCATTCCTCCGGGTTTAGGATTTTGGGAAGCCGAATCCGTTATTCGACTCTTGGCCGGCGTCTCGGCAGTTGTTGGTCACATGTATCCCTTGTGGGCCGGATTTAAAGGCGGAAAAGGTGTTAATACTACTGCAGGTGTTCTACTCGCATTAACACCGGCGGTCATGCTAATAACCCTTGGGGTCTTCGCTCTTGTGTTGTTTTCTTCTCGTTACGTATCGGTAGCCTCCCTCTCCGCGACGGTGGCTTATCCGTCTGCAATTGGCATTAGCAAATATTTATTGCACACGGAGTCACTTGATGCAAGCGTTTTCATTTTTAGCTTGTTTTTGGCAACAAGTATCTTTATCGCGCATCGATCCAATATTCAGCGTCTTATTGCAGGTAGTGAGAACCGGGTAAGGTCCTTCCGAATGGGCAAAGGAATGCAGGGAAGGGGCGAGATTTAGTCAGCTTGAGAATCGTTTTTTAGATTTAAGTGATGTCCAATAATGAAAGATCCCGGGCTTGAAGGAGAAAAAGTGGCCGTTATAGGCGCTGGAAGTTGGGGAACTGCTCTTGCGATCAGTCTGGCTAGCACTGGGCGAGAGGTATCGCTTTGGACTCGGCGCCCAGAAACGGCAAAGCTGATGAGGGAGGGCCGCCACAATCCAACTTATTTGCCTGATGCCATAATCCCCAAAAATGTCTTAATTACGGACAGTTTAGAAGAGGCAGTAGACGGAGCAAACATGTGGGTCTTTGCTACTCCATCTCAATCGGTTCGGGAAGTTGCCTCGCTACTTAAAACGTACGTAACGGACTCTTTGACCGTTGTTTCTGTTGCTAAAGGCATTGAAATCGGAACATTGATGACCACATCGTGCGTCCTTTTTGACTGTTTGTCTCCCATTTCTAAAAATCAAATCGCAGTCTTATACGGGCCCAGTCATGCCGAAGAAGTAGCTGGCTTTAAGCCAACAACAGTGGTTGTAGCTTCATATTCTTCAGACACAGCTTCTCGAGTTCAAGACGTTTTTATGACACCCTATCTTCGGGTTTATGCAAACGAAGATATTCGGGGAGTAGAAATTGCTGGTTCTGTCAAAAATGTCATGGCCATTGCGGCTGGGATTAGCGATGGGGTTGGTTATGGCGACAACGCGAAAGCAGCCATCATGACAAGGGGATTGGCGGAGATTAAGTGCTTGGGGGTCGCGATGGGGGCAGATTCCAGTACATTTGTAGGCTTGGCAGGTATTGGAGATTTAGTCGTGACATGTATGAGTAATCTAAGCAGAAATCGAAATTTAGGATATGCCATTGGTCAAGGACAATCATTAGAATCTATTCAATCTGAAATGACGATGGTGGCAGAAGGCGTCTCAACCACAAAATCTGTTATTGAGTTAGCAAAACAACTTCATGTTGAAATGCCCATTTCAGAAGCCGTGCACAAAATTTTGTTCGAAGGTGTGGCTCCGGCCGACGCTGTGCGGCAGTTAATGATGCGTAGTGCAAAAAGGGAAGATTGGCTAAACGCCCCTCGTATTTCTGACATCGAACCCACATTGTGACAAAATGACAAGAGAAGAGGTTCAGCGTTTTGTCGGAAATGGGGAAGGCCAGTTTATTGAATTCAAACTGAGGGCACCAGAACCACCACGACTCGCCAAAGAGGTAATCGCGTTTGCCAATTCAGGTGGTGGGCGCGTTTTTATTGGTGTCGACGACGACGGGACTATTGTTGGTGTTAAAGATTCTGCAGAAGAAGAGTTTGCACTTCAAGAAGCGCTAAGCATGTATTGTCGGCCCAAAATGCGGTGGACGTCTGAACGTGTACAAATTACTTCCAAAAGGGATGTTATCGTGGTCACTGTAAAATCTAGCCCCAAAAAACCGCATTTTTTAGTGACAAATCCCAGGGATGGCAGTGGGCCTGCTTATGTAAGGGTTCAAGATAAGAGCATAGAAGCCTCCCCTGAGTCCGTTATGCTAATGCGGGCCGAACATTTGGAAGACGGAGTACAGTTTGAGTTTGGACAAACTGAACTCCTCTTGATGCGCTATCTAGAGCAGTACAGCAAGGTAACGGTTTCAGGGTTTGCCCAGATTGCAAATTTAACCTCAAGAAAGGCTGGTAAAATTCTGGTTACACTCACCAGAGCCAATATTCTGGACCAATATCGCGAGGACCGAGGTGATTATTATATGATTTCGTTCAAAGAGTGATACAGGGTATCCGAAACCCCGACATTTTTGTACATTGTAAAGTGAACCTCTAAGTCCGTTATTGTCAATTTGCCATGCCTATAGTAGATGTCATTCCTTTGCATGAAACAACGCGATCTCGCTATCTCAATTATGCGTTATCCGTTATTACCTCCCGTGCTCTCCCAGACATAAGAGACGGATTGAAGCCCGTTCAGCGACGCATTTTATATGCGATGTTTACTAATCTTCATCTCTATCCGGATGGTCGATATAAAAAAAGTGCCACGGTAGTCGGCGAAGTAATGGGGAAGTACCATCCTCATGGCGACTCTGCCATTTATGACGCCATGGTGCGCATGGCGCAGACGTTTTCGCTGCGTGCCCCGCTCGTTGACGGCCAGGGCAACTTCGGTTCGCTCGATGGGGATTCGCCAGCCGCTATGCGATATACCGAGGCAAAACTTAGGCCGCTGGCCATGGAATTACTGGCGGAAATCAAAAAGGAAACCGTTGCATTTCGCCCCACTTTTGATGGTTCTTTGTTTGAACCCGTGGTGGTACCAGCAAGAATTCCCAATTTGCTTTTAAATGGTGCAACCGGCATTGCCGTAGGGATGGCCACCAACATTCCGCCGCATAATCTGACCGAGTTGATTGATGCAGCCATTTATATGATTGATTCGCCCGATGTAGACAATCGAACGCTCGTAGAGAGGTTTATTCAGGGCCCAGACTTCCCAACAGGTGGACGCATATTAAACACGCAGCAGTCGATTATAGACGTCTACACTAAAGGCGAGGGGCCAATTGAACTTAGGGGAGAGTATGAAAACGAAGGCAAAAGTCGAGTAATCGTTACAAGTATTCCGTATGCAGTTACTAAAAGCGCACTGATTGAACAAATTGCTGACCTAATCATCAATAACAAACTGCCTCAATTGGTGGATGTTAGAGATGAGTCTACAGATATCGTACGTATTGTCTTGGAAATTAAGCGTGGCGCAAGCGCCGACTTGGTGATGGCTTATTTGCTAAAACACACCATGTTGCAGACTCGTTTCCATGTAAATCTGACTTGTTTACTGCCCACCGACAACCCTGAGGTTTGTGCACCTTCTCGAGTAAATCTAACTACGATTCTGCGGCATTTCCTCGAGTTCCGAATGCAAGTTGTGGTTCGCCGCGTAGAATTTGAGCTTAGACAGTTAGAAAACAGAATCCACATTTTGCGTGGGTTTGAAAAACTATTTGGAGCTCTAGATGAGGCGATACGAATAATAAGAGCTTCAGAAAATAAAGCAGACGCGGCCCTTAAGTTGATGGACCGCTTTGACTTAGATGATATTCAAGCGGAAGCGGTTTTAGAGACCAAACTTTACAAGTTGTCTCGTTTGGAAGTTGATGCGATTCGGAAAGAGTTGGAAGAAAAAGAGGCTATGGCGTCCGAATTGCGAAAACTGCTAGCAGACGAACCTGCTCGGTGGAAATTGATAGAAACTGAACTCAAAGATATTCGAAAACGGTTTTCCGATCCAAGACGCACTACCGTAGCGGGCCCAGACGAGAAGATTGAATTCTCAGCGGACGACTTTATTATAGAAGAAGAAATGTTCGTCATTGTAACTCGCGATGGATGGGTAAAAAGGCAACGGTCTTACGGAGATATTGGTAGCATACGGGTTCGAGATGGAGACTCAGTGAGTTGGGTTCTTCCAGGATCAACAAAACGCACCATTGTATTTTTTAGCAATTTTGGTAAGGCGTACACGTGTAGAGGGGAGGCCCTTCCAAGTTCAACAGGCCACGGAAGCCCAATTCAGAAATTGTTTGACTTCTCAGACAAAGAATTCATTGTAGGCGTGGTTAGTATCGATCCACGGGCCATGCCTAAACCAGCACCAAAGGAAGACTCAGAGCCCAAATTATTTGTTGACTCAGACGGATCGTCGGAAATTGAAGGTCCATTCGCAGTAGGTGTGACTTCAGACGGACAAATTCTGCGGATGTCGCTGGAAAATTACAGTGACGCTTCTACGATTAGCGGAAGGATGTTTATGAAACTCGCACCTAAGGAAGTTATTCTTAGAGTGGAGCCTTCTTCTGGAACGGAAAATGTTTGTTTGGCTACAAAAGAAGGGAATTGCCTCATTTTTCCGGTTGGCCAAGTCCCAATTATGAAAAACGCAGCCAAAGGTGTGATCGCTATGAGGCTCACGTCGTCCGACCGTATTATCGGTTTTGCGTTATCGGCAGCAACTCGGCAAGGCCTTGAAGTGGAGACCACAAGGGGCCGTTCTGAAATTATTCGCCCAACAAAATTCCCGATTAGCAACCGAGGAAATAAAGGTCGGTTGATTATTCAGCGTGGATCAATTAAAACAGTGATATATCCGACCGTCGAAATCAATGATGGCTCATCATCCTAATTTTGTAATTCTATTTTGAGTTCGAGTTCATATACAGGTGAAAGCATTCAAGTCCTTGAAGGGCTTGATCCCGTACGTAAAAGACCCGGAATGTACATTGGTGGCACCGGAAAGCCAGGCTTACACCATTTGTTGTGGGAAGTAGTTGACAATTCTGTCGATGAGGCCACTAACGGTTTCGCGACGCAGATTGACGTCATTCTTCATAAGGATGGACGCTCGATGACGGTTATTGACAATGGGCGAGGCATCCCGGTCGACAATCATCCAACTAAAAAAATTCCAACCCTTCAGGTCATTCTGACCACTCTCCACGCGGGCGGAAAATTTGACAACTCCAGTTATGTAACGTCTGGGGGACTTCATGGTGTTGGAGCTTCGGTGGTAAATGCACTATCAGAATCATTGATAGCGACTATCAAAAGGGAAGGAGCCACATGGGAGCAGAAATACGAGCGCGGGGTACCCGTCACCAAACTTTCCAAAATTGCTTCCGGCACGCGCGGTACTGGTACGACCATATTTTTTAAGCCTGATACTGACATCTTTGAGACCGTTGATTTTGATGCTGCTTGGATTGCGGACAACCTCGAAATCAAAACATATTTGAACGGAACGCTTCGAATTGTTTTCAGGAATGAAGTTGATGGTTCGAGGCAAGAATTCCACCATGAAGGGGGTATTGAAGAGTTCCAAGCTCACATAATTCATTCCAATAAAGCCCGTCCAGTTCATGAGGTCCCTTTTCTAGTCCGGCAAACAGAAATGAAAGATGGAGCTAGGGTTGAAGTAGCACTTCAGTGGACAGAAGCCCCTAAAGAATCCATTCTCTCATTTGTAAATGGGATCCCGACGGGGGATGGAGGAACGCACGAGCAAGGGCTAAAAGATGCTATTCGGTCGTCTGTTCGGGCCTATATGGACACGCATGACATGCTGCCAAAAAAACTCGACATATCAGCCGACGATATCCGGGAAGGCGTATTTGGAATCATCAATTTGTATATGGTAGACCCTCAGTTTCAGGGTCAAACGAAAGACAAACTTAATAATCCAGAAATAAAAGGGGTTCTTTCCGGAAGTGTTCGTTTAGAGCTAGAACAGTTTCTAAACCAACACCCCACCACAGGAGAGGCGATAGCAACAAGGGTTATTCAATCAGCAAAAGCAAG
This sequence comes from uncultured Bacteroidota bacterium, assembly GCA_937876355.1. Lineage (GTDB taxonomy): Bacteria > Bacteroidota > Rhodothermia > Rhodothermales > UBA10348 > UBA10348. The sequence continues at coordinate 1,825 of CALFHN010000079.1, read as the reverse complement.
ATTGGCCTCGCGTGCTGCGGCAAATAGCGTACGTCGTAAAACGAGCATAAGCCACCGTCTGAATTTGCCAGGAAAGCTTGCCGATTGCTCTTCAACTGATCCGGAAGAGAGCGAGTTGTTTATTGTAGAGGGTGATTCTGCTGGGGGATCTGCCAAGCAGGGCAGAGATAGAAATACTCAGGCTATCCTCCCGCTACGAGGCAAAGTACTCAATGCAGAGCAAGCGACCTTGCAGAAGGTGATGGATAACAAGGAGTTATCCAATGTAGTTCAGGCTTTAGGATGTGGAATTGGAGATTCGATCGATGTTACTAAACTTCGGTATCATAAGGTCATCTTACTCATGGACGCAGATTCAGATGGTCACCATATTTCGACACTACTTTTGACGTTTTTATACCGTTATATGAGGCCCTTGATAGATGAAGGGTACGTTTTTATTGCGCAGCCTCCACTTTTTAGAATTGATTATGCTAGAGAGACCCATTGGGCACTGGATGAAATGGACCGAGAGCGCATTGTATCGCGAATTAAGAAAAAGAATAAAAATGCGAAGATCGAGATGCAGCGCTTTAAAGGATTAGGAGAAATGATGCCAGCAACCCTTCGTGACACAACTCTTGACCCTGAAAAACGTCGATTGCTTCAGGTCTCCATTCCAGAAGGAGACCGTTTTCTTACCGAACAGGTGATGTCTGAGCTGATGGGTAAAGACGCTTCTGCGCGTTTCAATTTTATCATGAACAACGCCGAAACAGCGGACGTATTGGACGTGTGACGTTTAAATAATCCGCATTTCCCCATGCTGATTTAAGACTCGGATCTCTCGAATGACCTAAATTAAATGGGTCGGCACATGTTCGACTTCCACCTGTTCTGTATCCCGTCTGAAACCACAGTATCTCGTCACACACGCCAAGTATATTGGCCGCATTAAGTCAACTGCAGGTGATTTTTCGTGATCGTCCTTGGTATGATTGTGAAGAAATTTCGAGGCTGAAAAACACCAGAACAAACTCATTTCAGTTGCCGTACTAATTAAGAGTTTCTTGTCTTAAATAGTTTTAAAGCAAAAGTTACAAATGTCTATATTTTCACCCGAATCAAAAGTTGGCGAAATAGCCGTCGAACAACCCTCAGCAACCAGATCATTTTATAGGTTTGGCATTGATTTTTGTTGTGGGGGAGGCAAATCGTTACAATCAGTTTGCGAGAAAAAAGGATTGGATGTGAACGATATTTTGAAGGACATTAAACTTCAGGCCGACGGTATCTCTGAACAACCAAACGATTGGAACGCCTCGTCTCTTAACTCCTTGATCTCTCATATTATTACAACCCATCACGAGCCGCTTAGAATCGAGCTTCCTCGACTAGCGGGTATGTTGGACAAAGTGCAGAAAGTCCACGGCGATGTCGATCCTGAACGATTTGAAAAGCTTCAACTCGTTTATTCGGGACTTGTCAGCGAGTTGACAGAGCATATGATGAAAGAAGAGCAGGTGCTATTTCCAATGATTATGCAGGGAAAAGGAGTAAATGCTTCAGCGCCTATTGCGATGATGGAACACGAACATGAAAATGCGGGTGAAGCTCTGCGATCAATTAGTGCGCTCACAAACAATTTTGTGGCCCCAGATTATGCGTGCAATACGTGGCGGGCGCTTTGGGCTGGATTTGAAGATCTAGAAAAATCCATGCACCAACATGTTCACTTGGAAAACAATATTCTTTTCCCTCGCGCGCTAATCTCGAAAAATTGATTTGAAGAGAAGTGGTCCTGTAAAACTGGACAGGTCCTTAAGTGGAATCCTGCGTGTTGATT
>CALFHN010000078.1 GCA_937876355.1 uncultured Bacteroidota bacterium | reverse complement strand
ATCATCCTTGAAGTGATCTTTATAGGTGTACTTGACAGTTGAATATCCAGCCATACCATATGTGGTCAGGTTGTCTTTGGTGTATTCACCCTGCAAGAAAGCACCCAACCAGTCTACGGTATTGGTGTTGTAGTAATTGAGCTTGTCACCAAGACCCACAACTTTACCGCCTGCTCCCCAGAAGTCGTTTGCAAAACTCTGGTAGCCTGAGCCACCTAACAAGTCACGAACAGAGTAGTAATGCTGGATGGTAGCTGTTCTCCAGTCGAGACCACCTTCGAATGTCAGATTTTCGTTGAGTTCATGCTTGAATTTGGAAATGGCACCCCACGTGTCTTGCACGTTGTGGCTGTTGCGAAGAATACCGCGGGACAGACCATTGGTCTGGTTGCGAGCAATCGTTGCATCATAATCGACACGGCGCGAAGGACCAGTGTAATCCCAAACCATAGAACCACGAGTTCCCGTTCCGCCACCTTTACCACCTGAATAGTAGGCTACCGTAGACCACAGAGATTTTTCTGATATTTGGTAGTAATGGTTCAGGCTGATCTGAGGTTTGTGGAAGAAGTTCTCGCGTTCGTTCAAGATGTTGCTTCTTGGGCGGTCAACTGATCCGAAACCATCATTAGCAAAATCCCCATAAGAGCTAGAGACAGGCGATGCTGTTTCATTCCAACGGCGGCCTGCTTCTGGGAATTTGGCCAATACACCAGCGATGTCGGCGGAAGAAAGTCCATCTTCTTTCAATACTTCGGTAGCATACTCATGATCGTATGCTGCGATGTTTTGACGATACAGGTTCTGACCGTGACGCTGAGGAGCCCCTACCGCGTAAAAGTCGAGACGCTGTTTTTTGTTGATGTTCCAAGCGCCAGCTGCATAGTATGCCCATGCATCGGTCCAGGTACCATCGTAATATCCATCCCCCGTTTTACGTACGCCGGATACCGTGAAAGCATATTTTCCGTCGATCAGGCCGGTAGAAACGGAAACGGTTGACTTCATAAATCCATCGTTGCCAACTTCTTGTTTAGCAATAACTTGCCTGGTGTTAGCTGATGGATCTGTGATGATGTTCATCGTGCCACCAATTGACGGGGTAGCTAGGTTCACAGCAGAAAGACCGCGTTGGAGCTGAATGGATGACGTAGCATCACCAACGCCGTCCCAGTTTGACCAATACACCCAACCGTTTTCCATGTCATTGACAGGAACACCGTTCAGCATAATGGCCACGTTGCGTTGGTTGAATCCACGTACGTTGACGCGCGCATCACCGGCGCCACCACCCTGAGCAGTCGCATAGACTGATGGGGTCGTGTTGAGGATCATAGGTGTGTCGCGTGAGGCAAGCTCGCGCTGAACTTGAACTTTATCAATATTTGAAAACGCAACGGGCGTTTTGCGATCCACGGCGCGAGAAGCAAAAACTTCGAGCGCTCCAAGAGCTTCACTCAAAAACTCCATTGAAAAGTTAACTGTGACGCTCGAAGAACGCACGGTAACAACTTTAGATTGAGGCGTGAAGCCTACAAAGGATGACGTAACGGTATGTGTACCGGTAGCAACACCAACAATGGCATATTTACCATCTTGGTCTGTAACAGCGCCTAATATCGTTCCCTCAATAACGACGTTGGCACCTGGAAGGGCATCTCCGGTATCGGCATCTATAACCGTTCCAGAGACTTGAAGCTGAGCAAAAGCAGACCCTGTAAACAACAAGGAGGCAACCAATGCCAGACAGCGGAAACGTAACTTGTATTTCATATCCACGTGATTTTGATAGATGATGATAGCAGGCAAAGAACAAGAGTAATTTGCCCTGAGCGTATAGTCAAGTAAACCTACATATTATGGACAATTTTCTGTATGAATGAACGGGGAAGAAACGGTTATTTTGCTGTTACTTACTTTTTGTGTAAGCCTCTTATTATCAATAATTTACAGCTCAATTCTGTTCTAGGCTTTACCCAATGAAAATCTACAGGCCGAATAAAAGGTTTTGAATTTGAATAATTACATACCAAACGGACCCCGGACATTACCACTATTGGTACGTGTCTCGGGGCCCATTTTAAATAGAATCGAAAAATTCGAGAGGGTTCGGGTTTCTTTTCTCTTATCGACGCTCTTTAGGTTTTTCGTTCAGTTCAAATCGGAATTGACCATCAGGCATGAGTTGCATTTTTACTCCCTCAGTACGGGAAAAAGGAGCACCGGCTCCTCCCAGTATTACTTCGAGAGTGCCATTTGGGCCTGAAGATTTGATACTGATAAGATCAACTACGGGGGTCTCAGGATTTAAAGGATCAATATCATCCGAAATTCTAAATGTGAACTGAGTAATGCCGGGACCGCGTACCACGTGCTCATAGTCAATTCCGCCCGAAAATGACGTATCGTCTAGGCCAACGGACGTGTGTCCCCCTACTTTGATAGCTGTTCCTTCTGCTTGAACGGAGATATTGGTGCCCTGCGCCAACGGGTTTCCATTGTAATCTGTTACAGTATAGTTGTACGTCTGATTTCTAGACGCCGAGCCAGGATTAACCGTAATCACTGGCGTACCTGAAAAGACGACCGGAATCGTTGAAGACACTACGTTTTGCTGATCGTCGGCTGTGTATGCCGTAATGTGGGCAATACCATCTGGCGGCAACGGATTGGCGGACAACAGGTTAACTCCTCCTAGACCCTGGCCATCCGTAACGGTTGACCCTTCGATAACGCCGTGGGTTGTCTCGAAATAGACGGATGAACCGACTCGTACGGGATTACTGTATTTGTCTCCGACTATAACACTCATTAGGTTCGTGAGTCCGTACGCATTTAGTCCAGGGAAATTGCGCCTGGCTGGTCCTAGGCTAAAATGGGATTGATCTGGAAGGCCGCCATGAATAGTGACTGCAACTGGTTGTGAGCGGATTAAGCGACCGTCAATTGTTGACTCCGCAATAATTTGGACAACACCAGCCTTCGTTCCCGAGGAAATGCTGACTTCGGCCTTACCATTATTGTCTGTTTGGACTGACGATGGTGACAAGTATTCGCCACCACCTGGCTGGACTCCAAACCGAAACCTCACTTCTGTAGACTTGTCTAGAACGATAGGTTTGCCTAAAGAGTCAGCAAGCTGGAAGATGATGGCGGCCAACTCTTGCGAACCAGATTCTCTCACACCTATAGTGGGCACAGATTGCGATGCCAAAATAATGCTTGAAGCATTGCCTGACGAGGCCTGTTCGGACACAATTTGTTTGAGCTTGAAGGTCGGTACCTCTATGATGCGATCGGCCAAAGCCAAAATGGGCAAACTTATCGCCGTATAGCCATCTGCAGATGCTGTTAACGTCAACTCCATGGTACTATCGATCTCCACATCAAACGAATATCTGCCTTCTTCGCCAACTTCAAATAACAAATCGTAGGGCGAAACTCTTATTCGAGCCCCTAAAACAGGGTTATTTGTCGCTTCGTTCAATACTTGCCCGTGGAGAGAGACGAAGCCTGCGTCGTCGTCTTTAGAAGAAAAAACGTCGCATCCTGTCGAAAAAACGACAAGAATGAGAGTAAGAATCGCGAAAAGAGTGCGAGATTGAACGTTCATGGTAATCCTTTTGATCGATTTTTGGCCTATAGGGGGTATCGACGATCGGAAGCACGCCTTAAACGATTGTTGTCTCGTATCTTAGGGGAATCCAAAATTTAGCTTTTGAACATCGGGGTCCCATGTGAGGGACCAATTGTGAAGTTTTGGCGGACGGGAAACCAAGCGTACATTGGCGACAATAAGCAGGTCCCACTACAATTGCTCTCCGAGCTTTATTCACGACAGGAATCTTACTGATATGGCAATCAAAACCGTCGACATGAACCGCTTAGCGGCAATGACAGGTAACCTTTTTGAGTCTGTTGCTATTCTTTCAAAAAGATCTCGTCAGATCTCGAGCAAAATCAAAACAGAGTTGGACGACAAGCTCTCCTATTTTGAAGGATTCGAACAAGAATTGGAAGATCCTAAGTTTCAGGAAGAGCAGGCCAAAGTTTCTGTAGAATTCGAGTTGAAATCCGAGCCTACAGAAATGGCGATTGATGAGATGATCGAGGGAAACACTTTTTTCCGCCAAAGGAAAGAAGAAAACGATTTGCTCTACTAGGTCGACCGTTCTTTCGGTTTGGCTTGGCGAGGCCAGCCGTGTTGTAGGGTTTCGAAGCCGCGTTGTACAAAATGCCCGAACAAAACCAACATGAAGGTTGATCCTGCATCAATGGCCTAAGTTGGATTTTTGCTGGCACTGTTTGAAACGATAAGGCGCTGCACGGGTTAGGTATTGATTCTGGTCCTTTTGGCCCCTATCCGAAGAACTCGTCTAATG
>CALFHN010000077.1 GCA_937876355.1 uncultured Bacteroidota bacterium | reverse complement strand
CTGATCTCGGCCGTTTTTGGACCGTTCCAAACGTCCTGAGCATGACACGCTTAGTAATCATATTACCCGTTTTTTGGTTAATATTGATGGACGGCCCGTTGTGGTGGATCATGATGTTGGTACTTCTGGCTATTGCCACCGATTATTTTGATGGAAGAGTTGCCCGTTGGTCCCATTCTGTGTCTGATTGGGGGAAGGTTCTGGATCCGCTTGCGGATAAGATTGGTGGGGGAATGGTGGTGGCCGCTTTGGCTTTTAAAGGTGCCCTTCCCATTTGGTTTTTGATTCTTCTAGCTACTCGAGACCTGTGTATTTTGGGAGGCGGTGCTATTCTCAAACGCCGAACGGGACGCATCGTATTGAGTTTGTGGGCTGGAAAAATTGCTGTGACGGGGGTTGCTGTTACGTCTCTTGCCGCATTGCTAAAAGCCGATGCACCGGTTTTGGAATTTTGTATTTGGGTAACCGTGGCTTTGTTAGCCTATTCATTTTTTCGCTATTTCATACGGTTTTTTTCCTTGTTGAAGGCTGGGCCCATTCAAGCATCCGAAATGGTCAACGTTGGCGATTCATCGAATAAGACGGCGCTCGTCGAAATGGATATGAATCTTGTCCGTTCGTTGGATCTTGAAACGCCTGACTTGGGTTTGTGACAAGCTGCAATCGTTTTTCTCTTATAAATTATATTTGAATGGGCCTGTTCGATCGAAAAAAAAACCAGCAAGAGTCTCTTGAGACTGGACTGGAAAAAACCCGCACCTCGTTTTTTGGGAAACTGAACAAAATTGTTCGCGGTCGAGATCGAATTGACGAATCGTTTCTCGATGATCTAGAAGAACTATTGGTAACGAGTGATGTCGGGGTTGCAACTACGTTAGACATTATCCGCCGGGTAGAGGCACGAGTTTCCCGCGATAAATTTGTGTCCACAAGTGACCTCAATTCGCTTATTCGGGATGAAGTTACCGGTTTGTTACTTGGAGGGAGCCCAGATCGGCCCATTGAATTTGATGCACCTCTTCCAAACACGCCACACGTCATCATGGTGGTCGGTGTAAATGGTGTTGGTAAAACGACCACTATTGGGAAATTGGCGGCTAGCTACAAACAAGCTGGTAAATCAGTGTTGCTGGGAGCAGGAGACACTTTTCGGGCGGCTGCAACCGAGCAGCTAGACATATGGGCGGACCGGGCAGGAGTGGCTATCGTCAAACAAGGTCACGGTGCAGATCCTGCCGCGGTGGCATTTGACACCTTGGCTGCCGCGAAGGCCAAACGTGTCGATATAGTCCTTCTGGACACTGCCGGAAGACTCCATACTAAAGGCGGATTGATGGATGAGCTGTCTAAAGTAAAACGGGTGATGGATAAGCAGATTGCAGGCGCTCCGCACGAGGTTTTGTTGGTTTTAGATGCGTCTACTGGCCAAAACGCTATTCGCCAAGCGGAAGAATTCACTCGCGCCGTTGACGTAACCGGATTGGTGCTAACAAAGTTAGATGGAACGGCGAAAGGGGGCATTGTGATTGGCATTTCTAATGAGTTCCAAATTCCCGTAAAATATATAGGTGTCGGCGAGGGAATCGATGACCTTCAGGTTTTTGATCGTTCTCGATTTGTAGATGCTTTGTTTCTTGGCAAGTGAGCGCGGCTCTCCACGCTGTTTCAGTTCGAAGAGCTTTCCAAACCATTCGTCTATATTTTTTGACGGTCTGTTGTCCGATCGGTGAACCTGATGCAAGATATTACGATATTTCGTATTGTTGGAAAGCTTGATTTGGAGTTCTCTAAAAGAACGGACTTGAAAACCATAGAAAAGATTGCTGAGTAAACACTTTTGAAAAATTCGATTTTAACAATAAAACAGTTGTCTGAAACGCTAAATGATTGACGGTGATAAAAGATATTCTGTTTCAGGGCATGCCGTAAAGCGGTCTTCAACTCTGTTTGCTGGGAATTTTAAGCGGGAAAGTGAGGTGTTGGTAAAATTATTACGGGCTGCGTGGATTTTAGCAATAGCGATTGGTACAGTATTTCCGAGTTTGGGTCAAGTGTCTACGTCCGATTTTGATGTGGATATCGTAAGCGCCCGGAGCGAAGGCAAGAAAGGAACGCGTGTAGATTTATATACTCAAGTCCCAGTGACTCAAATGAGTTTTATCAACACACCGAATGGGTTTACCGCTGGTTACGAGGTTAAACTGAATGCGATTGAGATTTCAGAGGATAATCGGCTCCGAAACTTGGTTCAATCTAAAATTTGGGATGCTACGCTTGTAGTTACGTCTTATGCGGAAACTCAATTAGAAGACCAATTTGATTTCACCACGCAATCGATTGATATAATGCCAGGTCGATATGTGTTTGAGATTCAGGTATCAGACAGAAATTCTAGCAAGACGTATCTAAGGACCCTTCCCATCGACGTTCGAGATATGAGTTCGGACGTAGCTATTTCGGATATTACCCTGCTCAAATCTTATGACGAGGCGAAGTTTACAATCGTTCCTCGTATTACTGGACGCGTCGGAAGCGAGGAAGGTGGATTTAAGGTTTTTTATGAGCTGTATTCAGATGGCGAAAAAGACGTATTAATAACTCAAGAAGTTCGACGTTCACGTGAGGATGGGTCACCGGTGGTTGCAGTTTCGACGCCGAAAGGATCTCTTGAATCCGTAGAAACAGATTTAGCCTATTCGAAACAAGAAATGGTTTTTCTTGGTCGTTCTCGGAGCCAATACATTGTGACCGTCCCGATGGACGATTTCAAAGTTGGGACCTACCAGATGGTTGTTTCGGTTTCCGAACTCGACGGTGAGGTCTTGGCTACAGCTGAAAGACGCTTTGTCGTGGAATGGACCGGACTTACTGAGCATATTGAAGGAAATATTGACGAGGCGATTGCTCAGATGGAGTATGTTGCCAAAAAGCGGGAAATGAGCTTCATTCAAGATGCCCAAAATGATGTAGAACGATTCCAACGATTTCGTTCTTTTTGGGATAGACACGATCCAACTCCAGGAACACTTCGAAACGAGCGGATGGAGGAATACTATTATAGAATTGCTTCTGCCAACCGAAATTACGGAGGAACCGACGATGGTTGGAAAACGGATCGCGGCTTTGTTTTAGTACGCTTTGGAGAACCAGACTTTATCCGCAGAAAACCGCATAGTTTCGATTACGAGCCGTACGAGGTTTGGGAATATCAGCAGATTGGAAGACAGTTTATTTTCGTTGACAAGACTGGTTTCGGGGATTACCAGTTGCTCGTGCCCGTTTGGGATGAAAGAACGCGGCTGTATTAAGGAATAAGGTTTTATACAACGTCTCTGGTCTTTGTACCGATGTGAGATGATAAATGTTGTCCTTTGTTTACCAAGCTAGATCAATCTTGGTCGAAACCGGCCCCGGAACCGAAGATGTGAGGGCGCGCCGGATACAATCCGGCGCGCCCTTCGCCGTTTTTTCCCAAATTGACGCTAATTTGATCGTTTTACTGTTAGTTTGATCGTTTTACTATTTGTATCGTGTGGTCTTCCATTGGACAGAATCTGTCACGAATGATTATTCCTCAAGCTTCATCATTAGATCCACAAAAAACGAACCCGGATTTTCCTCGGATCGTTTTTATGGGTACCCCAGATTTCGCAGTGCCGTCACTAAAAGCGCTCGTCGAATCTGGCCTGAAGCCCATAGCAGTGGTAACAGGTCCGGATAAGGAACGTGGACGAGGCCGAAAGCTATCGGCTACTGCGGTAAAGGATGCGGCTACCTCCTATGGGATAACGACGATTTTGCAGCCGGAAGATGTCAAAAGTACATCTTTTGCAGAAGAAATTATTCGTCTGAAACCTGATATTATCGTGGTTGTGGCCTTCCGGATTCTTCCTCAAAATGTGTTCTCGGCCGCTAAGCTTGGGACTTTTAATCTTCATGGATCCCTACTACCAAAATATCGGGGTGCAGCCCCAATTAATAGGGCAATAATGGCAGGTGACAAGGAAACTGGGGTGACGACATTCCTCCTTCAACAAAAAGTAGATACCGGTGATGTCCTGATAAAGCGTTCCATGTCCATTGGTGAAAATGAAACTGCTGGGGAGGTTCATGACAGAATGAGTGTTTTGGGAGCGGAAGTAGTTGTTGAAACGGTTAAAATGATCCTATCCGGAAATTATAGTACTGCGGCACAAGACGACCGAGAAGCGTCTCCTGCACCGAAAATTTTTCGCGAGGATTGTCAGATTCAATGGAGCAGATCATCGGAAGACATCCACAATCAAATCCGCGGATTGTCTCCTTATCCAGGCGCATATACTAGCATGGGTGGGAAGCAGATCAAGATCTTGAAATCGACCACGAGGTCCAGTACAGGGTCCAGTACTGGGACTTTTGTGACTCCGGGGACGGTGACGGAAAATGATTCATCACTTGTTGTGGCGTGCGGAACGGACAGATTAGAACTTCAAATTGTTCAGTTGGAGGGTAAAAAGGCAATGCCGGTAATTGATTTCCTGAGGGGAAATTCGGTCGACGTCGGAATGCACCTGGGGGATGCACAATAATGGAAGAGGACAAAAATCAGAACCCTACTCCTTCGCCGTCCTTTGTTCGGCCTTTTTTGTATGCACTTAACCGCATGCAAGCCAACGAAAGTTTAAGTGCGGATCAGTATATGGATCGTGCAAAAAGATTACTTGTGGAACGACTTGGGGATGAGGGATCCATTCCGAAATGTGCTTTTTCTCAAGGTGTCGTGGGCGTAATGGCAGACCACACCCATTATTTTGATGGGTTTGCCCTCATGTTGCGAATGCGACAAGGGGTGGCCGTGGCGCTGAGGCCAAACAAGCTCGACTGTCATCGCATCATTTTGGAAGGAGTACGTGATCTCACTGTTAGAGACCACGATATCCCAAGAGAGGCCGCTTTGTCCAGTTTAATTACGGCAGTGTATGCTGGAGTTGGAGCCCCCGCCAAAACCTTTTATGATGTTTCTTTAGTTGGTTCTATTCCCACGGGTCTTGGGGCTTCCTTTCAAGCGGCCCTCACCGTTTCTCTTGTTCGCAGCCTCAATGCGCTTTACTTAAAGGCACCTTCGGACCCAGAAATACGCGTTCAGGCTCTGGCGGCTCTAAACGCATGGTATGGACATAGATTTAGTCCAGCCTACGTGATTGGAGCGGTTTCAAATGATCCAGAACCTTTTGTGTTGATCGATACGGGGACTTTCAGCCACTTGCCGATAGAAATTGCGCCCGATTCCAAGCTTGGGTGGGGTATAGTAGAGTGGTCAAAGGATTGGTCTTCGTCCTATTCTACCCTTGGCGTAAGAAACGACCAGGCTTCAAAGGCACTTTTGGATCTTAAAACAAGAGGTTTTGAAAAATTGGAATCGTTTCGAAACCTTGAGCACCGAGACCTTGAGCAGGCCGTGGACGCTGTCCCGCGCCGAAGTCGGAGCCCATTAAAGCATCTTGTTACGGAAAATCGGAATGTTCAAAAACTCATCGTTGCGATAAAAAAATCCGACTGGCAGTTTTTTGGAGCGCTTATGATGATTTCACAAGCATCTAAAACGAATGATTGGAGTACTACCAATCTAATCCACGAATTGATCACCAAGGAAGCGGAAACTGCTGCTCTAGAAGGTATATTTGGGGTTGTTCAGTCGGGCGAAGGTGAATGTATGTTGGTTTTTGGTCAACCGTTTTCGGTACCTGCCTTTTTAGATAGAATTAGAGAACTTGTATCGACGCATACGACTGAAGAAGTTGAAACGTTTATAATCTAAATTCCTAAGAGCGAACAAGAGAAACGAATGTCTGAGTTTGATATTTCAGCGGTAAATGACCGCATTGCACTAGAAAGTGCGTTTGTAGACGACCTGCTGAGAGAAATTAGTAAAGTCGTCGTTGGGCAGAAATACATGATCGAGCGCCTCTTGATCGGGCTGCTAGGTGATGGTCACGTGTTGTTGGAAGGTGTCCCGGGATTGGCAAAAACGCTGACGGTATCTTCCTTAGCAGCCGCTATTGGCACTGGATTCCAGCGTATTCAATTTACCCCGGATTTATTGCCGGCGGACCTCCTTGGAACGTTGATATTTAATCCTAAGGAAGGAAGTTTTTCGATTAAGAAAGGGCCGATTTTTTCCAACATTATTTTGGCCGATGAAATTAACCGTTCCCCGGCGAAGGTTCAAAGTGCTCTTCTAGAGAGTATGCAGGAAAGGCAGGTCACTATCGGAGACACTACATTTCCTTTGGAGGCCCCCTTTTTGGTGCTTGCCACTCAGAACCCAATTGAACAAGAAGGCACGTATCCGCTTCCCGAAGCTCAGGTCGACCGCTTTATGATGAAAATCAAGGTGGGATATCCAACTCCAGAAGAAGAATTGGAAATCATGCGTAGGATGGCCAAAACGGGCGATAAACCAACGGTGAATGCGGTAGTAACTCCCAAGCAGATCATGTCCGCTCGGTCCGTTCTAAACGCGTTATATATCGATGAGCGAGTAGAAAAATACATTGTTGATTTGGTAGTTGCGTCTCGCGACCCTGAAAAAGTAGGCCTTGCCGCGCTAAAACCACTGATTGAGTATGGTGCGTCACCTAGAGCGACGATCAATTTAAACTTGGCTGCGCGAGCACACGCATTCCTTCAGCATCGTGCTTACATTACTCCAGAAGACATTCGCTCTATCGCTATGGACGTACTCAGGCACCGTGTGGCTGTCACGTACGAAGCGGAGGCCGAAGAAATTAACAGCGAAGACATTGTCCAGCGTATTTTGGACACGGTAGAAGTACCCTAGTCAACTTTCTGAATATGGCCCGTCAACAAAAGATATTTAAGAAAGAATCGATCACTGTTGCATTCATTGTTGAACAGCTAAACACTGTTGTTGGAACTCCCGTTAGGGCGCTAAATTCGGTTGATTTAGAAAGTCGGTTGGTGACGGAGAGTAGCCTAAATCGACCAGGTCTTGCATTGGC
>CALFHN010000076.1 GCA_937876355.1 uncultured Bacteroidota bacterium | reverse complement strand
GTCTGACTTAGATCTTTTACGTTTTCCTGTGGGTCGATTTAAAGCAATTCCCAACCCTTCAAGCGAAGACCGGAAGTCGTGGATTGAGGCCATCTCGGACTGTCCAAGTCAGCTGAGGGCGGCTGTAGAAGGTTTTGTTGATACGCAGTACGATACCCCTTATCGAGAGGGTGGATGGACGGTTCGGCAGTTGGTGCATCATATCTATGACAGCCATTCGAATGCGTTTATTCGAATTCGACTGGCATTGACGCAGGACAACCCACGGATCAATGCATACGACCAAGACGCTTGGGCTCATCTTACAGACAGTTTGACGGTGCCTGCCGAGATTTCCCTCGGGATGATCGATGGACTTCATCTGAGGTGGGTGGTCATGATGCAGGGAATGACCGCGGATCAGTTTTCCCGCATGTTAGATCATCCGGAAAGCGGTCCCATGTCGTTGGACTTCATGGTGCAACTATACGCTTGGCATTGCCTTCACCACGTGAGACATATCACGGCGCTTCGAGAACGCAAAGGCTGGTAGCGTGGGCGGGCCCGCTAGGATGGGCCTGCAAGGGCTCAATTGGTGAATGTCAATCGAAATGTGTAGCGCCGAGGAGAGCCCAGCAACGCAGGCCGCTCAACAAAATAGTACTCGAGCGCATTGTTCACGATAATTGCTGCCTCAAACGGACCCCTTGTTGCAGATAGCCGCAGATCCAGAACTCGGGTATCACCCGTGATTTCAGCGTCAGGTATAAACCGGGCGAAGTCAGATTCAACACGTTCTGGTTCGCTGGCGAATCGGAAATCAAGTCCTGATGATATCATTTTCCATACTCTGGCATCTACTGAAGTCACGACCTGGTGTCTGGCCCGAAACGGTAAATCTTCGCCGGAAGCATCTTCTTTGGAATCCAAATAGGTATAACCCACACGTGCCTTGAAGCGTTCACCGAGAGTCTGCCATTCAAATTGAACTTCGGCGCCGTCAATCGTGGCGCTTGGAAGATTGATGAACTGAAAGGCCTGTTCGGCCAAGACCAATCGGGGTTCTATGAAGCCGCTATACGTATTGTGAAACGCCGAAAAATCCCAACTAAAGACGCCGGCCGCACGAATTGACCCTCGTAGTCCAATTTCAATGCTCTGGCTGCGCTCGGGTCTCAGGTCTAAATTCCGGACTATGGGTAAAAACTCGCGATCGTCAGTGAATCGTTCCGCAAAAGACGGTACTCTGAAACCGTGTCCCCATGCTAATCGGACCACCTGACCTCGCATCCACGTATAGGCTAAGCTCAACTTTGGGCTGAGTCGTGTTTCAACCGTTGCATCATCAACTTTGTAGTGATCAAAACGCAGGCCGCCTACAAGCTGAAGGTCTTCTGTCAATTCTTGTTCTAAATGGGTAAATACAGCAGCTTCAGGCTGTCCTCCCAAATCGTCACCATCGGTGGTCGTAAAAAACGAACTTCGGGTTGTAATCGCATCTCTCGAAAGGCCAAAAACCAACCTCGTTTCGGCGCGCGGAAGCCAATTTAATTGGCCTTCCGCGCCATATCTAAATCCCATGGTCCCTTCAGAGAGCTTTTTCAACTTTCCCGTTCCGTCATCAATGGGCTGAACGAGGCTCCCAAATACCCTTCCTTTGATTTCGTAAAACCACTTTGCATTCAAAAAGTGGGTAAAAGAAGGAAGAAAACTTATCTGTTTGACAAAATTGTCCGGTGCTCCATTTGGCGACGCCGACGCATCGACGGGATCTCCAAACGATACCCTTCCAGGACTAAGTACATCTCTGGCTGAAGCCCAAAAAATAAAGTCATCTTGTTGTTTCGCCATAAGTCCAAGCAAGACATCAACTTTGTAAGCTGGTTTTGGCCTCCAGGTGGTCTTTACAAAACTGTGAAATACATCCCGGCCCGAAAGCTCCATGTATCCCGAGTCGCGCCTGAAGGTCAGGTTCGCCCACCAGCCGAATTTGGGAGATGACTTTTCAGAATATGAAGCTGAAAGGCCCCAAAATGGTCGGTATTCGTCTCCATGGTCCCATCCTTGCCTCCAAGTTTTGTACCGCACCGGTTCCCAGGTTCCGGCAAACATTCGAACCGATGACGTTGGCGTATCGGGATATTCTTTGGTAATGACATTGATGACTCCGCCCAACGCCCCACTTCCATAAAGTGCCGAACCGGGGCCTTTGAGGACTTCAATTCTTTGTATTTCTGACGAGGGGAGTGCTTCCAGCGGGATACCGTCTGAATCAGCGGTCAGTAGCGGACGCCCATCGAGCATCAAAAGGACTCGACTCCCTGTGTTGTAAGCAAAGCCACTTGATCCGCGGATATTTATCTGATTGTCCAACACTTGAACGCCAGAAATAGATCTCAGTGCATCATCCAATGAAATGACGTTCCTCCGGCTCAAATCTTCAGCCGATAGAATGGACACGCTTACGGGTACGGACAAAGCGGGCTGCTCCCTTCGAGATGCCGTCACGACGATTTCGTCAGATTCAAATACCTTTTCTTGAAGGATCCATTCAACTTCCTTTTTTTCAGCAGCCGAAAATACGAGCGTCAACCGGATCGAATAAAAGCCTATTGAGCTAATCCGAAACACGATCGTGCCAACTGGCAGCTTTGAAATTTCGAATTGACCGTTTGCATCGGCTGAGCCCCCTAAATTAGTACCCTCTACTAGGACATTCGCGCTAGGAATCGGGCTGCCGTCGTCAGAGAGGATGACGCCCTTTAAGCTCTGGGCAACCGAATCCGTGCCCATCAAAGCCAAAAGTGCTATAACGACAATCCATTTCATTTGGTAGGTGGGAAAACAGGAAGATTGTTGAAGTCCACTTGGATATGAATGACGGTCGTTTCGTTAGGAGCAACTGAAAAAACACCGCCATCGTTTGTATACAATCCGATGGGCCGCCAAGAAAGTAAATCAGTGTCAAATTTTTGGGCGACCCCAGAATACAAGTACAGTCCTGTCGTAACCTCATTAATCTCAAAAGAATCAAAATCGACCAATTTCTGGAGACCAGGGCTAATGGTCATCTGATTTAGCTGTAGAAAATCTGAGGTATCACTCGGTACAAAGCGCATTCCGACAAAACGGAGGTCTTGCAAATTTTCGATAGGCGGCCACTCTCCCACGTATTCGATCGAGCCCGAGATAGTCCCCGTACCCGAAAACTGAGGAGGCACTAAACCGTGGTCGCAAGCAGCCAGGGTCCATGCAAAAAGGAAGATGATCCATGTACACTTCATACCCTGTATAGTACTGTAGGTAATATCTGCTTTCAAGAGGGGGGCAACGATTCGTCGTGTTTTGGGAATCGTCGTGTTTGGACTGGGCTCAAAAGGGCCGTATATTCGTGCCCTTTGCATTAAGGATTTTCACCTTGCAAAAATCGGTTCCCACCACCACCCCAAAGCCCCGTAAGGCCGCTATGAAGCTTACAGAATTTGAGTACGAATTCCCAAAAAACCTAATTGCTAAATACCCGATTGAGCCTCGAGATTCGTCGCGGTTAATGGTGTTAAACCGGGCTGATCAGACCATCACCCACAGGAAATTCTCCGATTTACCGGACTATTTTAATGATGGCGATGTAATGTTGGTTAACAACACCAAGGTGTTTCCAGCAAGATTATACGGAAACAAAGAAAAGACAGGTGCTCGCATTGAAGTTTTTTTGCTTCGCGAGTTGAATCCCGAAAGCCGCCTTTGGGATGTAATTGTTGATCCTGCTCGAAAAATCCGTATTGGGAACAAGTTATATTTTGAAAATGGACTGGTGGCGGAAGTTGTCGACAACACCACGTCGCGAGGCCGGACCATCCGATTTGTTTACGAGGGCACCAACGAGGAGTTGTATGCTTCCATCGATGAGATTGGAGAAACTCCGATTCCTCCATATTTAAAGCGAGATGTAGAGCCTGAAGACAAGGAGCGCTATCAGACATTTTTTGCTGAAGAACGCGGAGCTGTTGCCGCTCCCACCGCAGGATTACACTTTACGTCAGATCTCGTGAGTAAGCTCACTGCGAGAGGGGTGTCTATCATGCCCGTCACGTTGCACGTCGGTCTCGGTACTTTTCGTCCGGTTGACGTAGAGGACTTGACCAAACACAGGATGGATTCTGAATTTTATCACGTGACCCCTGACGTCGCGGAACGAACGAATTTAGCGCTTGCAACCCCCGGGAAAACGGTCACAGCAGTTGGTACCACTGTAGTTCGGGCACTTGAGTCTAGCTTATCGGCGGCCTATACATTGAAAGCCAACAGAGGGTGGACGGACAAATTTATTTATCCACCATATGACTTCCACATTACGCAGCGCCTGATCACCAATTTTCATATGCCTAGAAGTACCCTAATGATGCTGGTTGCCGCATTCGCTGGATACGATTTTATGATCGAAGCATATCAAGTAGCGCTCAAGGAAAAGTATCGCCTATTCTCATTTGGAGACGCAATGATCATCTTGTAGGATGATCTAGGAAAGGGTGCATTATGAATAAAATCGGTCAAGTTGCGGTTATTATTCCTGCCGCAGGAGAGGGGAGGCGACTTGGCGGGCACCGAAAACAATTCAGGGTTCTCGGCGGAAAATCTGTACTTGTTCAAACATTATTAGTATTTGAACGACACCCTTTGATCGATCACATTATTGTTGCTACCCCAGAAGAAGCGGTAATGCCGTTAACAGACGAGCTTCGAAGGGTTGGTATTTCCAAGTTGTTGGTTGTAGTAAAGGGCGGCAAGTCCCGACAGGCTAGTGTAAAAGCGGCATTGGGCTCTATTCCTAGTGAGGTAGACGCGGTATTGGTGCACGATGCGGTTCGTCCTTTTGTACGAATGTCAAAAGTATCCGATGTTATTCGGTCCGTTAGGGATATTGGCGCTGGTTCATTAGCCATCAATATTTCTGATACGGTTCGCAAACTTGAACGAAATGATGATCGTCAAGTTGTATTTGGCAAGACCGAAGATCGAGAGAACTTGGTCCGAATGCAGACCCCTCAAGGTTTTCGCACTGATTGGTTAACCAAAGCACACGAACAAGCATTTGCGACTGGGTACGAATCAACGGACGATGTGGATTTGGTCCAGCAAATAGGACACGCTGTCGTGCGGCTTGACGGTTGCCTATATAACATCAAAATAACCACTCCGCAGGATTGGGATCGGGCTCTTCATTTTTGGGAGTATTGGCAAACGATTTTAAAACAAGAAGAACGTGAGCAAATAGTGGGGCAGGAAACCAGATGAGTGTACGTGTAGGTTTCGGATATGATGTCCACAAGCTCGTCATGGGCCGAAAGTTGATCCTTGGCGGGATCGAAGTCCCGTTTGAAAGGGGCTTGGAAGGGCATTCAGATGCAGACGTACTGCTACATGCGATTACAGATGCTTTGTTTGGTGCCGCGGCACTTGGGGATATCGGATCCCACTTCCCGGACACCGATCCGGCGTACAAAAACGCGGATAGCGGTGAATTACTCAGGAAAACAATCCAAATCCTTCATTCGGCTGGTTTTGAAGTGAATAATATTGATGCTACGGTTGCTGCACAGGCCCCGAAATTGCGAGAATTCATTGGCCAAATGAGGGCCCGTATCTCAAGTATATGCGGTATTGCCATTGGGCAGGTTTCGGTCAAGGCCACGACCACCGAAAAACTGGGTTTTGTAGGTCGCGGAGAAGGATTGGAAGCGTATGCTGTGTGCACTTTAAATACGCGATCTTAGCTAAGTAATGGGTGATGTATTAGTCAATATTGTGGAGTGGATGTCAGGCTTGCCGCCCTTTTTAGTTTACCTGACCATTTTCGGAGTCGCGTATTTAGAAAACGTAGTTCCACCAATTCCAGGGGACATGATCGTCGTCTTCGGAGGATACATGGCCGGACTAGGACTATTAAACCCGTGGCTTGTCATTTTTTTATCGACAATAGGAGGAAGCCTTGGCTTTTTGACGATGTATGGCATCGGTTATAAAGTGGGCGAAGGTTATAAAGTGGGCGAAGGCCTGACAGATCCAAACAAGTATCAGTGGCTTCCGAAACGAAAAATTGAGGTAGTCAAAGGGAAGTTGAATACATGGGGATTTAGGCTTATTGCCGCTAACCGATTTTTGAGTGGCCTTCGATCTGTCATCTCTCTAACGGTTGGAATGGCGCAGCTGTCTTGGAAGCGGACGCTCCTCTGGTGTTCGGTAAGTGCACTGGTTTGGACGACACTAATTGCAGGGGCTGGATTTTTTGTTGGAGAGAACTGGGAGGTTGTTGGCGAGTATCTACGGGGCTATGGAGTGGGTATTACGGCAGTAATCGTCCTTTTTGGAGCTTATCAGGCCATTAAGTACGTTTTAAACCTGAAAAAAAAGGCTAAAGGTGATTGAGCGGTTTCACGGATCCTTTACGACCTATGTAGTTGACTCTGCTCTGAGGTCGGCGTAAATTTTGTATCTGGCCTAAATCTCGGATCAGGTCTTGTGCTGGCGTAGCTCAGTTGGTAGAGCAGCTGATTTGTAATCAGCAGGTCGGGGGTTCGAGCCCCTCTGCCAGCTCAATCGTTCTATTGTTCTAAAATGTGCTCCTTTTGAAGTACTTGAAGAGCGAGGGGATTGACTAAAATACATATGGACGGGTACCGAAGTGGCCAAACGGGATGGACTGTAAATCCATTGTCTTTCGACTTCGGAGGTTCGAATCCTCCCCCGTCCACAAAAATAAGACGTCTCCAGACACTTCGGTGTCTGGAAGCGGATTATTTTGCTGCGTAAGCGGGAGTAGCTCAGTTGGTAGAGCATCAGCCTTCCAAGCTGAGGGTCGCGAGTTCGAATCTCGTCTCCCGCTCTAAAGCCCTTTGGGCTGAAGAGACCCTCCGCAGCGCCTCCTTAGCTCAGGGGTAGAGCACTTCCATGGTAAGGAAGGGGTCCCCGGTTCAAATCCGGGAGGAGGCTCGTATGCTTAAAAATGAGTGGGGTTGTTTGGAAACAACTGTCTTGTTTTTTTGTGTTGACCTCGGTGATACCCGAAAGAGCTGGCTTTAAAAGATCTGGCCTTCATCTTCGACGGTCCTGTTCGAAAGATCGGAATAACTAATAAACGTAGTTCAGCTACGAGACCTAAAGAGACAAAGTTATGGCAAAGGAAACGTTCCTGCGAAATAAGCCACACGTGAACGTGGGCACTATTG
>CALFHN010000075.1 GCA_937876355.1 uncultured Bacteroidota bacterium | reverse complement strand
CGAAGGCTCAGTCCGCCAAAACGTTGCTTTTGTTTTCTGGCCGACGGACGATGATACCGATCGAAGATTTCGTGATCGGTGTAGAGCGCCATGCTTAGCTCAGGAATTTCGAACCCACGGTGCAGCGATTCCACCTTTAAGGAGGTTCGCCCAGCCAACACATCGTCCTCCAAAAGCTCCAATAAACGGCCTTCCTGACTCACATTATCGCATAAAATCGTCGTCGTGAAGGCTTTTTGGTGATTTTCCAACAACTGATGCCGAAGCTGGGCTATCCGAGTATTAAAGGAAGGCTGTGGCCTGGAATCAATCTCAATGCGTTGAGCGACATCTTCTTGGAATGCCCCAAAATGAAGGCAGTGGAAAGGATAAAGAGCTGTTCGAAGGGCCGCCTCATCGAGGAAATAGGTAGCCGTCTCCATCGGATCGCTGCCTTTTGTGAGTCGAATGTCTCGTGCTTCGTTCCGGCTAGCATAAAGTTCGCGCGCCGCATCAAATAATTGGGCACTATTAACTAGCACCAGAAGCCCGCTGGTCGTTAGAAAGTGATCCGTTAGCGGAATACGTTCTACAGGAGACTCGGTCGGGGCATCTAAGTTAGGTACGATACGCGCCGTTGTTCTCCTACTTACCGAACGTTGCGTATGGATATCGAACTCCCGAATGGAATCGATTTCATCTCCAAAAAATTCAATACGAATAGGGAAAGCTCCAGTAAATGGAAACACATCCAAAATTCCGCCACGGAGCGCCAAATCACCAGGTTGTTCGACAAACTCCGTTCTCGTAAATCCCCGTGAGACAAGATTTTCAATAAGTTCTTCGGGATCTTCAAGTTGTCCAACCTGAATATCAAGCGACGCTTCCAGCACCCTGGAGGAAGGCGAAACCTTTTCGGTAAGGGCGTCAACAGAAGTGACGATAATTCCTGAAAACGAACCGGCCAACCGCTGCATTACATCAGCTCGTTGAATAATTGGCGCTGGATCCGAGACGTGTTCAGGATCAAACGGACGAGTATCAGAGGCGGGGAGCAAGAAAATATTTTCGTCCGAACCGATTACTTGCTGCAGATCACTACAAAAGAAGGCAGCGGCATCCCCATCCTCAAGTACGCAGAGGAGTGGTTTTCTAGATACGGAGTGCACTTGGGCGCACAAAAAAACAGGTAACGAACCGGCAGCTCCGCGCACGGAAAGGTGATCTCCAATGGCTCCACCCGTTGGATGAGTTCGCACCCATTCGGCCAGTTGCTTAGAGAAACTGGAAGACGAAATGACCTGATGAATAGCTGAAAGAGACACAAAAACTGGGTTAAACGTCAGGAAAGGGAGTACGATTTGTTTTGAACCGCCAGCCGAACAAAACCAGCGGCTCGTTCAAGTCGTAAACTGGCTTCTTTTTGATCTACACTTGCTAGGTGAATGACGAGGGCTGTTTTTACATGACCATCTGCTTGGCCCAATAATGTGGTAGCCTCCGAATAGTCCAAGCCGGTTACGCTCATGACCGTACGTTTTGAGCGCTCAACCAATTTAGCATTGGTCATCTGCAAGTCGACCATCATGTTTTCATAGACCTTTCCGAGCCGAATCATCGACGCAGTGGTCAACATATTAAGAATCATTTTCTGAGCAGTACCGCTTTTCATCCGAGTGGAACCCATAACGACTTCAGGGCCCACCACAGCACAAATGGGTACATCGACATCGATTGAAACGTCTGCAAGCGGTGCACAGGTTATGAATAATGTCTTGCAGCCCAACGTTTTAGCATATTTTAATGCTCCAATTACATACGGTGTTCTGCTGCTAGCAGCAATACCGCAGACTACGTCCACGGACCCCACTCCGGCGTCCACTAGGGCCTGCTTTCCCCCTTCCTCAAGATCTTCGGCTCCTTCCTGCGATTGAAAAACCGCTGGGAGTCCGCCAGCAATCAAACCTTGCACCAAGTCTGGTTTTGTACCAAACGTTGGGGGGCATTCCGAGGCATCAAGTATGCCAAGCCGCCCGCTGGTTCCGGCTCCTGCATAAAACAAACGCCCTCCATGCCTGAATGCGTGTTCAATAATCTTTACCGCTTCCTCAATTTGGTCAATCTGAGTATAAACTGCGCCGGCAACCAATCGGTCTTCCGTATTTATTATTTCTAATATTTCTCGCACAGACGCGGTGTCAATTCCAGCAGAGCGAGGATTCCGCTGCTCCGTGGCAAGTTTTTGAATTTCCGAAAAAAGAGGAGTAGCCGTACTCATTGACAATGGGACGTAGAAACGATAAAAATGGTAGGTATAAGGTACGGATACGCGCGATGATCCGCGTGAACGAAACAATTATGCTAGCGTATCCGATATGTATGAAATGATCAAGTTTTAACGCCCGAATTTAGGCTGTGATATTAAAGTCGATCCATCTTAAAAATTTTCGAGTTCACGAAAATTCAGAAGTCCATTTTGACGATCGGCTGAATTTGTTAGTTGGTTCAAATGGCGCGGGCAAAACTAACATTTTGGAAGCCATTTACACTTTGTGTCTTTCAAGAAGTTTTCTGACTTCCAGTGATCGCTACCTTTTACGCAAAGATGCACCTTTTTATGAAATAGAAGGTCATTTTGAGTCTGAAAAGAGAGGAGCCATCAAGGTTCGAGTGGCCTTTATGCCCGGTGAGGGTAAGAAAATTTTTGTAGGTGGCGCACCGCTCGACCGTTTTTCAGAGCTAGTGGGTCGATTTCCAGTGGTCATATTTTCTCCCGAAGACCATCAGCTAACATCCGAAGGTCCGGAGATCCGAAGGCGCTTTCTGGACAACATCATCTCACAATCCAGTTCTGTGTATCTCGATCATTTATTGCGCTTTCGAAAGGCATTAAAACAGCGAAACGAGTTACTGCAAGTCTCTAGAAAACGACGGATTACCCCAGATCATATTCTTCTCAACTCGTGGACGGAGGAACTCATTCGTCACGGATCCATGCTGATTG
>CALFHN010000074.1 GCA_937876355.1 uncultured Bacteroidota bacterium | reverse complement strand
ACATCTTCCGTAGCTACGTTTCCCGTAGCACCAGGGATAAATGGACACCCTCCAAGCCCTCCAAGAGAAGTATCGAAACGGGTAATGCCCATTTCTAGAGCGGCAACAACATTGGCTATTGCCAGACCCCGTGTATCATGGAGGTGTAAAACAAGCGGCACATCCGTAGCTTCCCGAACCGCATTTATCACAGCTCTAATACTATCTGGGTTAGCCATTCCTGTGGAATCAGCAAGGGAAAAAGACTCAAGTCCTCGATTTGCAAAATGGGTGGCCATCTTAACCACCTGCTCAATCGAGGTGTCCCCGGGATTCTGATACCCCCAAACGGTCTGCAAATTTAATTGAACCGAAAGATCCCTGTCATGAGCTTCCGAAATCATTTCGTCAGCATGAACTATGCCCTCCTGAACCGACATATTGGCGTTATCGAATCCATGCTTTTCATTGGTAGCAATCGACAGGTCAACAAATTTCAATCCAGAATCGGCCGCCCGCCGTACGCCTCGCACGTTCAAGGCGAGACCAGAAAGAATACACCCATAACCGCTGCCCACAGCTCGTACCACTTCTTCTGCATCAGCCATTTGAGGTACCCGCGAGGGGTGAACAAACGAAGTGATCTGAATTCGAGGAATCCCACACTCGATCAATTTTTTAACGGCATCCACTTTCAGATCCGGCGGGATCAATTTTGATTCAAATTGAAAACCGTCTCGGGGGCCAACTTCACATATTTCGACAAAATCCGGATATTTCATAGAAGTCTTTACCAACGAAGAATATATTCGTTCTTCCACCCTTATGTTGATTCCATTTGATGCGAACAAAATGGGCGTCGTGCCAACAAAACATGCCAACTGCTCCAAAAGGAAGCAACTAGCTCAAAAGAACAAAACAGCGCCACTCAATAACCGGTGAATGCCGTGCGTAGTTTCCTGATATTCGGTTTTCTTCTCTGCTGTGTCTCCCCTGTTCAGGCTCAGCAATCCACAACCTCGTCAACGCCACTCAGCGATCGGCGAGTCTCCTATACCATGGACGTCGTTCTGGACCCAGAAACACGCTCAATTAAGGGTACCGAGCGTCTAACTTGGACAAATCCTGACTCGGCCCCGGTAGACGAGCTTCAGTTTCACATGTATTTGAATGCCTTCAAGGACAATAATTCGACGTTTATGAAAGAAAGCGGCGGTGCTCATCGAGGAAACACAGCTAAAGACGAAAATCCTTGGGGAGGGATTCAAATTTCGAGCATGCGCATTGCCGACGACGTCGGAGACCTTCGGCCCGAACTGCTGACGTCCCGAGGAGCAGATTTGACCCAAAGCATGACCTTTATTCAGCCGGACGATGGCAATGTGGACGATCAAACGGTGTTCTCCGTTCAATTACCACAAAGTGTGGCCCCCGGCGAGACGATCACCCTTGACATAACTTTTGAAAGCCGGCTTCCAGAAATCGTCGCTAGAACGGGATGGGCAATATCGGAATCAGGCAATCCGTTCATTTTTGCAGGACAGTGGTTTCCTAAAATTGCGGTGCTTGAAATCCCTGGCCAACGGTACGTACCTGCGGACGCCTCAAAAGGTGTTTGGAATGCACATCAATTCCACGCAAACAGCGAGTTTTATGCCGATTTCGGCACGTTTGACGTTACCATTCGAGTCCCGGAGTCTTTCGTGGTTGGTGCTTCTGGCATTCAAGTTGAAGAGTCTATCTCAGATGGCTTCAAAACGGTTCGCTACAAGGCGGACGATGTTCACGATTTTGCGTGGACTGCCAGTCCCGATTTTTTGGAGTTTACACAACAATGGCGGCACGTTTCCATCAAAGCGCTCATTCAACCAGCGCACACGGGGCAAGCTCAAAGGCATATCGACGCGGCCATAGTAGCCCTAGAACGATATGACGAGTGGATTGGCGAATATCCCTATACCACCCTTACAGTGGTCGATGGAATTGGAGGAAGCAACGGAATGGAATATCCGACCCTGATTACCGCGGGTACGACCTACGGCCTTCCCACTTGGATGCGTGTTCTCGAATTGGTGACCATTCACGAGTTTGGACATCAATATTTTTACGGCCTAATGGCAAGTAACGAGTTTGAGGAAGCCTGGCTGGATGAAGGAATGAACTCCTATATCGAAACTAAAATTTTAGATGATGCCTATGGACCAGGCTCTGTGATGGAATTGGGTCCTATAAAAATCGGAGATATACAGGCGCAACGGCTAGGTTATGTTAAAAACGACCCTTCGAAAGGAGCGCTCTTTACTCGATCATGGGAGTATCGGATGGGAGATTATAGCAAAGCCTCTTATTCGAAGCCAGCTACTGTAATGAACACCCTTGAGAGATACTGGGGCTGGGATATGCAACAGCGTTTTCTGAAAGCGTATTATGCCAAATGGCGGTTTAAACATCCTACAACCCGAGATATTCAAAATGTAGCGGAGGAAATATCCGGAGAAGATCTCGAATGGTTTTTCTCGCAATTTGTGTACGGCGTTGCAGTGGTTGATTATTCTGTTCAATCAATTCGAAGCACGAAAAAAGATGATGGCTCCTATTCATCGACCATTCGCGTGCGGCGCGAGCAGGATGGCGGTTTTCCGTTGACGCTCCGCCTGACCTATTCAGATGGCACCACAAAAGATTTGGAATGGGACGGTACAGAGTCCTGGAGAGACTTCAAGTTGCAGGGCGGATCCGCTGTGATTGAAGCCTTTTTGGATCCTGAATTTAAAATGTTATTGGATATAAATAGACTCAATAATCGATTGGTAGCCAATGACTACGCAGATAATCGATTCGCACGCAAAGCACAACTACGAGCCATTTCCCTCTATCAGAAGCTCTTTTTTGTTTTCAGTGGGCTTTTTTAGCCTGAAGCATCATCAGAAACTAGATTTAGACACTATTTAAAATTAAGACATTATGTCCGTTCACTACATAAAAACTGGATACGAAAGGGCTCGATCTCGGCCACGATTGGCAGCGATCATGTATGCTGCAAACCTGGCAATGGGTCTTCTTCTGTCGATACCCATTCTGATTGCTTTCTCACAAGCCACTGAATTGTCCGGCTATTCAGATCAAATGGCAGAAGGATTTGACTTAGCCCTTTGGGCCGACTTATTTGAATCCTCGGGTCCTCTTTTGCCAACCCTCGTTGCTCAATTGATGTGGGTTTTGCCCATCCTTTTTGTATGGAAAATGGGATCTTCGGCAGGACTCATTCACGCTCAGAGCGAAGGTGGAAGCCGATCTTTTTGGAAGGGATTTGGTCAGCACACCGGCAAGGCTACCGTTTTGGGCATGTTATACATGATTCCAACATTAGTTTGGATCATTTTGGTTGTCCTTGTTGCTACCGTACTCTCGACCGTACTGACCGGTGAGGTGGGTTCATTTTGGGTACAATTCGTATTTAGCCCTTTGGCTTTATTTCTCGGCATCGCTTTTATAGATATGATGCATGATTTCGGACGCATTGAGCTGGTTTTGGGTAAAAAAGGGATCATGGATAGCTGGTTTAGTGGCATGAAATGGCCCCTTCATTCTGGAAATGCGAACTCTATCTATCTCGGATGGATGATGTTTGGACTGCTGTTCTTGGTTCTACCCTTCATGCTCGATTTGTCTTTGGGCGGATTATTTCTTGCTTTTATAGTTCAACAAATTCTTTTGCTTGGACGCTCCTTTATTACTGTCGGTTGGATCAGCAGTGAAGTTGTCTTTTTTCAAGAAATGTTTCCAGAACTTGCAGATGACACCGACGACAAGTCCGTTTCAGACGCGGAATTGGGCCAGGGTATATAAGAGAAAGGGTATATAAAAAGACCCCTTTTGTATAAAAAGACGGGGTATATAAAAAGACCCCTCTTATATAAAAAGACAGGGTATATAAATAGACAGGGTGGGTCGAGCTTTGCTCGACCCACCCCAATGCTGAAGATCTGTAACCTGTGCCCACCCACCAAGAAAAACACGGGTCACAAAGCTGTTAGGAGGTAGCTTTAAAAATCTTCAGATTCGTGTACATCGCTGTACAAGTTTTTAGACCGATTGCACTAGTAAATTCTATGCACGAGTATCTACTAGTAGTCCATTCATCTCGTCTCCAACAGGGATATCGAGAGACTGCCGTGCGCGCTCCGTCAGCATTTCGTTCATAAACCTTGCGTAAGCCATACGCTCGGGTGATGTAACGCCTTCGGAATCAAATGCCAACATCAATTTTTCCCATGCCGACTCGGCAATTTGTCCGCGCATATAATGTGCGAGAAGTAGAGAAAATGATGTAGGACTGATGTTTGATACTGTTTGCATGACCGTGTCTCTCCGAGTTTGGTCTTTTCGACCAATTTGGTTGTTGATGACGCGATGTCTGATGACTATCCACTTCTTTTACAAATACCGCGCCTGTTTCAAAAAAAGGACACCGAACGGTATTCAATCGTAACCAAAAAATATTGACAGATCGACATATTGAAGCTTATTGTGGTCAATTGCCATTCGGAAAAGGCCGTCATAACACCATCTACAGCCATAAATAACAGTTACTTACGCTAAGTGACCGAATTCATAATTGGAAAAATATCGAGGGAACGTATTTCTACCCCACAAACGGAAAGATGCGCCGCCTTCTGGGCCAGTTTTTCCCTTTCTCTGCCATTTTTAAGCGACGGAAGTGACTTCGAATCAGGACAGTGTCCCCTCTTGAACCCAACAGAACTTTCAAATCTGTTGAATTAGACGCCTACCTGTTGCTTCAATTCAAACCAACTATGAACGTCGATCGCATCGAAGGCGATTTGACAGGTATACTCATTGGTATGGGAGCTGTAAACGTAATCCTCTTTCCACTCTTCAACACGCAGGACGACTTGTTCGATAGCGTCAAGTATGTAGTCTAACTCGGCATTTGTCATGGTTGGATGAAGCGAAAGCCTAACCCATCCTGGTTTACTAGCCAGATTGCCATGATTGATTTGGTCTGTGATCGACTTTGAATGTTCACGATCTACGTGCAACAAGAAATGACCATACGTTCCAGCACAGGAGCATCCGCCCCTAGTCTGAATCCCAAACCGGTCGTTGAGTAGTTTTACGATCAGATTGAAATGCACATCAGTTACATAAAAGGAAATGACCCCCAGCCGATCTTCAATTTCGTCGGCCAAAATATGCAGGTTTTTGATCGCGCGAAGCCGCGGAAATGCCATTGCCAGCAGTTCGTGTTCCCGATCAACCATTTCCCTAGTGCCCATCTCCTCTTTCAACTTTACAGCGAGAGCAGCTCGTATCGTTTGAAGAAAGGCAGGTGTCCCTCCATCTTCGCGATCCTCTAAGTTGGACACAAATTTATGCTCACCCCACGGATTAGTCCAGTCTACCGTTCCCCCACCCGGGTGGTCTGGTACAGTATTTTTGTCGAGAACAGCGTTAAACACCATGATCCCGCTGGATCCAGGCCCGCCCAAAAATTTATGTGGGGAGAAAAATATGGCGTCTAAACACTCAAGTGGATCGCCCGGATGCATGTTAATGTCTTCGTACGGCGCATTTGCAGCAAAATCGACAAAACACATCCCACCATGTTCATGCATAACTCGAGCGAGTTCGTAGTAAGGTGTGTGGACTCCCGTCACATTTGAACAAGAAGTAAAGGATCCAATCAATTTCCGACCGGGGTATTTTACAATCTCTTGGCGAAGATTTTCAACCGCACATAGGCCATTTTGGTCAGGGTCGATGCAGACCAATTCAACTTCCGCTTCTAACCAAGTAGTCTGATTCGAATGGTGTTCCATGTGCGTTATGAACACCACCGGCTGCGCTTCTTTCGGGATGGACACAAAGGGTTGGGCCTGTTCTGGTATCCGAACGCCCAAAATGCGCTGTAATTTGTTGATTACTCCCGTCATTCCAGAACCGGCCGCAATAATCACATCATTGTCGTTTGCCCCAACGTGCCGTTTGATAATTTTTCGAGCCTCATGGTAGGCGTGGGTCATGGACGTGCCCGTCACACTGGTTTCGGTGTGTGTATTCCCTACAAATGGTCCCATTACATCAGAAAGGATGGTTTCAATAGGGCCATATAAACGACCACTTGCAATCCAGTCCGCATACACGATGGGAAACTCGCCATAAGGAGAATGAAATGATTGATCGATCCCTACAATCTGCCGACGAAACGGTGCAAAATGGGCTTCCAACATTGACATGGGTCTGACCTTTTAGGACAACACAATTTCTTTTCGCAAACGAGCAACAGGCACGCCTAATTGTTCACGGTATTTCGTGACCGTGCGACGCGCTATCTGAAAACCTTTTTCTTCTAACAATTTGGCTATGTGCTGATCAGAAAGAGGTTTGTTTTTGTCTTCTTCTGAAATGATACGCTCAATAATAGATTTCACTTCCTTGTTTGAGACATCTTCACCAGAATCTGTCGAAAGTCCTTCTGAGAAGAAATGTTTTAGCTCAAAAA
The DNA here is from genome assembly GCA_937876355.1 of uncultured Bacteroidota bacterium. GTDB lineage: Bacteria > Bacteroidota > Rhodothermia > Rhodothermales > UBA10348 > UBA10348. The sequence continues at coordinate 2,211 of CALFHN010000074.1, read as the reverse complement.
CGCCGAAGTCGGACTGAACATACTTTCCATTTACCACCCTTGAAATGGTGGAAATATCCATGTGGATAATTTCGGCGATATCTTTGAGAATCATCGGACGAAGATTCCCTTGTCCTAGTCTAAAGAAGTCTTCCTGCTGAGAAACAATAGCTTGCATGACGCCCAGCATAGTCTGCCGGCGCTGATTTATGGAATTGATGAACCACCTAGCCGATTCAAATTTGGTCTTCAGAAAATTGCGCGTATCTGAATCATACGACTGTTTGCCCTTCTTCTTGTCGGAAACAACTTGCTCAAGCATCTGGGTATAATGCCTAGAAACGCGAAGCTCAGGCGCGTTGCCGGAATTGAGAGAGATGATAAAGTCATCGTCCTCGTATCGTACCGTAAAATCGGGCGTGATGTAATTTTCAGAAGCGGTAAACTCTCCTTCACCCGGTTTTGGATTAAGCCGTTGAATTAACTCGAACGCATCTTTAAGTTCAGATCCTTCGACACCTAGGCGTCTTTTTATCTGATCATAATGCTTCATCGTGAAGGCCTTATAGGCATGTTTCAGCATCTCAATGGCAACTTCTCGGCCCAGTACCTCTTCAGGGAGTACATCCAACTGGACTAACAAACACTCGCGGAGATCTCGAGAGGCTACGCCAACTGGTTCCAATCGCTGAATTCGAAAAAGTACTTCTTCAACCTCAGACTCGCCCAAAAGGATACCCTGATTGAAGGCTACATCATCGACAATCGACTCGAGTGGCCTTCGCAAATAGCCGTCTTCATCGATGGACCCTACAATTTGCTCGGCAATCAGAAATTCTTCGCTGGTCAAACGCAGAAAAGTAAGCTGATCCAGCAGATGCTCCGTCATATTGCTCATCGAAACAACGGGGGTTTCTCTTCGATCTTCGTCATCCCCTTGGTCCACGCAGGCTTTATACCCATAAAGATCGTCACCCTGATCCATCAGCTCTTCCCACGCGTACTCATCGTCTGACGTCTCATTTTCAGGAGTTACATCATCATAATCCGTCTCTTCTGGGGAATCGTCTTCGAATTCTTCCGCAACCTCTTCACCTTCTTCAAGCAACGGATTGATCTCCATTTCCGCCTTAATCCGCTGTTCCAAAGCCAACGTCGGCAACTGAAGCAGTTTGATATACTGGATCTGTTGCGGCGATAACCGTTGGGAAAGCGACTGGCGTTGGGAAAGATTGAGCATAACTGGTTTCTACCCCACCTGCTAATTTGTAGGATCGTGACCTAGAATCTCACGCCGCTCCAAAACCATGATCATAAACTGATCATACCATCCTTTCCCATATTTGCGAACTAAAGGGCCCTCTAAAAACTCCGCCAAGCCGATTCCAATTCGTTTCCCGTGAGGAATAGCGGGCTTACAAATATCAATTTGTTCATAGTTAAGGGTTTCATACTCACCTAACTGCTCAACTCGAATGGGATATAAGTGGCATGAAATCGGTTTTTCAAATGAGGTCTTTCCTTCGTGATACGCTTCTTGTATTGAACATTTAGCTACACGGCCATCATATCGAACAAAAACACACTCTGCTTCCCCGACACATGTTGTCACGTAATAATCATCACCAAGTTCTTCCCATACTCCTTTCTCTTCAATAACTTTCAATGCCTCAGGACGCAGTCGATTTCGGATGATAGGCAACACGTCTTCAACTTCTTGAAGTTCATCCACAGTTAGGGGAGCTCCAGAAGTCCCCTGAACGCAGCAAGCGCCATGACATGCCCCTAGATTACAGCAAAATGCCGCTTCTACGAGGTCGTCGGTTATGAGTACATTATCTACTACAAACATCTAGCTAATTTGAGGATTTAAAGCCTTCTTTGAAATTGCTAAAAGTGAGCTCTTTGAATCCAGTATCGTGCAATTCTGAGGTTTCTCAATATACAATTCTCAAAACGATGGCGAACAATATTAAAATAGACGTGAGTGAAGCGTAAAAATGACTTTAACACTTGTAAAAACTAGACCGACAGCCAATTCCATAAATCTGGAATGTTTGAGGATTTATTCTAAGAATCTGGTAAAACTGTTTGACTGACAACTCCGTAGTATTACGCATATCATGTTAAAGGGTCAGGCGATACCCTGCCTTATCTGATTTCTAATAATATCAAACGGGTTCTACCCCGTTTCCGTGGACAGTTGAGTTAAGAACATTTCGTCTTATTTAG
>CALFHN010000073.1 GCA_937876355.1 uncultured Bacteroidota bacterium | reverse complement strand
CAATGGTAGACCAGAAAAATGGCATTAAGGCCGAACGGCGTTTTTCCGGAGTATCAAACCAATAGGCAGAACGGATAGCATCTTGTTCAGATGTATAGTCCTTATTCTCTAGAAACCACGGATCAACTCCTGTATACATCTCTTCCCATCGAAATCCATCCAGCGTTATTAAAAACACGTTTTCTATGGTTCCCGACTGTTCCTCAGAAGAAACACCGGTGCCCGGATTTGAACAACCGCTTAAAGCACTTCCAAGCACGATCCAGGTAATAAGTCGATTCATAGTTTTTTTTCTATCAATGAAGGCTTTCGATCAATGAACGTTTTTTGAACAAAAATCAGTTAGTCAGCGCCGAACGTAAAACATCAGACGATGGATAACGACCTTGTGGATAGTCGTAGGTCATACTAGTACCATCTGGATAGGTAATCACCATTTGGTAATCGTGCGCAGTGTCATAAATAGGTGGTTGGTAGGACGTTCCATTGGGACGAATCGTGTAAACGTGTTCGCTTAGAGTCACGTCAGTCACTTCGATGGCCGGCGCCATTCCTTCCTGATATTCTAGAGTAACCAAATAGCTCGTTGCAGCTCGGCCGTCTCCTTCGCTTTGATTAAACGTGATAGGCCAGTCGGCATACGTTGTTGCTCCCGGCGCGGCCGGATCTACCCACCTAGGCCAAGCTTCAAAAACCACATCTCGAGTAACTTTATTCATTCTGATTATCCCGTATCCGGGCGTCCGATCATAAAGCGCATTCGGCTCTTTGCCTGAATCAACCGGATTGGCCACAGCCAGAACGGTCATGTGATTCCCAAAGCCGTCCAAATGATCGCCGGTGTACCACGACTTATTGGGGTCGCGGGTAGGGCTGATTTCTGGCGGAAACCATCTTCGAGGCCAAATATTGGCAATGGACGGGACAACAAAAGCGTACCCGGCGTCGCCAAATGTATCTTTTCCGTAACGGACAGTGCTTCCGAGGTGCTGGTCGCCAGCTACTTGAAACGCTCTTGCGCGCCTCATGTCATGCACTACTTTATTTCGGCCAGTCTGGGGCCACCCATTCGAATCCATGTCTGCGGCTTTTTTGTACCCCTTAACCACTTCGTCTGCCGGTGGAATCGCCAATCCTGGAATGACGGAGCCATTCATATCTCCCTCTGGGATCGAAGCCACATTTGCAAAAAGAGTTTGAGAAAGAAAAACTTTCATCCAAGTCTTTGTCCCCCAATCCTTTACCCAATAATCCAAAAACTCATGTTGCCTATCTCCAAGCAATACTGCGTCTGGATGATCTCCACTTTTTGCCGCGTCCCAATTAGGATTGGAAGGCCAACCGTTAACGATTTGAGCTTCAGGTAATAGTGCCCGAGGTGCACTTTTAAACATTCTGTCTGCCACAACGGCGAACGAAACTCCTCCAAATTCCACATTGGTGTAGTAGACCGATATCCCTTGCTCGATCGGTGTAGGGTCGAATGGATCCGGCAAATGAGAACTTTGTGTCCGATGTACAGCATTTACGAATTCGGCCGGTTCAATATAGCCGCCGTTATCGGAGGCTGGGCTATAAGGACCTGTCGCCGATTTTCCACCGGCTCCCCATACGTTTCCATGATACACATCGTGGTCGTCCGGCGTGGTAACCGTGGGACGATGCCGAGTTAAATCCCCAAAAGCCCACAAAAATCGGTTCCAGTGGTACAAATAGTCCAAAATCGCCTTATCTGCTGGCCCCCGTACGATTCCTGCCAGCCCACTTTCATAAATCTGATCACCGGCGAAAAAATACATATCTGCTTTGTGGTAGGCTACGGCTTCAGCCATATCTGCGTGTGGCCACCAAAAATTGTTATGGGTCCAGGAGCCATCACCACCCGCAATGTGCTGACAGTTCAATGCAGCCAGAATAAACTCGTCACCGCCCACCATGGAGTGTATGGTACCATCGTAATAATGGGTTACGGGCGAAGGTCCCTCCCACAACGAGTACATAACTCGAAACGGTGTGTCTTTCTGTTCTGCCCAATCCTCAACTCTGAAGCCAATAGTAAATCCATTGGGTTCTAATTCTCCCGAAGAGACCGTCTTCCAAGCGCCATCTTGTTGAATTTGTAAATCGGCAACCTTGGCATCGTCGGCGCCCAGAGGACCCATCTGAGCCGTCATCTTTAGGACTCCGCCGCTAACCGTGTACTGGACACCCATAACGGGCCCAAATGCCCTAGATTCGTCTTTTGCAACCTTCGAACCTTCAATATTCCAATGATCGAACCAATATCCTGCGCCCTCTGAGGATGGACTGCGGTGTGAAACGATGGCCAGACTGCCACTAAAATACTTGGGGTCGAGGCCGGTATATACGGCGTGCGACTGCACTTCGTCGGTGCTTGGGTCGAACGCCTCGACAACCATTGAATACGTACCATCATTTGGGGTTGCCATTACCCTGATCCCAACCTGCGATAAGACGGAGGCTTTTCCCTCCGATTTATCGGGTTCAATGAGGGGCCACGTGTTTGTGGTGAAATCTGCCCTAGCCGTCCGGATTGCATCTGGGTTTTCGTTGTCCCGAACAATGATATGTCCCGTTCCATCTATTCCGGCGAAAAGTCCCCCTCCCGGAGCAGGCCAATGGTGCACCAGAGCCGATATCTTATAGTCGACCTCTGATCCACCTGCGCCAATCAAAAATCCAGACCACGTACTGTCTGTGGCCATATCAGGAGTGTGCACTGGTCCAGTAACGACACTCATGTGTAAACTGCCTTCCTCTTCCTTCAGATACCTGGTTAGGAGGTGCACCGTGCGCATTGGTTTCGCAGAACGACCTTCAATACTTTGGAGGCGACCGTCCCTTAACTCCCAGTCTAACATTCGGTTAGCATAAAATTGGGGACCAATCCAAGTTCTATCAGGGGAATCGGCAAACTGAATTTCAATAGCGTTTTCAGGAGCTGAGCAGGCAGCGATCAAAAAGGAAAACGCCAATAAATAGAGGAAACGCATGGGTTATTGCAGTGCTGTTGTTGGAGCCTTTATGGTACGAATCTCCCCGCTGAAAAAAGTAGGGTTTTCTCCATAGACTGTGTCACTAGGATGAGTTAGTTTCCAATTTAAATAGAATAGATGGTCGAAAAGGAAAAATGAATCAACCAAACCGAAGACAATTTCTTTTAAATGCCGGTAAGGCTTTGGGTGGCTTGGCGCTGGTCAATGCAACCTCTCGGTGGGCGTTCGCGACCAAAAACCCCGTTTCGGACCTGATTCATAGATCTTCTTGGGCTATGGGCACGTCTATTCGGGTATCTATGCCGCAAGACATATTCACTTCAAACTTGGCTGATTCATCTTTTAAGTCTCTTCAGCGGGTAGATTCCCTGTTGTCAGCTCATAACGAGCAAAGCGCGTTGATGCGGTTGAATGCCTCTGCCGGGGTTTGGTCAAATGGCAGGGAACTGGTTGATGTGTCGCGAGCCGCCCATCTTATTGGCGAACAAACCTCTGGAGCGCTGGACGTTACGGTTCTCCCTGCGATGCGGCGATTTGGATTTATTCCGGGGAAGGTTTCGGCCGTGGACCGAATCGACTACACTAAGCTAGAAGTCAGAGGTGACGCTGCTCGAATTTCTGAAAGTGGATTCGGTGCAGATTTCGGCGGAATTGCCAAAGGATACGGGGTCGATGAAGCTATTGCAGCCCTTCGAACAGGTGGGGTACAGACGGCGCTTGTTGACGCAGGAGGCGATTTATTTGCTTTAGGGCGGCCAGATGCAGATCGTCTGTGGAAAATTGGGATTCGGCACCCAGAGTTAGAAAATCAACTGGTGGCGACGTTGGAATTGGAGAACGAGGCCGTTGCGACCTCGGGCATTTATGAACAGAAACATGTCGTGAACGGAATAGAAATTTCCCATTTGATTGACCCTAAAACGGGGACTCCAGTAAACCATGTCGTTAGCGCAACCATTATTGCAGGAAACACGATGATGGCAGACGGGCTCGCGACGGCAACCTCTATTTTACAACCCAAAGCAGCGCAAGCACTTATAGAATCAATGCATGGCGTAGAAGGGTTTTGGATTTATTCTGACGGGACTCACTACATCACTCACGGACTACGCACTCGACTTCACCTAGTGTAATCTAGAAGCCTCTGTAGTGTAGACGCCTATCTAATGCTCGTCGTTCTGGATGTGAAT
>CALFHN010000072.1 GCA_937876355.1 uncultured Bacteroidota bacterium | reverse complement strand
TGAGTGGTCCTTGGCCACCATATCACTTCGTTGACGTCGATATGGGCGGCTCTGAAGAGTACTTCATGTCAGAAATTCCTGCTTAGATTCGTAAGAATTGAAAACAGGGTTTGCTCAGCGCGTGGCCTTCGGACTTGTCCGAAGGCCACGCGCGTTTATTTAGGTCGGATCTATTGGGCGTAAGTACGGGTACGAGCGCTCACACAAGCTGTTTTAGACCAGGCCAGCGGATTTATATATAAAATATGTCCTTCAAAATTGAGTCATTCATAGCGCGTCGGTATTTGAAAGGGGCAGAGGGACGCTCTGAAGGACGTCGTTTTCTCAAATTGGTGACGTTTATTTCGATTGGTGGCGTCGCTGTTGGGGTTGCAACGCTCATTCTTGCCCTTTCAATTGTTCGTGGTTTCAGTCAGGAAATTCGGTCCAAAGTAATTGGATTTGGAGCTCATGTTCAAATCGAAAGCATACGAGATGCCCCTTTAGAGGACTATTCTGAGGTGTTGGCTGCTTTGTCGACGGTTGAAGGAATAGAGAGCATAGCTCCAGTAATTCAAGAGTTTGTACTTCTGAGGCGATCTTCAACGAACATTGAAGGTGTCTCCATTTGGGGAACTGAGGAGGTCCCCGGATATATCGCAAATTCTATGTCGGAAGGAGCTCCGGCGCTTGGCCCGGATTCGATTGGAAGGCCTGGGATCGTGATTGGGAAAAAACTGTCGAAACTGATCTCTGCCCAAGTAGGCTCTACACTAACCGCATTTTCAGTAAATACGGGATCTGACGCTTCAAATTATTCGCCGCCACGACTTGCCCAATTTGTAGTTCAAGGTATTTATGAGACCTCGTTGGCCAATTTTGATGAACTATATGTATTTGTGGCCTTAGATCGCGCCGTAATGCTGCTGGACTATAAACCTGATCAGGTCACTAGGATTGACGTACGAATCCAAGATGGAATCGATTACAGCGCAGCGGCCAATTTGATTGATGAGAAATTGGAGTTTCCCGCAATTGCTCGGCCCATTACAGATGTATATCGAAGTCTCTTTTCTTGGGTAAAACTACAAGAATCGATTATCCCGTTAGTAATTTCCATAATTGTATTTGTCGCCTCAATCAATATTATCGGCACTCTGTTGATGATAATATTGGAAAAAACGTCAGAAATGGGTGTTTTGGCAAGTCTTGGAGCCACCGCTAAAATGCGTAGAAGTATTTTTGTGCATCTTGGTCTATATGTTGGAATTAGTGGGGTCATAATAGGAGAAACTCTGGCCTTCGTCTTTGCACTAATCCAATTAAAATTTGAAGTCATACCACTACCTGCGGAAGCCTATTACATGAAATACGCTCCGATTGAGTTAAGTCTTGTTGATTTCGTACTGGTTGCGGCGGTAACATTGATCTTGTGCGCTATTTCTTCGTACATCCCCGCGCGATATGCAGCACGTATTCTACCATTAAAGGCCATTCGATCAAGATAATTATTTCGATAAATGAAGATAAAAGACACCGATTTGTGTTTAAAAATTGGCGATCGGGCTCCAGCTTTCACTCTTTATAGTGATGCCAAAAAGTCATTTGCGCTTTCAGAAGCCACTGCAATCGGACCCGTGCTGTTGTTGTTTTTCCCGGCTGCATTTACAAGTACGTGTACCACAGAGTTAAATGAAGTAAATAACGACCTGGACTCCTATTCCGGAGCCACCATTGTTGGTATTTCTACCGATACTCCATTTACGCTTGCTGAATACAGCAAGGCAAACGAACTCAAGTTTTCATTGGTAAGTGATCACGACGCTGTAGTTTGTGGTCTATATGGAAGCAAATATGAACACAATTTTACTGGAATGAAGCTCGATCGTATAGCAAAACGTTCTGCGTTTGTGATCGACAAAACCGGCATCGTTCGTTATGCTGAGGTTCTAGAAAACGCTTCACAAGTTCCTGATTTAACAGCCATTCAATCCATATTGGGTTCCCTATGATAATTGTCACTCTACGTTTTTTCTCAGTTTTGCGTGAAGCATTTGGTGCAGGGGTTGCCGAGGTCGAATTGGATCCGGGGACGACGGGCCAAGGCCTCATCGAGTTATTGGCAGCAAACAATGATGAATTCGCCGCTATTCAATCTGTTGTTCGACTTGCTGTAAATGACGAATACGTGGAGTTAGATTTACAGCTTTCAGATGGCGATGAAATTGCATTAATCACCCCAGTTTCGGGGGGTTAAGACTGTGTTGCAAGTTTGGATTGACATAACTGACCAGCCCCTAAACGCCTCTGAAGTGCATTCATTCTTGTATGAAAGTAACGGGGGAGGGGTATGCGTATTTGCCGGTGTTACCCGACTAGAAACAAACGGGAAGATTTCGACATCGCTTAGTTATGAAGCTTATAAGTCGATGGCACTCAAGGAGATACGTCGCTTAGCTGATGAGGCATCACAAAGGTGGCCCATTCTTCGGGCAGTAGTGCTGCATAGGATTGGAACGGTGGTTGTTGGCGAACCCAGTGTGTTAATCGGAGTAGCTACTGCACATCGGGGACCGGCGTTTGAAGCCACCCGGTTTTTAATAGATGAGCTTAAAAAAAGCGTCCAAATTTGGAAAAAAGAATCCTTTGAGGATGGATCTCAGGAATGGGTTGCCGCGAGTTGGCAAGATTTGGATTGAACGGGTCTAATTTCCCTACATGTTTAGAGTCTTTTCAATCGATTTGGATATTCTGCCTATTGGGTTCTTATTGGTGTCCGGCGTAAATGTTTGCCCGGTTATTTGCTCGAATAATTCAATGTACCGGGAAGCGACTTCGATTCGAAATGAGTCGTCCAGATCAGGTAGGACCTGGTTTTCAAGTCCTTGAAATCCATGAGCCATCAGCCATTCACGCACAAATTCCTTGGACAATTGGCGCTGTGGAGCATCTTGATGTAGCAGTTCTTCGTATGTATCAGCATAAAAATAACGAGATGAATCTGGGGTATGGATTTCGTCGATCAGCGTGATAACACCGTTCGCGTCGAGGCCAAATTCATATTTTGTGTCGACAAGAATCAGTGCCTGCCGAGCGGCACACTCTGTTCCTCGTTGGAAGAGAGCTAAGGAATAAGACTCTAACTCGTCAAACTGGAGCGCTGTTAAAATGCCACGTTTGATAATGTTTTCGCGCGAAATATCTTCGTCATGCCCTTCCTCTGCTTTCGTAGCTGGGGTTAATATGGGAGTAGGAAGTTTTGAATTTTGCTTTAGACTATCGGGAAGGAGTTTACCACAAAGCATGCGCTCTCCGCTTTGATACGTGCGCCAAGCATGTCCTGCCAAATACCCACGGACAACAAATTCAACAGGAAAAGAGGCGCATCGCCTGGCAATTGTCACATTTGGATCGGGTATTTCTAACACGTGATTTTGAACAATGTCTTTGGTTTGTTCGAAAAAATATGCTGCCACTCCATTTAACACCTGGCCTTTAAACGGAATGGTTTGCCGCAAAATGTGATCAAATGCAGAAATACGGTCCGATGTAATCAGGACTAGGCGGTCGTCAAGGGCATACGTGTCTCTAACCTTCCCTCCATAACGCTTGCCCAGATTTTCAAAATGTGTAGTAGTAACTGTAGCGCCGAGCTGTTGCTCTATTAGACTTTTATTCATTCGAATAGCTTAATGGCTAGAAGCCCTTATCTCGAGTTTAGGTTCAAAAATAATATGTTCTGCCGGTCCCAAAAGGGTACCGCAAATTCGATCATGCAATTTCTTGGCTGCTGAAAAACCAATCTGTTGAATTCCTTGATTTACACTTGAAAGGCCAATAAATCGACTAGTTTTAATATCAAAATATCCAATTACCGCTATGTCAGATGGCGTTTTGAGGCCGGCTTCCTTTATGGCTGCGAGCGCTCCTATAGCCTGGACATCGCTACTGGCGACGACGGCCGTACAGGCTGAATGCTCATTCAAGATTGTCTTCATGGCATCATATCCGTCTTCTTCGCTGTATCCAGCATGGTAAGTCGGATTTCCTGATACTACGAATCGAGAATTGTAAGCAATACCTGCTTCTTCCAATGCCAATTTAAATCCTTCGATGCGGTTACGTTGTGTTTCGCTTTCTACGGCCGATCGGATCATGCAAATATAGGTGTGCCCCTTGCTAACTAAATGGGATACAGCAGATTGAACGCCTTTTATATCGTCCCATGTAAAAGAGTCAAAAGCTGGAGACGACGAGCCAATGAGCACAGTCGGAGACTGAATATCCATTAAATCGCGTGTCATTTCTTCAGAGATGGTCACTCCACAAATTAAAAGGCCACGAACTGCCCCTCTGTCTAAAAATGCACGAAGAGAAGTTTCTATATTTTTTGACCCGAGATCACAAATGAGAAGATCTAATCCGGGTTCTCTAATGAACGCCCGAATGCCTTTTAACAGCTCATTTTGAAACGGGGCGGTAAAGGAGGGAATAGCCACAGCAAAGGAGTGGTACTCCTGTTGCGCCAAAGATCTGGCCGTTCGGCTTGGGTGGTATTTTAAATGTTCGATTGCCTGCAATACCTCAGACCTTGTGCGTTCTGAAACGTCAACAGAATCGTTCAACACCCTTGAAACCGTCGAAATCGACACGCCAGCTCTTCGCGCGACATCATATATTGTTACGGATGTTGATTCTCGTCGAGGCATTGTGTTGGGTGTTTGCTCACATGCAAGATAGGGTTGTCCCCGCTAAAAACGGAGCAAATCGGCTCTTTAGAAAGGCATCAATGGAGTATATTTTGTCAAAATTGGACATAGAATGGAATTTATGAAGCTGAATTTGGTAAAAAAACGTGTAACTATTCTGGGTGAAATGGCACCAAAGGCAACGTCCAAAGCAAGAGAATGCTGCCTGGCACTTCCTTTCGATTGAAGCGAGCTTTAATTATGCCTCAGGTCCTATTATCTGAATTAGATGATCCTCAAGAATTGGCCATTCCAATTGAAGGAATGACGTGCGCAGCATGTGCTTTGAGAATTGAGCGCAAGCTTAAAAAAGTTGATGGTGTTTCCATGGCAGCTGTCAATTATGCGACTGAAGAAGCCGTTGTAAGGGCAGATCTTTCAGGAGTTACCGCGGCAGACTTGATATCTGTGATAGAGAAGACGGGATACGGGGTCCGAAGATCAATCGCAGAGACCCATATTTCAGGAGAAGGCGCCCTTGTCAGAGCAGAACGTCTCAGCAAAAAGCTTCTGAGCACCAATGGCATACTGGATCTGCAATCTAATGCCACGCCAGATGGCGTAGATATAGAGGTTACGTATGTCTCGGGCATGGTTTCAGGCCAGGATCTGCAGCAGATATTTTTAGAATATGCGGAAACTGATCTCCAATTGGAGCCGGAATTGAATCCGGAGGAGGCTAGACGGGCTCGGTATGTGGTCACGCGAAGGCACTTCTATTTTTCCTTAGCACTGAGTTTACCTTTGGCGGTTCTGGCCATGAGTCATGGTCTGTTTCATGTACCATATGAGCCAATCATTCAGCTGTTGCTGGCTACTCCAGTCGTTTTTTATTCCGGCCGGCCATTTTTTACAGGGGCCTGGTCGGCCCTTCGCCACGGCGCTGCCGATATGAACAGCTTAGTCGCGTTAGGAGTGGGTTCGGCATATGGTTATTCGGTGGGTTCACTGGCGTTCCCCGAAATTTTTCAGCCGTCTTCAACGGGAATGCCTGAAGTTTACTTCGAAGCTGCAGCCCTAATCGTCACTCTTATTTTGTTCGGGAAAGTGTTAGAAGAACGGGCCAAGAGCAAAACGGGGCAGGCTATTCGTTCACTAATGGACTTACAGCCCTCGATTGTTACGGTGATATCCAAAGCAGAAGAGTACACTTTGGAGGAATCAAAAGTTATTTTGGGCATGCTCATTCGCGTTCGCCCGGGAGAACGCATTCCAGTTGACGGACGCATTCTTACTGGAAATAGCGAAGTAGACGAAAGTATGCTTACCGGCGAGTCTCTGCCAGTGAAAAAGGAAGTCGGAGCGAAGGTTGTAACGGGGACGTTAAATACGACGGGGTCGTTGGTGGTTGAGGTAACCCGAATTGGTAAGGACACCATGCTGAGTCAGATTATTGCCTTAGTTAGGCGATCTGCTGCATCGAAGGCTCCCATTCAAAATCTTGCAGATCGAATTTCCGCAATTTTTGTGCCCACTGTTTTATTGTTGGCGCTATTAAGTGGCTTTATTTGGTATGTGTTTGGCCCGGAACCTGCACTAAATCATGCTTTGGTTCGTTTTGTGAGCGTGTTAATAATCGCATGCCCGTGCGCCCTAGGATTGGCAACTCCTACTGCTATTGTCGTCGGAACGGGTAAATCGGCGAAAAAAGGCATCTTGATAAAAAACGCTGAGGCACTTCAGAAAGCAGGCACAATTGAAGTTGTTTGTTTGGACAAAACAGGCACAATTACCCATGGCAAGCCAGATGTGGTTTCAGTAGAGGCGTCTAACTTGCTGTCTAACAACGACTTGCTAGAGTATGCGGCTTCGGTTGAAGTTCACTCGGAGCATCCTCTTGCGAAAGCCGTAGTTGAAACGACTAAAAAATTGTCAATTTCCGTAACCCCAGCATCTGATTTTACGGCGACTGTTGGCATGGGGGCATCGGGTATCTATCTCGGGAAACGAGTTCTTGTAGGCAATCCAGCATTTCTCTCATTGGCTGGGGTCCTGGCCCCTGACATTGAGCTTACAGGGGAAGCCACTTCGGTCTTTTACATCGCCCTGGACAATGACTACGCGGGCAGTATTCAGGTAGGGGATGTAATTCGGGAGTCAGCAGCAATCGCAATTAAGGAGTTGACTGAGCATGGAATAAGAGTGGTTATGTTGACCGGGGATTCCGAGTCCGCAGCCAATCAGATTGCGTCCAAAGTGGGCATTAGTGAAATTTATTCAGGGCTACTGCCTTCCGACAAGGTTCGCATTATTGAGGATCTTCAGAGGACTGGGGCGAAGGTTGCCATGGTTGGGGATGGGATAAACGACGCCCCAGCACTAGCAAAAGCATTTGTTGGATTTGCCGTTCGGAGTGGTTCAGATATCGCCATAGAATCGGCGGATATCACACTGATGTCCAGTGATCTGTCACTTTTGGCCGAGGCGATACACCTTTCGCGTCAAACTATGCGAACGATTAAGCAAAACTTATTCTTCGCATTTATATACAATGTAATCTGCATTCCTATTGCTGCTGGGGTCCTTTTTCCTGCGTTTGGCATAGTACTAAGTCCGATAATGGCTTCCGGTGCGATGGCGCTATCGAGCGTCTCTGTAGTGACTAATAGTTTGAGATTAAAATCAGCTTAAATGTGCTGAAAAAAATATGAAACAAGAATTAACGCTTAGCGGAATGAGTTGTGGACACTGCGTAAAGGCAGTCCAAGAAGCCCTAGAATCGAGGGAGGACCTAGAAGTGGAATCTGTAAATATTGGATCGGCAGTTATTACCACGCCCGACTACCCTTCAATCGAGGCTAGTTTGAAAGACCTGCTTGAAGAAGAGGGGTATCCAATCCAAAGTGTACGTGCTCTTTGACTACTTACCGAGTGCAGCAATCATCTCTTCGCAGGAAGTAAACTTTACTCGGGGTCTACCCAAAGCTGCTCCTTTTTCAGACTCAATACGATCTAGCTCCAACCAATCCTGGTAGGAAAAAGCCGCCGGTTGCCTGGAGGCAATGAGATCAGCCATATCCGGTTCGGTCGGTGTAAAGTGTTTGCCTGAAGCGAGGTCCTCAATCATACAAGCAACCGATTCAACAGCATCCGGCTTATTAGTGCCAATAACGCCAGAAGGTCCTCGTTTAATCCAGCCACCTGCATAACAGCCCAGAACAGGAGCACCTGAATCGGTTACGATTCGACCAAGTTCGTTTCTAATTACTCCCCAGTCCTCTCGGAATGGAATATCTGGCAAGGCTTCGCCGCGATATCCGACGCTTCTAAATACCAAGCCGATCGGCCATTCGAACGTTTCATCCGTCATTTTCGAGGATAACCGACCTGATGATGAAGCTTCAATCTTATTTCTTGCTACACTCATCGACCCAACGCCTCCATCCTCAGCTGGGTGCAAAGCTGTTGGCGAAACCAAGAATCGAATACTGCATGTTTTGGTAGCTCCAGGTTTGGACCCACCTATCATTGCTTTGAGAACCTCCATAGATTTTTCAGTTGTCCGGTCGGGATTGTCTTCCAAAGCTTTTGCACTATGCTCGTCTAGCGTCATTTCTTCCTGAAGGGTGATAGAAGAGGCATCTGCTAATTCACCCATTTCTTTGATTTCTTTGAGCGAAAACGCCGCCTGTGACGGTCCACGCCGCCCCATTAGAATCACTTCTTTTACGTTACTTTTTGAAAGGGCTTCTAGAGCGTAGTCGGATATATCTGTAAATTTAAGCTCATCAACCGTTTTACAGAGAATGCGGGCCACATCGACCGCAACATTTCCAACACCCACAATTGCGACTCTTTCTTGAGATAAGTCGAACGCGAGGTGGCGAAAATCTGGGTGGCCATTGTACCACGCAACAAATTCTGTAGCAGAATGACTTCTAGGAAGGTCTTCTCCAGGAATACCGAGCTTTCGGTCAACCAACGATCCCGTAGAAAAGTAAATTTGATGGTAATACTTCTGCAGGTCAGCAAGGTTGATATGTGTTCCAAACTCTACATTTCCAAAGAACCGAAAACGAGGGTTGCTGGCAGTTTTATCAAAAACACGAGTAACGTTTTTGATTTTTTCGTGATCAGGGGCCACTCCAGAGCGGACTAATCCGTGTGGAGTTGGAAGACGATCAAAAATGTCAACATTCGCAAAAATATCTGATTGTTTAAAAAAATGTTCGGCTGCATAAAAGCCAGCCGGACCTGCGCCAATGACGGCGATGCGCCATGGATTGTTTTCGGTACCGAAGTTGGACATCGTTGTTTGTGTTCGCTAAAATCAGTTTAAATGTAGGGTCTATTAATTGATGCATCAAGCGCTTCAGCTTTAGGCTAGAGCTAAGGAAACCACCTTCTTTTTGTAGGGTAGTGCCCGTAGTATTTGGCAACTCAAGGACTACAAAACCAGTCTCGTTGAATCAACGTTATCCAAAATCACACCGTCGTTCCTTATTGCGATCAGCATTATGGATTTGTGCGGCATGTTGTTTTATTGGAATCACTCACGTTGCTCAAGCCCAAGAGAAGATAGACATCGATTCTAATTTGGCCATACCTGTAAGTGGTCTCCCTACTAAAGTAGACACCCTTTTTGTGACAGGAGGCGGTCCGTTTCTCATCCGTCCATTTATTGTTTCGAGCTCTCTGAACATTAGCATCTCCGACCGCGCTCTACGCAAGGACGAATTCTCATTGGTCTCTAACCTTGGATATGTTTCGTTTCGAAATGTAGATCCAGATTCGGCTTTTTCGTTTGTCGCGACGTATCAATATGTGCCTCTGCAACTTCAATCAGAATATCATCTTTGGGAAAAAGTGGATAGGTCTGACACGAATGAACTGGCAGCGGACCTGAATTTACCAAAGGCAAAAACAGGACTTCGAAGTAGCGGATCCATTACGAGAGGCGTGCTAACCGGAACGGATCGAGATGCTTCTGTCGAATCGGGCCTGAGACTAGAAGTGGAAGGGGAGATAACTGAAGGCATTTCGGTTCGAGCGGTATTAACCGACGAGGACACGCCCTTGTTACCAGAAGGGACAACGAGTAGGCTTGAGCAATTTGATCAAGTGTTTATTGAGTTTGCGTCCTCGAAAGGAAAGATTGCCTTAGGCGATCTCGACGTCACCATGCCTGAAGGGGAGTTTAGTAGGGTGAAAAGGCGAGTGCAAGGAGTAAGTCTTCATTCCAGTGATTTGGCTTTTTCATCTGCTATCGTGCCCAATGTTTCGTTTCAGGCTACCGGCGCAACGTCTCGGGGTAAATTCAAGTCACATTTTGTGTCCATTTTGGAGGGCGTCCAAGGACCATATCGCCTAGAAGGAAATGCTTCTGAGCGATTTATTCTCATTCTGCCGGGTACGGAACGAGTTTATGTCGACGGTTTATTATTGGAAAGGGGCCAAACATCCGATTATATAATAGACTACACGACGGCCGAAATTACGTTTATGCCTTCGAGAATGGTGGCTTCTAGCAATAGGGTTCGGGTTGAGTTTGAGTACACGACAAACCAGTTTTCGAGGAGCTTCTTGGGAGGTGAAGCATCAGTAGGGCTGGGGCGTGGAATACGGGGACCGTTATTTGAATTTGGAGTGACGGCCTTGCGTGAATCCGACGGAGAAAGTTTTGCGGAAGAATTGGGATTTAGTTCTGCAGATTCCTTGATCCTCAGTCAGTCTGGCGATCAATTGATTTTTGCATCCAGTGCAAACGAGGTCGTATTTGATCCAGAAGCCTTGTATACCCAATATTTTCAAGTCATTGGATTTGACGGTCGGAATGCTTTTGAGGTCGTCTCAAGGCCCCCTCGAGAAGAAGAACTGGTTTATCGCGTAATATTTACTCGAGTTGGAGCAGGTAAGGGTTCCTACAGGAGGCAAGGAAGTCTTGCGGACGCTTCTCTGTCTAACGGTATTGCGTATTTGTACGTTGGTATGGGGCAGGGTGAATACGACGCGGTACGCCCCCTCACGCCGCCCAGGACGAAGGAAATTATTGACCTACGGATTAGGTCGAAAGCGCTCCCGTTTGGGTTTATAACCGGGGAATGGGCGGGTTCGCGAAACGATGTTAACACGTTGTCTGCCTTTGATACAGAAGATGACAACGGAAGTGCTACGTCTGTCCATTTCGAATCTTTACCTTTGATTCTAGGCAGATATGCTTTTACAGGACGAGCGGATTTTTCTCACCGGAGTAAATATTTCACCACGTTTGACCGAACCAGAAGTATTGAATTTGAACGGGAATGGAATATTCGGACCATAAATACAGATCCGGTACAAAACCTGCGGGTCGGTCAGAGCGAACAGCAATCGGGAGCAGAAATTGAGTTTAGACGGGCCGATTCCAGCCACGTGGAAGTAGGGTTCGATGCTATTTCGTTAGGGCATTCGCTGGAAGCTGCCCGCCAACGCCTTTCGTTTCGATTGGCCGAAAATAGAATGCCGGAGTTGTCTTTGAGGGGCCGCCGAGTCCAGAGTACGGATCTAGTGGCTAATTCCGGAAGCGGATGGCACAATTTGGTTTCTAGAATTACAAAAACCCGAATGGGGGCTTTTTTAAAGCCGTATCTGGAATGGGAAACCGAACGGTATTCTGGAACTCAAGTCGGTGTGGAATTGGCCGCGGGGGCGAACGCATCATTGGACTACGACGAAATACGGGCAGGAAGCCATTTTGGAAACGAAAATAGCCAAGTTTCGATCTTTTTGGAGCAAAGGTTTGAAAAGGATGATGCAATAAATGAATCAGGCAAAAGTATTCAAACGGTCCAAGCTAAATGGTCATTTCGGAATGACGAGGGGATGAAAAATAATCTGAGTGCGGGGTTACGCCGGATACATTCCAAATTTGATTTGACAGGGGAGGGGGCAAATAAATCATCTGGGCAGAACACATTATTGTTGGGCTGGGACGGAGAATGGTCCCCAGGTGTTCAAAACAGATTATCTTGGCTCTACCAAGTTCAGTCGGAACAAACTTCCCGACTTCAGGAAATATATATACGAACCGGTCAGGAAAGAGGGGAGTACATTTGGGACGATTTAAACGGGGATAATATCATCCAAATCGAGGAGTTTATTCCAGAAACTACTCCTAGTGAAGGCGAATATGCCTTGACGTATTTCCCGTCTGATTCGTTGGAATTTGTTACGTCGTTGACCGCTTCGGCACGGTTTAGACGAACGGGCGGAGGATCAGGTAACCGTCTGTCACGCATCGGATTAGGCACGGCTGTTGAAGTGTCAGAGAAATCGAAAGACCCGGATCGTAACCATATCTATTTTCTACAGTTGGGGACTTTTAGAAGTAGTGACTTCACGGTGAATGGCCGATTACGTATCTCCCAAGAGTTTCGGATTCTGCCGACTAATCGCACCTATGATTTTGATGTGTCCGGTTCGGAAATTTGGGCTTTCACCGATCTCGCCTCGGGTGAACAACGACTTCGTACAAGCGAGTGGAATGGAGTTTTTGGCTACCGTCCTTCTGTGGTCTGGACCTTAATGACGCGAATAACTAGAAGAATAGATCAGTCGGAAGCTGGTTTTGCATCTCGTTCGTACGATATAAACGGCTTGGAATTGAGTCCGAGCGTTTCCTTTAGGCCCCAGAGTAATTGGATTATTTCGGGAGGGGCTCAGTTCGCCGATCGGACGGAGAGGAATCAGGGGACGAGCGCACGTGCCATGCAATTTCCGGTCTCTGTTCAATATCATACGACTACTAAGTTGACGACTCGGGCTAAGATTGAAGTGGCCAGTGTCAAATTGAATGGCGCTTCCGTTGGCCTCCAAACTTTTCAACTGACGGAAGGGAGGGGAGCGGGCACATCATGGCTTTGGGGGCTATCCCTAAATGCTAGATTTACAGAAGTTCTTACTGCCAATTTTGGATATGACGGCAGAAAACCCAACCGTGGAAACACCATTCATACTGGTCGAATACAGTTTGTGGCAAGGTTTTAGGACCTCTGCTATTCTGGATCCGCCCATTCATTGTAGCTCACCCGTTCGATATCTATCCCGGCCCCAGCGAGTTTTTCCTCAACTCGTTCGTAGCCTCGATCAAGGTGATAAACTCGTAAGACATGAGTTTCTCCTTCTGCTATCATACCAGCCAAAACGAGCGAAACACTGGCTCGTAAATCGGTGCTCATAACGGATGTGCCTTGGATTTTTTTCCCACCTTCAATTACGACTTCATCCCCAATAATAATGGCGTTTACACCCATCCGATGTAGTTCTGGAATATGTTTGAATCGATCAGGATAAATCGTTTCCTGTACCTTTGAGTTACCTACAGCCTTAGCCAATAACACGGTCCACTGCGCTTGAAGATCGGTGGGGAAGCCGGGATACACGTCAGTCTTAATGCTTACAGGCCGAAGCTCGCTGGGCGCAGTAACTTGGATTACGTCTCCGTTAATCTTGAGCTCCGCACCAGTACGCTCAAAAGATTCCAAAAACGAAAAGCCGAGATGTTCTGGATTGGCGTGATGGATAGAGACGGGCTTTCCAGGAATGCCAGCAATCGCGGCCGCGATCATAAATGTACCCAATTCAATTCGATCAGGACAATTGGTATACGTAACGGGATCCAATCGGTCTACCCCTTGAATATGCAATGTTCTGGATCCAATGCCTTGAATTTGAGCTCCCATCTTGCGAAGCATTTGGCAGCATTCAATCACGTCGGGTTCTATTGCGGCGTTTTCGATGACGGATTCTCCCTTTGCCAAAACAGCCGCCAAAAGTACGTTGATTGTTGCCCCAACAGACGATGGTTCAAACCGAACCCTACCGCCTGCTAGTCGGCCGCCTTTAGCACGAGCTACAACGTAGCCTTTGTCCAGTTCGACTTCGGCACCCAAAGCCTTCATCCCTTCAATGTGCAAATCTACCGGTCTGGGACCCCAGGCGCATCCTCCAGGGAGCGATACGCGGGCCTGTCCCGTGCGGCCAAGCAATGCGCCGAGCATATAGAACGATGCCCGCATGCGCTTCACTAGCTCGTAAGGCGCCTCTGGACGGTTCAGCCCCGCTGCATCAATGATTAGCGAATGATCACTAGGTTCGCCAATAACTTTGGTACCAGTGACTTCAATGACTTTCCGGAAGGTACTAATATCCTTTAGGTCAGGGATGTGATGAATGGTCACCGGACCATCAGTCAATAATCCAATGGCCATCAGCGGCAAGGCCGTGTTTTTTGACCCACTTACGTGTAAATCGCCCGTTAATGGCCTTCCGCCTCTAATAACTAGCTTATCCATGCACTCACAAGAGAAAAATTTGATAGAATCATCGCTGG
Source organism: uncultured Bacteroidota bacterium (assembly GCA_937876355.1). Lineage (GTDB taxonomy): Bacteria > Bacteroidota > Rhodothermia > Rhodothermales > UBA10348 > UBA10348. The sequence goes on along the minus strand of CALFHN010000072.1, from coordinate 14,008 downwards.
CTAAAGGTAGGAAAGGATCAGGCTTCGCGCTTCAGCGTTTGGTTGAACGCACCACGAAATCGGAATATTCGAATATCCTTAGCTTTATTAAATCGAATCTCCATGGGGATTGAGCCTATTTATTTGGATCATGCAGCTACATCCCCAATTTGGCCAGATGTGCTTGAGGCAATGATGCCGTATTTAACATCAGAATACGGCAATCCTTCGTCAGTGTATGGCCCCGGTCGGCGGGCAAAACACACACTTGAAAAGTGCCGTGGCAGAGTGGCAGAGTTGTTAGGGGTTGGTCCGGCTGAAATTGTTTTCACATCAGGCGGAAGCGAGTCTAATAACGCAGTTTGCCGGCAATATACCGATCTGGTTATAACCAGCCCTGTCGAACATGAGTCGGTTAAAGAGTCCGTAAAGCGGTTGCCGTCTTCGGGTATGGTCATTATGGTTTCGCCAGATGCGACTGGTAGAATCTCTCCTGAAAGCGTGGAAACAGCACTTTATTCCGATAATCGCAGCTCAGGTGGCACCGGTTTGGCTAGCTTCATGGCTGTGAACAACGAATTGGGCACCATTAATCCGATTGAAGAAATTGGCCATGTCCTTGCACGATTTGGTTTTCGTTTTCATACCGATGCGGTGCAGGCCGCGGGAATTATGGATCTTTCGCACCTTGCTACGTGTGTAGATTACATGACACTTTCTGGGCACAAATTGGGTGGACCGAAAGGTGTAGGAGCTCTTTTTGTAAAGGCGGGGGCTCCATGGCGCTCCTTTATTGCGGGTGGAAGTCAGGAGCAGGAACGGCGCGCAGGCACCGAAAACGTGGCCGGGATAGTTGGGTTTACTCGGGCCCTAGAACGGTCTGTGGAGAACAGAATTGCGTCCGTGAAAAAAATGCGTGAGCTGCGAGATCAGTTGGTTGGTGGATTGTCTTCAGCCCTGTCCCATCAGATTAGATTTAATTCTCCGCCTGGGGACTTATCGTCACCTCATATTATCAATTTTGTTTGTTTGGATGACGAAGGGCAGGGGCTTGATGGTGAAATGTTGATTTTGGGGCTCGATATGGCAGGTGTCTATGTATCTGCAGGGTCCGCTTGTTCTTCTGGTACGATGAAAGCCAGCGCGGTATTAACCTCTCTTGGAATGAATGAACAAGTCGCAAGGGGTGCCATTCGAATTTCAATTAATCCGCGAACTACAAAAAGTGAAATAAGCGAAGCGATTGAGCGCATAAATCAAACTGTTTCTAGGATGACAGGTGTATCCTCCTGATTGAAGAGAGTCGGGTATTTTTACTGCAGAATTAGGCCGAGCTGGATGAAGTTGCTCGGTGCTTGTTTTGATACACTTTAAGCCGAATGGCTTGTGTCTACCCTGCGTTTTTGCTTTTGATAAACCGGTTATTATCGCTTTTCGATGAAATGAATAGGAAAGGGGTTGGAAGCCCTGTAGGTAGGGAATATCTTTGCCTCAAATACATCTCCTTTGATCATCACGCAAAATTTAGACCCAAATGCAACCGGATTTACTGCGAGAAGAGATTGGTGCCTTTAAAACACTAGAACAGTTTATTATTGAACAGCAAGGCACTTTTGATCATTCATCCGGCGCTTTTTCTAGACTCCTTCGTGACATTAGTGTGGCTGCTAAACTTGTAAATTGGCACATGCGGAGGGCCGGAATAGTGGATGTTTTTGGCAACACGGGTGAGATCAATGTCCAAGGTGAAGTTCAGCAAATTATGGACTTGTTGGCCCACAAAGAGTTTGTTCGGGCACTTCGACGTGGTGGAGAATGTTGTCTCATTGGATCTGAAGAACATTCTGAAGCCATTCCAATTCGAACGGCAGATAGTAGCGAAGGAAAATATATCGTGCTTTTGGATCCGCTCGACGGTTCTTCAAACATCGAGGTTAATGTTTCTGTGGGAACTATTTTCAGTATTTATCAATTGCCTGAAGGGGTCAAGGAGGCTACGCTTGAGTCCGCCTTGCAGCCTGGAATAAAACAAATTGGCGCGGGTTACATCGTTTATGGCAGCTCCACAATTTTAGTGTACACCACTGGACAAGGCGTCAATGGATTCACCTTAGACCCTTCAATTGGGGAGTTTTTGCTGTCGCATCCCAATATTCGGACACCCAAAAAAGGAGGGATGTACTCCGTGAATGAAGGAAACTATGAAAGTTTTGCGCGCGGATTAAAAAAGCACATTAAATGGATGCAGCAGGAGAATGAAGAGGAGGGACGTCCGCTAAGTACCCGGTACATTGGTTCTTTTGTCGCCGATTTCCATCGAAATCTATTGAAAGGTGGACTCTATATTTACCCCGCGACACAAAAAAGTCCGAATGGGAAACTTCGGCTCATGTATGAAGCAAATCCGCTTGCGTTTATCGCAGAGCAGGCCGGTGGGGCTGCTTCGACGGGCAACAGTCGAATCCTCGAAATTGTACCGGACAAACTTCATCAACGGACACCAGTCTATATTGGAAGCCTGGACATGGTCCGAACAGCCCAGCAATTTCTTGCTAATGAACATAGCGTCGATAACGCATAGAGGAGTTCATTAATCATGGAGACCTCTTTTTCGGCGTTTGCTCCAGCCTCACTTTCAAATTTGGGCCCCGGGTTCGATTCCCTTGGGATCGGATTGAGCACATGGAAGGACGAAGTTAGGGTTGTCCTTATCCAAGAGCCCAATTTTTCTGTTAGTTTTGATCCTACTGGTTGCTGGTCCGGCCCAATCGATCCTTTTAGAAATACCGCTTCGGTTTCAGCGATGCACGTGGCAACTAAGGCCGGGTACGAGGGAGGCGCTAGGATGACTATTCAAAAAGGAGTGCGTGCCGGAAGTGGTTTGGGAAGTTCAGCAGCAAGTGCGGTTGCGGGAGCACTAGCGATGAATGCAGCTTTGGGTAGCCCCTTTTCGAAAACGGAATTGATTGCCTCGTGTCTTGCGGGCGAATCTGTGGTATCAGGTGCCGTTCATGGCGACAATGTGCTTCCTTCCTTGATGGGTGGAATTGTTTTAGTTGAACCTGATTCGCCAACAACATTTCAGCATATACAGACAAGCTGTTTGCTTCATTTTGCAATTCTTCTTCCCAATATCGAAGTGTTCACCGAAGAAGCGCGTTCTTTGTTACCGGACCACGTCTCTCTACACAGCGCGGCGATTTGGGCATCCAGATTGGCCCAGCTCGTCCTGGCGATTTCAAATGGAGATCTTTCAAGGATAGGACAATTGGTTATGGAGGACGACATCGTAGAGCCTGTTCGCGCGCGCCTGATCAAACCCTATCGTGACATTAAACTAGCTGCTCTAAAAGAGGGAGCGCTAGGGTGCGCCTTGTCCGGTTCTGGACCCGCAATGTTTGCCGTATGCGATTCGGAAGATTCCGCCCTACGTATTTCAAAATCTATGCATTTGGCTTGTATGAGGCACCATATTGAAAGCCTGGCCATTTCAGATCACGTTAATTTTGTTGGGGCTTTTTCCAACTAAAACAATTAGCAATTCTGCGTTGACGCGTCAAGAAGACCAATAATGAATAAGGCATCTGTGTATTTTCAAAGTACTCGCTCCGTCGATACTAAGGTTCGACTTCTCGAGGCGGTACAAATGGGTTTGGCACCAGATGGTGGCCTATTTATACCACAAAACATGCCAGTGGTCAATTGGGACTCCCTTTCGTCTTCAAGCTTCGCCGATTGCTCGGCTTCCTTTTTGTATCAGTGGCTTTCAGGGGTGATGTCTAAGACCCAAATAGACAAAATGATTGGATTCGCCCTGAACTTCGACGTCCCAATGGTGCCATTAACTCCGCGGCCATCTGACAAAGCAGTCCTTCCAACGCCTTTTGTTACAAGCCTAGGCCAGGCAGAAACGTATGTCCTAGAACTATTTCACGGACCAACACTGTCCTTCAAAGACTTTGGCGCTCGTACGCTGGCTTTTTTGCTTCGGGAGCGCTTGCGCGAAACCAAGGCGTCGGTGACCATTTTGGTGGCGACATCAGGGGATACCGGAAGCGCTGTGGCGGATGGATTGTCCGGAATTGAGGGAATACGGGTAGTTTTGCTCTATCCGCGCTCTCAAGTAAGCCTTGTTCAGGAAAAACAGCTCATTGTAAAAAGAGAGGGAGTTCTTGCTCTTCGAGTAGATGGGACGTTTGATGATTGTCAGTGCTTAGTCAAGGGCGCTTTTTTAGATGAAACGCTTTCCGCTATGCACCTTTCCACTGCCAATTCAATAAATATTGGCAGATTAATTCCGCAGATGTTGTACTACGTTTGGGCTTCGAAACAACTACAAAATTCGGTACCTCAGTTTGTCGTTCCCTCTGGAAATTTGGGGAATTTAACTGCAGGAGTTATGGCCTATAAATCGGGGTTGCCAGTGACGCAATTCGTTGCAGCACATAACGCGAATGATTTTTTTCCAAAATATTTAAAAAACAAAGATGCCGTCTTTGAGCCCTCCGTTCAGACCATCTCAAATGCTATGGATGTGGGGGCTCCGTCAAATTTTGAACGTCTTACGTCTTTGTTGACCCAAAGTGAATTATCACGAATGATAAAAGGAATCTCGTTTTCAAACCACGAGACCTTGCAGAGTATGGAGAAAGTTTATGATGAGACGGGTTATATCGCAGATCCTCATACAGCAGTAGGGCTTGCAGCTTCGGAAAGAGTAGGCTCCGAGATTAGCAGGAAAGGACCAACCGTAGTGCTTTCCACGGCTCATCCGGCCAAATTTCCAGATATAGTGAAAGAAGCCGTTGGAGTTAAAATGGCAGTGCCACCTCAATTGACAAAATTATCAAATCAACCCGTCCAGGTATTCGATCTTTCTCCATCCCAATCTGAGCTTTCATTGGCCATTTTATCGCACAAATGGAATCGTTAAGGTTTCGGTGTTGTCCTTGTTGTCGGTAACTGACAATTTCAGAACGTGTGAACCGGATGCTGTTTTTTCATCGAACCGATGTGTTATCGTGGCCGTTTTGGCGTCGTACTCAAATAGTACCCAATCGCCATCTACATGCCCCGAATACGTTTTTATACCACTTAAAGCATCTCCAATGCGAACCCTGATTTGGCTGGTTCTGGACAGGTCCTTGTTGGCGACAAGATTGATAGGTCGAATTGTTGGATTTTGATTGTCTATCCCAACGGCGAAGCGGTCAAAATTTCGAATTCTTGCTCTAACAACGCCCTGATCGTAAGCTCCACCTACCCACGAAATATTGCCTTTGGCGCCAACTCGGACAATACCTGCCTTACTCTTTAAGTTTTCCGGAAGCGGAGTAGGGACTATTTCGATAGTTACCCAAGAGTGAATGGGGACTTCGCGTTTATGTACGACATGGATATCTGAGTGAATATTGTTAGCGGTTCCTTTTTCTGATCGGTAGATTAAACGATCGGCAGTATATAAAGCGCCTTTTGGAATGTTTAGAGAAAAGCCTTCAGCTCGGAACGAAAAAGACTGATCGAAAGGAAGGTCGAAATCGGTTTCCCCTCGGGCAGATGCTTTTACGATATTGGCCGTCTGTTCGATTCCAAGCACTGAAAAGGCTAGAGAAGCTTGATTGCCATGTGCATCTGTTACTTCGTACTTCAGATCGTGCTTTTCGCCACTTAGTACCGTCAAAATGCCACTTCGAGTGGATTCATAGATAGGAAGCTTGTTTCCTGGAAGGATATAACTTCGTTCAAACCAGCGGCCAGACTTAAGACGCTCAGCGTAGTCCACATGAGCATTTATATAGCGGGTATCATCAAATGAGATCTGATCCATGGTGGATCTAAAAAGGGTTGATCCGCTGTCCTCAAGACGAATAGTGTACAATCCAAGTCGATTGGTAGAACCATCATGGTAGTCTTGGGATTGGACTGAAAAACCGATAGACCCCGCCGCCTCAATTTGGTCAACCCGATCAAAAACATGTCTTCCGTTTTTGAGTGTAGCATCGATCGTAACTGTTTCACCAGTCTCGATTTTGCGCCATCCACCTGTCTTTTTGTCCCTTAATCGAACGGTAGAGTTTTCTCCTAAGGCGTACACCTTTATCCTGAAAATTCTGGGCGATGTTAAATCTTTTACATCAAGTCCCCATAATAAAGGGTTAACAGGCGCACCTGTAGTTTCGTCCCTGATTTCAAAGTGCAAATGAGGCCCACCAGACCCACCTGTGTTTCCCGACAAAGCGATTTCTTCCCCTTTAAGAACTAAGAATTGATCTCTATTTGGGAAATATTGGACCTCGAAGGACTCTTTTTCGTACTGAAGTCCCTTCATATACTCCTGAATATCGTCTCTGAATCGGTCTAAATGACCATACACCGTCATGTGACCATTCGGATGGGAAATGTATAATGCATTGCCATATCCGGATGCAGAAATGACTATTCTAGAGATCCATCCATCGGCGGCACTGTAAACTCGAAATCCAGTTTGACCCTGGGTCTTAATATCGAGGCCGCCATGGAAGTGATTACTTCTCATTTCAGCGAATCCACCCGAAAGGTAGAGCGGAATACCAAGTGGAGATCGAAAATAATTGTCTGGATATGGATCCAGATTTGCACTACCTAATAGAACTAGAAGTACGAGAGATAATAACAGAGATCGGAAATTCATTGGCACTTTATGGTATCGGAAACCAAAAATACTAATCTGACAAATGTATTCCTTGGTGTAATAGCCGTTTTTGTATGTGGAGTTGTGTTGCTCCAACTTCAAAGCGTTCTAATGCCATTTGTCACCGCAATGTTGCTGTCAATTATTTTTAAACCCGTTATTCTGGGACTCCGCGAAAAGCGCGTTCCTATGATCGTGGCGTTGTTTGGTGTTCTACTTCTTTTTACCCTCGTATTGTTCTTTTTAGGTTGGGTTATTTTTTCCAGCGCGAACGCCTTTTTGCAGGAACTTCCAAATTACGAAGGTAAAATAGCCGTTATTGCGGACAATATTGAGGCGGTACTTCTTGGTTTGGCCACACGACTTAATTTGCAATTAAACGATTTTCAATGGAGCGATGCGCTTAACGTGTCCTCCTTAACATCGGCGGTAACGACCGGCTTAGGTTCATTTATAAGTTTTGTGACATCGACGTTTATGGTCGTGCTGTTTATGCTGTTTATGCTAGCTGGAAGCGGAGATCTTGCAAAAAAAGTGCGTGGCGCATTTCCAGAGAGCCTTTCTAAGAAGCTCGCAGACATGATCAAAGTAATTGATTCGCAGGTGCGTCAATATTTGGTCACTAAAACACTTATCAGTTTAGGGACAGGCTTTTTAACGTGGTTTGTTTTGATGCTTTTGGGCGTAGATTTTCCGCTTGTCTTTGGGTTCATTGCCTTCATATTGAACTACATCCCAAATATTGGAAGCACCATTGCAGTAGTTATTCCTTTTAGCCTAACTCTGTTGCAATTCGAAACAGCCTCAGTACCTCTTTTCGTTCTATTGGGGTTAGGCAGTATTCAAATGGTCATGGGCAATGTCGTGGAACCCAAAATACTGGGCTATTCTCTCAATTTAAGCCCATTGTTGATACTCGTTGCCTTGATTTTCTGGGGGTGGTTCTGGGGTGTTTGGGGGATGGTTTTAGCCGTTCCGATAACGGCCTCAGTAAAGATTATTTTTGAAAATATTGATTCTTTAAAACCAATTGCCAAATTGATGAATGGCTCCATCTCTTGAGGTCCGTTCGGTTCAGATCTGCCCGTTGACAACCATTTTTCCACCAATCAATACTTTTCCGATCAGATCCTTTCCTGCACTGTAGATATACGTGTTGAGGGTTTCGTCGGCGGATTTATTTTCAGAAAGAGGATGATCCGCTCGTAGCTCAACAATATCTCCGTGGGATCCGACTTCTATGCGTCCAACAGGGAGGGAAGTCGCACTTCTACCGCCTTCGAGAGCTTTTTGGTACAGTTGTGTTCCAGATCCAACCTGCCCTCCAAATTGAAAGGCATTCCTTTTACGCGCCAGAATGCGCGCCTGATAATCAACAAATTTTAACTCCTCCGACGGCGAAACACAAACGTTGCTGTCTGTGCCTATGGCAAATTGGCCTCCCTTTGAAAGAAAATCTGCCAGCGGAAACGCTCCATCGCCTAAGTCACCCTCGGTCGTCGGACACAATCCCACGGTAACATTTGCTGCTATGATTGAGTCTCGCTCTTCCTTAGTGGTATGAGTCGAGTGAATCATACACCACTTTGAATCAGGTTTGAAATGACGAAAAAGCCACTCAATGGGACGTAATCCGGTGCTCAACATGCATTCATTAACCTCACGAACTTGTTCTGAAACGTGGATGTGTACTGGGGACATCGGGGCATTGGCCTTGCGGTGATCCATGAGATCGCGAAATGCATCAAACTCGACGGCTCGCAAGGAGTGTGGTGCGTATCCAAAAGAAACCAGTGGTTCATTGGAATAGGACTCCAATAAATGATCCATCAACCCAAGAAAAACGTTGGTGTTGAGAACAAAAGAACGCTGTTCGCTTGTTGCCGGACGGCTTCCAAAACCTGCCTGTTGGTATAAAACTGGAAGGATCAATGTCCGGATCCCACATTTTACTCCTGCCCGGATCAAGGCCTCTGACATCAATGCCGGTATTTCAGCGTTTTCTTTATCAACTGCGCCATGTGCGTATTGGAATTCGCACACTGTCGTATATCCGTTGGACAGAAATTCAGAGAAGAGCGAAGATGCGACCTCAAACTGTCCGACGGGAGTCAATTCCGAAATATCGGCATACATCGATGTTCGCCATGACCAAAAATCATCTCCGGGTTTGCTGAATCGCTGGGTTCTACCAGCCAATTTTCGTTGAAAAGCATGGGAATGAATGTTCACCATTCCGGGAATGACAATATTCAGCGAAAGGTCTGTCGGACCGTCAGATAGTGAACCAACTTCTGAAATGAGGCCGCTTTCATCAACTACAATCCGAATACTCTGATGCCAACCATCAGGAAGAAGAGCCCAGTTAGCTCCGATTGCTTTGTAGGGACGAAATGAAGACATGGGAATGAATGCGCGAAATTAGTCGTCCGAACGATGCATTATGCTTCGGAGCTCATCAATCGGTTAATAATATCTACAGCGCTGACGCCTTCTGCTTCTGCGCTAAAATTTGTGATGATGCGATGACGAAGAACGGATACGGCAATATCGTTCACATCCTTGATGCAAGGTGTCAATCGGCCATCCAATGCTGCTGTGGCCTTTGCGCCCAGAATAAGGTATTGTGATGCACGGGGCCCAGCTCCGTAGTTTAAGTATTCCTTTACGAAGGGCGGGGCATTGCTGTCGGCCGGACGAGTTTTGCTGACCAATTTAACTGCGTATTCGATGACATTGTCAGCGACAGGAATTTGACGCACAACCTGTTGGTATCGCTGAATATCGGCGGCCGTCATAACATTTCGTAACGACGGCTTCGAGGCGCCTGTTGTTTTACGAACCACTTCGACTTCTTGATCGAAAGTCGGATAGTCCAGCCAAAGATTGAACATAAAACGGTCAAGCTGGGCCTCAGGCAAGGGGTACGTTCCTTCCTGTTCGATAGGGTTTTGTGTTGCCAGCACAAAAAATGGTTCGGGGAGCGTATAGGTATGTCCGGCGGCCGTTACCCGGTGCTCCTGCATGGCTTCCAAAAGTGCAGCTTGAGTTTTAGGCGGAGTTCGGTTGATTTCGTCCGCAAGGACTACGTTGGCAAATACAGGCCCCTTGACAAATTTAAATTGCCGACGACCGGTGGTTGCATCCTCCTCAATGATTTCAGTCCCCGTAATGTCACTTGGCATTAGGTCTGGGGTAAACTGTATGCGGGAAAAATCAAGATCCACAACATCAGCAATCGTATGAATCAGGAGTGTTTTGGCCAGTCCAGGGACGCCAACTAGCAGGGCATGCCCCCGACAAATCATACTCACAAATATCTGGCGAATGATGTGCTCTTGCCCGACGATTACTTTTCCTACTTCCGTTCGTAGTGTTTTATACCCGGCGTGAAGTTCTTCAACGGTTTCGGGAGACGTAATAATTTCCATGTAGGACAAAAAGTTATGAGTGTTGGGTCAGGTACTCCAACATACGATTCGATGAATTATGAAGACACCCTACTTAAGCGAAGTTACCTTTCGAGCTTTGCCTCGAAGGTCGATATATACAGAAGTTTTCAATTCCGTAAGCCACTCTTGCATTATTTCAGCCTGTTTGTATTCTAACGCTTTTGCTGATATCAATTTGTAATCAGAAGTAATATCAACTTTGTGAGTTGGAATTCGGGCTTCTAGTTTGACAATGTGAAACGCTCTTCTTCCATCCATAAGCTGAACCTCGTCTGGTTCAGAAATGTCTCCGACATTCATCGTCAAAAGAGTTTTTTGCCAAAGGGCTCCTAGCGCTTCCAAATACAGATTACGTTCGCCGGAATTAGGGTCCGAAACGCGTCCACCTGTCGATTTTGATTGTTCTTCTTCAGAGTTTTGAGACGCCAATATTGAAAAAGAGGCGTTTTTAACCATGATGGAATCACGCATCATAGTAAGAAACTCGATAGCGGGAGCAGAATCTACTTTTCGCTCATCGAAAGCGATCAATATATGATTGTAGTCGATGCGCTCTCCTCTGCGGTCGTTGACTCTCAAAAAGTGCAATCCAAATTTGGTCTCAAAAACTCTTGAATACGCTCCAATCGGAGAACGTGCCGCAACGGCAGCAAACTCAGGAACCACCTCGGAAAGCGCCATATCCTCATAAAGGCCACCTTTTTCGGCAGAACCGGGATCGTCAGAGAATAATTCGGCCATATTTTCCATGTCGATTACACCTGCTATAACCGAATCTCGGATGGCAGTGATAATCTCCATGGCCTCATCTCGAGCAGCCTGAGTAACTACGGGCAGTCGAACTAGATGAGACACTCGAACAATATTGGGGAGGGTCGGCAATGAGTCAGTTGGAAAGGAATCAAACCATTCTTGAACGAAAGAAGGATTGGACCTAATGCTATTCATTTTTTGTCGGCGAAAATTTTCTGCCAATATCTGATCTCTATAATCTTCACGAAGATCCGCCTTGATCTCAATAATCGTTTTGCCATATAGGTCTTCCATGGCTGCCTGGCCGCCCATTTGGGCTTTTAAGCTAGCAATTCTGGAATCAAGTCCTTGATCAACTTCTTGGTCCGTGACCACCATATTGGTGTCCCGTTTAGCGTGGATAACCAATATTTTTTCGTTTAGAAGTTGCTCTAGAGCGGAACGCCAAAGCTCGTCCGAGTACACCATTTGTTGGCGTGAAACTAGGCCCAGAACGTATCCGTCAACTTCCGATTGAAGAATAATCGTATTACCTACAACGGCAACGATTTCGTCAAGAACTTTTTGATCTTGGGCCATTGATGGGGTTGCTTGCCACATCAATCCTACTAGCATCAAAAGTGTAACAATGCGTGAGGAGTTCGCTTGGGGAAAGGTCGCTTGGGGAAAGACGGAAAAATTCATACCAGTTGGCTAAAACGTAAAAAAATGAGCAAAATATTAAGTCTGGTGTGAATCCGGACCGGTTCTACGAGAATAATTGAATCAATTCTACATTCAAACGGATGGGGCGTCCAAATAGTATTTCAATCACGAATCTCTTTCGATGGCAGTTTTTACAAAAAAGCCATTTCGAAGTAAACTTTTTTGCATCCAAGCACTTTTGCAATCGAAAGATGGGATAGTCACTATTTGACTTCCAATTCATCGCGCGCCATCGCTCGAGTTCGAAGCTGTTGAACCTGTCGTCCATACAACTGTTTCCTAAGTTGGATGGACACTTTAGCGCGCAAGTCTTCAATTATGAGTTCCATCGCAGGGACAACACCGGTCTCTAGTCTCCTAATGAGTTGAAACACATGATACCGTCCGGAGTCGTTAACGACAGGCAACGTCTGTCCTGGGGATAACTCAGAAAACGCTTTAAGCAAGCCGGGAATAGCGGAAAAAAGCTGACTTTGCGGATAATAGGTTTCTGGGTTTGGACCATCTCTTCCATACGTAGCAGCCAAACGGGCAAAATTGGCTTTCCCTAAAGCATCAGTTCCCATTTCTGAGACCGCTTTGCGGAATATGGCAGCGGAATCAGGAGAAGAAAAAACGAGATGCCTTATTTGAATGTATGGCTCCCGAAGGGCTAGTTGATCCCGGTTTTGTTCGTAATACGTGCGAATCGCATCATCGCCAGGACCTCCTTCTAGATCCTCAGTCGTCATCTTGTTAACCAATGTGCTGATTAGTACAGAGCGCTCATTATCAGCAAGCAAACGCTGAACATCAGGGTTTGTCTTCAGTCCTTGATTGAGCGCCTCTTGATACAGCAGTTCGTTTGTTACCCAACGCTCTACAATCTGTGAAACGGCATCAGTTGAATCTAAAAACGCTGTTTGATTGATCAATGAGCGCTCTATTTCTGCTTTTGTCAAAATGGAGGTGCCCACTCTTGCTACATAATCACCCAACTTTGGCTTGCTGGAGCACCCAATTGACAACGTCATGATAGCTGACAAGGCCGCGAAGCGTATGACGAGATTTTTGATCATCACTTACTGTGAGGCAGCTGTTGAAGTCAAATGTGCTTTGAGACGCTCTGGATAAACGTGGACTCCATATTTTGCTCGAAGTCTTTGCAATAAACGGTTCTCAATCTCCGCCTGGTATGAATTAAGCAATACTGCTCTTGCATCATCAAAAGTCATGGGATGAGATGGATCGGTACCCGCGTGAGCTAGAGCGATAAAACCACGGTTGTAAGGAGTAGGATCTGAAATTTCGCCTAGTTGCATATCAAATACTTGGTCATAAATCGATCCAGACCTTTCCTCAACGAAGGTGGTATCGACACGAATAGCTTGATTTGGGACACCTTGAGCCCAAAGCTTAGCGGCGTCTGCTGTTTCTCCGCGGTATCGGGTTATCACGCCCTTTATGAGAGAGTCTGAAACTGCGGAAAAACTGAGAACCCGTATTCGATCAGGGAAAGAGTACTCTGTTTTGTTTGATTCGTAATACGCCAGTAGCCCTACAGAATCGGCAGAGGATGCCGTCCAAACCGAATCTTCCATCAATCGGAACAGGATCAATCCATCGCGAAAATCTTGCATCGTTCTTGCAAATTCAGTCTCTCGAGCTTCTAAAATTTCAATTTCATGATTGAGTGCCTCTTGGTTGAGGAATTCCTCTGCGATTGTGTACAGGCGGGGTTGAGATTTCTGAGCATCTGGAATTTTTCCGGATGAAAGAAAATTTGAGAATTGTGATACTGTGAAATTCATATCCCCGAGCTTCAGTAGAACGTGACTTGAGTCGCTTGCGGAATATGCTTTCTGAATCAGCATTCGGAAGAGAGAATCCTCGGTAATGCTTGTGGTCCAACGGTTTACCATAGTTGAGTCAATCCAGTAGCCTAGCTGATTCCTTAGTCGGACAGCAAAAGCTTTCTCGGCAGCAGCAGCTCGTGGCAGTCGGCTAACTTGACTTTTGAGATCTTCATAGGCTTCTTCAAATGAGCCCAACGGAAGAACTTCAACTAATTTGATGAAGTGATATCCAAAAGATGTCTGAACTGGTCCGACATAATCACCTGGCTTTTCAATGCTAAATCCTGCATCCCTAAACGAAAAGGGGAGACCTGCGTCGTAGGAAATAACACCTAATTCGCCCCCTTTTTCAGCAGACTGACGATCATCAGACATTTCATTGGCTACCTTGGCGAATTCCTCACCTGCTTTCAACTGCGTAATTACTGCCGATAAGCGCTGATCCAAATCAGCCGCATCCGCCGCCGCTTGTCCTCTAGGGCGAATCATAATATGAGCCAAGAGCCGGTCGTCCGGCATTACACGGCGATCGTTTACCTTTAATATGTGGTATCCAAATTGTGACCGGAAAACGGGAGAGACGCCGCCAACCGGGGTCGCAAATGCTTGGTTTT
>CALFHN010000071.1 GCA_937876355.1 uncultured Bacteroidota bacterium | reverse complement strand
GCAAAACACATCTACTAGAAGTTATGATCCCGACTAGCATTTTGAATGCATCATCGTATCTTCATAGCATATAGTGTACAGGCCAGTAAGACTTGGCTGCATCCCATTCCACTCAAAATTGTCCATTCCGGAAATGAAGAAAAAAAACGAGCTACCTGCCAACTCGGACTCCCGTCGAGATTTTCTCAAAAAGGGCGCCCTAGCCGCCGGTGCTGTAATTGCGGGTGTAAACACATCTTCCGCTGCATCCAAAGTATTCGGCGTACCTGCAAAAGGTAGTGTCCTCGGAGCAGCCGACCGTCTAAATGTTGGTTTTATTGGAGTTGGCGGCCAAGGCTTTACCCACGTTCAGTATGTGACAAACTCGGACAAGGATCTTAAAAAAATCCATGATTACGAATACAATGTGGTGGGTATGGCAGGATGTGACCTGTATTCAGGTCGTCGGGATCGAGTTAAAGCCCGGCTTGAGGGTGTTCGAGATAGCCGCAATCTCGGAGATTATAAAGTCGACGTGTTTGAGGATCACCGCAAACTACTGGAAAATAAAGATATAGATGTAATTTTCATTGGCGCAGTTGACCATTGGCATTCGACCATCGCCATCGATGCAATGAATGCTGGAAAACATGTGTATTGCGAAAAGCCCATGACCCGCTACTTGGGTGAAGCTTTTGATGTGTATGACACCGTAAAACGGACTGGAATGAAGTTCCAGATTGGATCTCAGTACACCACTGAAGCCAAATGGCACAAGGCAGGTGAATTGGTTCGGGCAGGCAAGATTGGCGCACCTACTTTTGCCCAAAACTCGTATATGAGGAACACACCCGACGGCGAATGGAATTACTACGGCCTGGAAGAGGGCGTTACACCCCAGTCTCTGGATTGGAACCATTGGCTGGGCAAGGTCAACAATAAAGTTGAATTTAACCGCGAACACTATCACCGCTGGAGAAAATACTACCCATATTGCGCTGGAATACTGGGCGACCTTCTTGCTCACATGATTCATCCGCTCATTATTGCGGCTGATATTCATGAACTCCCTCTTCGTGTGGTCTGTATTGGTAACAAAAAAGTAACTGACGCCACCGTTGGACCAGACGATCGCTCCGTAAATGACAATACGCAGCTATTAGTTGAATTCCCATCTGGCCTCTGCATGTTAATCGCCGGATCGACCGTAAATGAACAAGGCATTGGCCAGGTTATTCGCGGCTCTGAAGCCACGTTATATTTCGGTGGAAATTCGGTTGAATTGCGTCCCGAAAGGCCTTTTGCTGACCTCGTGGATCCCGAAAACTTTGAAAACCTACTTCCCGGAGTAGATATAGCACCCCACGCAGGTAACTTGTTCGATTGTATCCGAAGCGGTAATGACACCAATGGTAACATTGATGTCGCCATTATCGCTCAGAGTATCATTTCGATGGCGGAAGCTTCTGATCGCTTTGGAGAAGCGATCTTTTTAAATCACAAAGATCGCTCATTCCACACAGGTGGCGGTACGATCATTCCAGTTCCTACGTATGGAACGTTTGAGCAGTCATAACTTCGAATTTGATGATTACGAGCGAACTTGCTTGAATCATTAAAATTCGACTAGTATTGTGGGGCGGGCGCCGTAGGCGCCCGCCCCACTTGTTTATTCATGCCGGTCGATCCAGCAATTGGAATGACACACCAAGATTCTTTTCAATCTGTTCGATTGGCTACACACGCCATGGCAACCCGATTTGAAATCGTTATGCACGGCGACGATCCGGTCTTGCTTCGCTCTGCAGGTGAAGAAGCGATTCGAGAAATCAATCGAATTGCAGCAAGATTCAGCTTTTATGATCCTGCCAGCGAACTATCGCGCATTAACCGTGACGCATTTGACCGAGAAGTTTTTATTGCTGGGGACTTATTTGAGCTGTTAAAAACATGCGAAACGTGCTGGAAGATGACAACGGGTGTTTTTGACCCCACCATCGGGCCTTTAATGAAATTATGGGGTTTTGGTGCCAAACGAACGGACATCCCATCCGTAAATGACATCAAAATGGCCCTAGAAATGACTGGGTGGCAACATATCTCCCTCGATCCTGACAAAACCAGCATTCGATTTAAAACTAATGGTGTAAAAATTGACTTGGGGGGAATTGCAAAGGGTTGGGCACTCGACGAAGCAACCATCTTATTAAGGGAAGCGGGTGTCACTAGCGCCCTATTGCACGGCGGCACCAGCAGCATTGTTGGAATAGGAACCCCTCCTAGAGAATTAGCATGGACCATTGGCATTGAGGATCCATATGAGAAGGTGCATACTCCGAAGTGGTTTACAACTTCGGACATTGTAGACAGTGCCTTATCGGTATCCTCTATCCACGGAAAGTCTCACGAAGTTGACGACATTGAATACGGTCATGTACTTAATCCACTTACCGGAATGGCTGTTTCTGGCCCGTACGTATCGGTTGTTGAAGCGGACTCAGCAGTTATTGCAGATGCACTCTCTACAGCCCTCCTTGCAGGATATCGCCCTAAACAGAGTCACTTAGAACAGGCTCACTTGAAAAAGGCTCTCATTCAAGCGGAAGTCCATCACAAGACGGATTCTGGGTGGAAATTAATCGCGGCCAAGTAAATGCTGATACGTTTTTTGTGATGAAAGACTATCTTGAGTTATTCGTTCACCTGATTAAATAAGATCTGTGTTTAGAAATCGCCTTTCACGTCGCAATTTTTTAAAAAAGAGTTCTTTTGGCACCTTGTCTGGCGTTCTCGCCTCTGCTGAACTAATTCCTTCTGAAAAGACTAGTTCTTTAAACCATGCCGCATTAGAAGATCAAATATCTTGCGCTGTAATTGGATTTGGGCAGTGGGGCCGAGAAATTTCAAAGGCGATCCATGAATTGGAAGACACCGATTTAACGGTGATCTGCGACCATTTTCCTTTAATGCTGCGCCGAGCCAAACGTGACTTTCCGGCGGTAAAAACGGAAAGCGACTACCAAACCGTTTTGGCCGACGAGTCCATTACTGCAGTTTTTGTTGCTACCCCTACCCATTTTCACAAGGACATCGTTATCGCCTCTTTAAAGGCAGGCAAACATGTCTATTGCGAGGCGCCCTTAGCCCATACGATGGAAGATGCGAGAGCTATAGCCCAGGCGGCACGAAATGCTAAAGGTCAAATTTTCCAGACCGGTCTTCTATACCGAACTGAGCCCCAATATCGTTCCGTTTATGGATTCGTTCGAAGTGGAGCACTCGGAAAATCGAGCATGACGCGGTCTCAATGGCATTATAAAGATTCGTGGAGAAGACCCTCCTCCTCAGGCGCGAGGGCCGAGGCGCTGAATTGGCGCCTAGACGAAAAAGTCTCCCTAGGATTGGTGGGCGAGGTAGGAATTCAGCAAATAGACACCTGTATGTGGCTAAATGAACAATTACCAGTCGCAGTATCTGGATTTGGACACGTTGCCTTTTGGAGAGACGGACGGACGGTTCCGGATACTATCCAGTCTGTGATCGAATTCCCCAGCGGAGAAAACATGCTTTTTGACGCCACGCTTGTTAGCGGATTTGATGCGGAATATGATCTCTATTTCGGAAGCGATTCCACCGTTATTCTCCGCGATAACAAGGCTTGGATGTTTAAAGAGGTAGACGCCCCTCAGTTAGGATGGGAAGTGTACGCGAGAAAAGACCGATTTTACAAGGAAACAGGTATTGCGTTGTTAGCCAATGCGACAAAGCTCGATGCGCTTGGAACGGATCCAACCGCCGACGATCCCAACGCCAAAGCACCCATCTGGCATGCGATAAAAGCGTTTGCAGATAACTTCAACTATGGCCCCTTTGAACCAGTCGTCAATTATCAGATAGCGTATCAAGCTACAGTTGTGGTAATCAAAGCAAATGAAGCCGTCAAAACCGGTACAAAAATAGTATTTAAGCCCGAGTGGTTTAGTATCGATGGCTAAGCCCCGTCAGCGGGCGGATTTAATTCCAACAGATTATGGCGCAAGGTCTTGCAGCCCAAAGACTTGTATCGCGTTCCGAGACGTAATAGATTTGATTTCGTCAACCGTCACACCTCGAACTTCTGCCAGTTTGTCGACAACGTGTTGAATCAAGGCGGGCTCATTTCTTTTACCGCGAAAGGGAGCGGGAGTTAGGTAGGGAGAATCTGTTTCAAGGACGATTCGGTCTAACGGAATACGCGACACTGCATCCGGGACGCCTCCATTTTTGAAGGTCAGCGTTCCTCCTAGCCCGACATAAAATCCCAATTCCAACACGGCATCTGCAATGTTTGCGGGCCCGCCAAAACAATGAAATACTCCATGAATTTGTTCTGGATACGGCGAAGCATCTTTCTCTTCCCTAACGATTTGAACCAAGTCTTCTGAGGCCTGCCGGTCATGAAAAACAATGGGTTTATTGACACGGGCCGCAAGCCGGATATGTCTACGAACGAAGTCTTTTTGTTTTTCCTTAAATGTGGTATCCCAGTAGTAATCTAGTCCAGTTTCGCCAATGGCAATGATTCGTTCATCTTCGGCCCACTTTTCAATTTCCAAAAAATCTTCGTCCGTTGCAGAATGCACTTCGCAGGGATGAATAGCAGCCATAACACGAAAAAAAGGCCATTTTTCCTGTAGTTTCAACGCTTTACTTATCGAGGATAAATCAATGGCGGGCAACAATATAGCCTTGATTCCTATGCGCTCGGCCCTTTCTATAACATCATCCAAATCAGATTCAAACTGATCTAGATAAATATGAGCATGGGTATCAATTATCATTGGAATACGTTGGATTGTGTAAGGCGGAATCAGTCCGTGTACACGTAGAATAAGTGCAAAACTCAGGGTTTCCCCAAAAGACGGCAAAAAGGAACGACTTCATACCGGATTGAACTGCAATCCATTACATTACCATCTTGAAACACATTCGATTCATATCCCAAGTTACGCTTCTTTTGGCGGCAATGGCAGCACTTTACCCCATGATTAGTGCGGTAATCGATTGGCAGGAAATTGCGAAATACCAAGCAGATGACGGTTACGCAATGGAACCTTCGGCCCGAGGTTCCGACTGGATTGTCTGGACGGAGTCAGAAGAAGGAATTATTGCCGGATATGTGTTCCCAAACGGACCTGGTGACCGAGGTGGAATTAAACAGGGCGATCGTTTTTACATGCTTGAGTATCAGCAGTTTTTTGACTCAGAAGACCTTAAAAATGCTCTGGCCGGGATAAAACCGGGGTTAACGCGAAGTTATGTGGTGGTAAGAAACGAAGAGATTTTGTCCTTAAACGTCACCTTTGAACGTCACCCAACTTTTTTATATCCAAGATCTCTTGGGGTTTGGCAATTCGCCATTTGGGGATTTACGATTGGCGCATTTTTTCATTTACTAGGACTGTTTATCGCAGGTCCTTTGGCCATTCATTCTCGTCGGGCCCGATTTGAATTTTGGGCCATCGCCGTCTCATCGCTCTGGATAATCGGAAATTTGGTCCGACTGCTCAGTGTAGAATTATTTGGTCCCGCGTCGACAGGTACCAAATACGACTCCCTGTTCCAACTTTTTACTTTTGTCGGATTGGTGGGCTGGATAGGATTTCCGGTTTTGCTTGTACGCAAATTATCGAAGGATGCTGGACTTGGTGGGAGCGGCTTGGGAAGGTTACTTTTTTTCACGTACCTACCCCCTTTGCTCCTCTCTGTGGCTGTAATAATGACCTCCGTTACCGGCCATATAGGGCCGTTTACGATGGAAGAGTTGCTGGTCCCAATTCTATTTTACGCCTCCACATACATTGGCATAGCTGCTTGGGTCTCCTTTGGACTGAGCATAGCAGATGCTTCTCAGACAGATCGAAGCGCAATTCAATGGGGTCCTACCGAAAGCTTAATCATTTTTGTTATCTCGTTGGTAGCCGCGTTGGTCGTTTTGGATGTCATTCCAGTGTTATCTGGATTTTCCGACCAGACCGCTGCCTGGATCATCGTTTCAGCCCAGCTTTTAGCTGTCGTGCCCGTCACCCTTTATAGTGTGGGTACGCTGCGGTTTGGCAAAGTCGATGAAGTGTTAAGCGGCGCATTTGTCTACGTTTTGGTTATTGGGTTGATCTTCTTTTCGTTTGTAGGCGGCCTGGCCCTTATGGATAACTTTCTGACAGCTTCTGGAAAGACGCGCATCGTCCTTGAAGGTGTGTTTGTGGTCGTCCTGTTGGTCATTTTTGAACGAACTGCTCGCCGCTTACGATTGTTTGCCTCCTCCTTTTTTGCCAATGAACGATTTCGAGGACGCCAAATAATCAGTCGATTTCAGGAGGATTTGCCAGACATTATGGACGAAAGTGCGCTGGCTCAACAAGCCATCGATGTCATTGGACAAGTGTTTGGCGCCCGAAGTGCGATTGTGTTTCTGAAAAGCCCAGCAGACCATACATGGATTACCAAGCGATTTAACCCTGAACCTCCTTATTTGACCGAAAGTGTATTTCAGGGCATTTGGAAACACTTTGAGTTTACTCCGACCGTTTGGGCGCGTAATCCTGAACTGAATCAACACCCGCTTCCGAATAGTGACCGAGATCTTTTGCTCGAACACCGGGCCGCCCTTGCCATCCCCATAAAAGGCGACTCTGCCTCGGTCGGACTAATCGTTCTTAGCTTTAAATCAAGGAAAAGAGCAGTTTATAATCTGGAAGACCTCGATCAACTCCGTTCCCTTGCAGGAAACTTAGCACTTGCCATTGATCGACTCGGGTTGGTGGACCGAGAAAAGAAGCTCGCTTCAGAGAGTTCTCAGGCCCACCTTGTGGCACTACGCGCTCAAATCAACCCTCATTTTCTGTTCAATGCACTAAATACACTTCTTTCCTTGATTGAAGAGCGTCCCAACGAAGCCGAGGCCGTGGTAGAACATTTAGCAGCAATTTTCCGACACACGCTCAATACAAGTAGCCGACCTTATGTCAAGATGGAAGAAGAAATGGCCATTGTTGAGCATTATTTAGCTATTGAGCGTGCTCGGTTTGGATCAAAATTGGATATCAAATGTGACTTGGCCCAGGAAATGCGACTTCATTTTGTACCCGCCTTTCTGATTCAAACACTCGTTGAAAACGCGATCAAACACGGGTTAGAAAAACGGCGCTCAGGAGGCTCATTGTTCATTAGTGTTCATCCCGGATTAGATTCCGATGGCGTACCCAATGGAAGCGCAAATATTACGGTTGCTGATTCCGGGGTTGGGATTCCAGAGCTATTTGGAGTTACTCTGCCTACATCAGCCGGACTACCATTCTTTGGGATTGGTTTAAACAATGTTTACGAACGGCTCGTTCAATTGTACGGAAAGACCGATCTTATGAGCTTTGTCAGTGATCCCGATACTGGGACCACGGTCAAGGTTTTGCTTCCGGTCCAACACACCACTTAAGGAATTTATTAGCATGTTAAATATCGTAATAGCAGATGATGAAGCACCGGCGCGAAAGCGCCTTCGAAAGCTTCTTTCAGAAAGCGTCCATGCTTCTGAACTTCATATCGTAGCTGAAGCAAAAGACGGGGTTGACACACTTAAGGTGTTGTCTGACAACAGTGTTGATGTGCTTTTTTTGGACATCCAAATGCCCGGGTATGACGGATTTGAGGTATTGGACCGTCTCAATCCAGATAAGCGACCAGCCGTAATTTTTACAACCGCTTTCGACGAGTATGCCATTAGAGCGTTCGACGAAAATGCGGTCGATTATCTGCTGAAACCTATCCCAGTAGATCGCTTGGACATGGCCCTTGCACGAGCAATAGAGCGTAAACCAGCCCAAAAATCACTTGACAATATTGCTAGGGTTTTAGATTGGATGGATAGTCAAGCTTTTGAAAAAGCAGCTGAATCCATACTCAAGTCAGGTACCGAGGATTCCCAGCACCAAACAGCAAATAGTGCCCCGCCAGCTCATTATTTGGACCAAATGTCCATCCCTTTTCGCGACCGTATCCTGATCATTCCCGTAGGCAGAATAGTGTCTATTGAGATCAATGAAGGAATTACCAGAGTCCACATTCTTGAAGAAGAATCAGCTGCATTTGGTGGTCCAGGCGGTCCCCGGCCCAAGATTCGGCAGCACATTGTTAGTTACACCTTGGATCAACTAGGCGCCCTTCTCAATCCAGATTCGTTCATGCGTATTCACCGCTCTGCCATCGTCCAATTCAAACATATTAAAGAACTTATCCCTTGGTTTAGCGGACGATATAAGCTCATTTTATCTGGCAATCACGAGGTTATTGCCAGTCGAGAGCGCTCAAAAGTACTCAAAGATAAATTGATGATCTAACTCATCTAACGACCACAATTGGCCTTGTTATGGACCGACCATCGGTTTTCGCCACGATAAAATAGGTGCCCGGCATTAGCCGACCACCCAAACTGTTAGAAATGTCCCACCGCAACCGAAACGTGCCGGCGGTGCGCGCCGTGGTACCATCGCTTACGTTTGCCACCAGCCGGCCCAAGACATCAAATACGTCGACAGTAAGTGGGGTGGGACTCTGGAGGTCAATTTCTAACGTTACAGACTGGGAAGCGGGGTTGGGATAGGCGGTCACAGAAAGAAAAGGGGAATCGGGAAGGTTTTCGGTGGTCCACTGAACGGCCACCACATTGGCCAAATTGGACTCAACCCCTTCGACAGAATTAGGAGTAACTCCCGTCACGGCGT
>CALFHN010000070.1 GCA_937876355.1 uncultured Bacteroidota bacterium | reverse complement strand
TTTCGGGAGATGATTCAGAAATAGACACCGTTGCTTCGTCCATATCCTTTATGGTATCGGATCTTAGCTTGTCGTCCTCGCAAACAGATGCCATAAACGCCTCGTTTGCCAAACATAGCCGGCCGGGCGGAAGCGATTCTGACCAAGAAGCAGGCTATCTATGGCGCGTAGCCGCAGATCTTCACGCCACGCTTTCGGATGAAGAAAAAGCAGCCCTGTACGAAAGAATTGCGCAGGCAGGACAACGTGATCGTCAGAAAGGACAAATGCGCCCAGGCGGACAAAGCCTGAATGACATGCGCCGGCAAGGTGGCGGCGGCGGAGCGTTGGCGGCTATCGGGTTGACGGACGAACAACAAGCCCAGATCGAGGCCCTTCGCGAAACGTACAAGCCCCAAGTTGAAGCCATTCTGGCTCAGCGCGAGTCTTTAAGTCGCGAAGAAATAAAGGCTCAGCTAGATGCCATTCACGAGGCCGTTAGAGCCCAAGTAGAAGCCCTTCTTACGGATGAACAGAAACAAGCACTTGCCGATGGCAAAGCCGAAGGCGAAGCTGCCCGGGCCGAGCACGAAGCACTGGCCGAGGCGCATCAGGGCGCAGCGCGTCTGGTGATGATCGAAGTTCTTGGTCTTACGGATGAACAGGTAGCAGCGCTTGACGCCTTGAAGGCTTCTTCTGAGACGGACCGCGCGTCTGTCCGCGAGCTGATTGAATCGGGTGCAGCACAGGAAGATGTCATGGCCCTGGTTGAATCGTTGAAGGCGGCCCACGAAGCAGCCATCGACACCATTTTGGACGATACACAGTTCGAAATCACAATGATTCACAACGCACTGGCTTCCCGGATGGGCGGGCATGGTGGGCAGGGAGGTCCTGGTGGACGTGGGCACGGTGGTCCAGGAATGGGCGGGCCTGGTGGACAGCGTCCAGGCGGGCACGGTGGTCCGGGCGGTCAACGCCCCGGCTCGCAAGGATAATCGCCCCACGCAGGGATAATCCCTAATAGCCTTTCTCGAAATCGATCGCCCTAATTTTGGCGGGTTATGGACGATCCTTTCGGTCAAAGTCGGGGCACTACCTTTCAGGTGGTGCCCCGACTTTTTTTGTAAACCAAATCATAACTCGCAACGCTCTCTCGTATCGCGTCATTCATCAACCGAATCGCGCCATACATCAACCATATCACGCCATTTTCAACCGTATCGCGCCATTCATCACCCCAATCACGCCACATTTTCTAAGCTAAAACCCCTTTTTTGCCCTTTCTACCTACCTTTCTCCCCAATCGCGCCACTTTCCCACTATAAACACCCCCACACCCTCCCACCCAACCAAGTGGAATGGCCAGTATGAGGGAAATGCCGACGAGCGTCACAAGTCCACCAGCGCGCCCGCCTGGGCCATTGAAAACAAGTTTCCGGGCAGTGGCAGCCCCGGAATGTCCCCCGATCATCATCCATACCATTACTGATTTCCTTTCCACAATTCGAATTCAGATGGCCTCAACCCATACCTCATATAGTTTCCATCAAACAGATTCAGCATCTCCTCTAGTAACAGGTCCGTAAACTGATGCCTGACCTTCTCCGGAATTCCTTCGACAAAAACGGCATCCTCCATCACCAACTTTTTAACCTTCGATGCGAGAAGCAGATCGCCCTCTTTCACCAGTCTAGATACCCCTTCGGTCAATAATGCTCGGTACATCAACCGAAAACCGTCCGGCTCGACTACGGCATCTTTAATGGTTTTGTACCGCGCCGCGGAGCGTATGCAGGCATGAACAAACACATCACGCAACAGGTCAATCCGATTGAATTCATATACCCCCAGAAGGCCTTGGACGTAAAGCTCTTTTGAAACGTCCAAAAACGAAAGGGGACAATAGTTGCTTTTGATTAACGAAATATTGGCTCCCAGCCGAGAGACTCGTTTGTTGACATCGGCAAATGGTTGGAGATAAGGCAGGTGCACCAAAATGAAAAATGCCTGTTCGAATGCATCATCAATCTTTCCCGCTGTGCTCAGTAGTTGGTCAAAGAATTCCTCTATTTGCTGAGGAACGGAGAGTGGTGCATACATTGATCCAGAAATGCCCACACCTTGCCGGCGAAGCCTACCTTCGTCCTTCATATCCGGAAGAAGGTTTTGGGACAGCACGGCGTGAAGATTCGAAAACGTTACTCTGTTAAACGTCAACAGGTCTTCATTTTCAACCAGCAGCTCGATAGCTCGCTTGTGATTTAGAATCATCTGGGTTTCTTCTGCTTCCTTACCCGCCGCCGCCTGCCCTCGTTCGATTAACATGCGGGTATCGAGTAGTGAATAGGTATTTCCCTCCAAGTGGCTTGACGCCCAGGACAAGTCTATCATCAGACGATCTATAATATGTCTCGCATACGTGCCGGCTGGCTGTGTTTCATCGTGAACCGCGCCTGCCATGGCCAGCATGTGGCGCTCCTCTTCAGACAAATACCAGGTTACTCCCGGAACGTAGTCCAACAAGAAATTCGGTTGATACCCTATTCGTCTCCTTTGAGCTAAAGGCAAACTTACCATGAGCTGGACTTCCCTTGCACCTCTGCCCAGGACCGGCTCCGCGGATACAAGAATCCCTTCCCCACCTCCCGTGGCGTGGTAAGCCGGATGATATCGCGTACCGCTCTTTTCACCACTAACCGTAAGCAGATCATCCCCTGCCATGTCTTTAAGCAAGCGCTGAATACTTCGGACCCTCAGGTACGATGGCAATTCGCTTTGAAGCTCCCCCCTCGTCATGCCGCTAGGTCGATTTTCGAGCGCGCGTTGAATCGTGGCCTGCAGGGCGATTTTTTCTTTTTTAGTCATGGCATTTTTGTTTGGTCAACTTCGCTGCTGGTTAGGTATTAGCGACACTTTAATACCATTTTTGTAACACGGGTTCAATTTAACGACAATTTCGTTACGGTATACGACATTTTTTAATGTTTTCTGGTTATTTAACGACATTTTTTAAATATTAGCGACACTTTCCAAAGTGTTTTCTTAACTGGATCGAAAAAAATCCGTTTAACGCGTTCGATTCTCCCTGCCATCTCCCTCTTCTATCCTAGGCGCCGGAACTCGGCCCGCCTAGAATGACCGTGAAAAAGAACTAGAGGAGAGGACGTCATGAATCGTATCACTTTTTGCGTGCTGGCACTGCTGGCATGCTCAACTAGCGCGCCCGCGCAAACCACAACGCTCCTAAGTCACACGTTTGATGCGGTGACTGCGCCTGACCTTCCCGCAGGTGTCGTAGCTGAGAACACCAGTTGGAAAACCTCTGCTTCCTCGGCATCGCCTGGATCGGGGCTCAATAACCTTGCCCACACCGGATCTGCTCCTGCGTTTGTGCGCATGGGCCCCATCGACTTATCGGGCCGCACCGAAGCCACGCTTTCGTACTACGCCCGCCGGACGTCTTCTTACCCTGCCGATAGTTTGATCGTCCGTTTTTCTGTTGATGGCGGCGTTACGTTTCCGCATGTGGTCTCTAGCGGCGGCCTGCCGGCCGCCGCTAGCGCCTACGAATACGTCGAAATAGCCCTTTCAGCCGTCTTGTTGGGCCAATCCGATGTTTATCTGCAGTTTGACGGCCGCGGAGGTTCTTCCGGTAGCGCCAACATTCGAATTGACGATGTCCTTGTCACTACTCCGCTAGATCTAAACGCGACAGACACTTCCTTTGGGTTTTCCACCGGTTCAAGTACCTGGAATCCGGATTCAGGGAGCCATTTTGTATCGATCGATCTTTCCTGGCCAGGCCCCGACTCGATTCAAGGATTTCAGTTTGACTTGGGTTTTGACGCATCGTTAATCGCCCTTTCCGCTGTTTCGTCCTCTCACGCCAGCTTGGCTGGGGCGAATTGGCAAATAACGGAGTCTGGCGGACGGGTCGTGGTCCTAAGCCTCACTGGCGAAACCCTCCCTCCCGGCGAAAACACCGGCATTCTAACATCCGAATGGTCCTTCGTGGGTAGCCCCTTGGAGCAGGATTCAACCATTACACTGGGTATTTCAGGTCTTGTTGTGGCCCAGGCGTCGCCTAGCGGCGACGCCCTCTCGCTTCCCAATGGACTCCGCAGCCACAGCTTGGCTTTGATCGCCAACACGGCGTCTATCACCCTTGAGCCCGATTCACTGAGCTTCGGCCTAGTCCTCGTCGGCGACAGTACCAGTCTATCCGTTACCATCTCCAATCCTACCGGCCTCGCAGATTTAGTGATCGATTCTGTTCG
Organism: uncultured Bacteroidota bacterium; assembly: GCA_937876355.1. Lineage (GTDB taxonomy): Bacteria > Bacteroidota > Rhodothermia > Rhodothermales > UBA10348 > UBA10348. The sequence goes on along the minus strand of CALFHN010000070.1, from coordinate 1,527 downwards.
AACGAGTTCTGCCCTTTTTAGGCTGGACTCTGCTATTTCCCCCGTATCACCTGCCCAAAATCAGGCGGCTACCTTTTGGTTTACCCCGACGCTTGCTAACTATGGCCAAATCACGGGTTCAGCGTGGCTTTATCATAATGCGTCTTCCGATTCGACCCTGATTTCTTTGAGCGGCCTAGGTGTTGGTGGCCGCGGCGACACCGATGGCGACGGCTCGCTCGACGTAGCTGATGTGGTTACGGCTTTGGACGCTGTTTCTGGCCTCACGCTGGTCGGGGCTTCTCAACTGGCCCAATTTGACATGTACCCCTTCCCCGCTGGTGATGGCCTGGTCGACATCCGGGATCTCACCGTTCAAATTCAGGCGATTCTTCGCGCGCGGTGGCCGGACAACTCGGCGCTACCCGTGCAGCCTGCGGCTGGCGCCGGAAAAGGTGGCTCGTCAGGCGTCTTTGTCTCAAATCAAGGAGGAAATCTATATCTCGACTCCCAGGTCACCATCCGAGGTATTCAAATTGAGCTGACAACCAAGCGCCAACCTTTAAGCGCGATGGCTTCGAAAAGCGGCGTTCGGTCGAGTGCTCACTATGACAGCGAATCATTAACCTTTCGCAGCCTCATTGTCTTGGAACCGGCCAGCAGCTTGCCCCCCGGGCGCCACCTCATTCTCGAAGGCGTTTCGGATGAAGCTGTAGTAGAAGTAGCTCTTGTAGTTACCGAGAATAGGAGAAAACTCATTGCTGACGTCCAACATGGATTCAGTACATCAACAGAAACCCTAGAACAGCCAATTGCTGCGCGGGTTGAGCTGTTTCCAAATCCGTATTCCCTTTCGAGCGGCGCAGGCGTTTCTATTCTTATGCCAGAGCGCGGCGGCGACGCACGAATCGAGGTCGTCGATATGCTGGGCCGAATCGTTCTCTCGAAAAGAACGGACACAACAGGAAAAATGAGCATCTCGCGCAACCAGCTGCCAATGGTACCAGGGCTACTTTTTGTGCGGGTGGAAAATGGGACAAAAGTCGAAACGATCCCGCTTATGATCGTGCGTTGATCGAAGGAGCAGCTAAACCGGCCCGACTATGGGAAAAGGTAGCGGTCCATATAAAGAAACAACAATGTGCTGGCGGTCGATACCCAGACCAGAAAAACGACAACGAGAGCAATCAATTTCCAGGTGCCGCTGGTTTTAGGTGCGCTCTGCGTTGCTTCAGGCCGTGCACCGCTCGAAGGAAGATTCACGTTCATTTCGAGCTCTTCAGACAATGGCACCGCTGCCGTGCGAGGCTGCTGCATGTCCATAGGCCCAGATTGAACAGCAACTGAAACAGGAGACTCGGCTCTGCGATGTATAAATCGCCCATCTGTGTTACCCCAAGTCGGCATCATGGGGTTATGAATGTCATTTCTTCCATCGCCAGACCAAATAGGCATCGGTTCAGCCTGTCGCGTTCCTTGCCCATCGCCTGCCGGTTTCCCATGTCCATCACCCGAATAATTGGGCACGAATGGAGAAGGGGTTAGCGG
>CALFHN010000069.1 GCA_937876355.1 uncultured Bacteroidota bacterium | reverse complement strand
GACGAATGGTACAATCACCGTATGGTCAGGGATGGTCTAACGATACTTGTATCCATAGATGAAACCTCATACAACGTCGGTGAGGACACTTCCGAGGGAACCACCCATCCTGTGTCATGGAAACAAGAATTTGATGGAGGGCGGAGCTTTTATACTAACTTAGGTCATCGGGAGGAATCCTGGGCCAATCCAGCGTTTCTCACGCACGTCTTGGAAGGCCTGAAATGGGCAATGAACGGCGGTACAGGTTCATTATTGACGCCCAACGAATCGGAATTTGCACAACAAATTTTGATTGAAAACCTGCGCGAGCCTATGGAAATTGCGCCACTTCCAGATGGCCGAGTACTTATGATTGAGCGACATGGAAGCGTTCACCTCATTGACCCCGCTACCGGATCTACTAAAATCGCAGCCGAAGTTGAGGTATTTTCCGAAATGGAAGACGGATTATTGGGCCTCGCTTTGGATCCAGGTTTCGAGGACAATGGATGGATCTATATGTATTATTCTGCCCCCGGAGACATCGCTGAACAGCACCTGTCACGTTTTTACTTTGACGGACAGGCGGTTGATCTTGCTTCTGAAGCTATTTTATTGAAAGTCCCTACCCAGCGCGCTGAATGTTGCCACGCTGGCGGCTCCGTAGCATTCGATTCGAAGGGGAATTTGTACATTTCGACCGGCGACGACACCAATCCATTCGCATCCGACGGATTCAGCCCATCAGATGAAACGCCGGGCCGTTCCCCTTGGGATGCACAGGGCACGAGCGCAAATTCGCGGGACTACCGTGGCAAAATCTTGCGTATCAAACCTCAAGATGACGGGACCTACACCATTCCAGAGGGCAATTTGTTTGCAGATGGGGTCGATGGACATCCAGAAATTTATATTATGGGTGATCGTAATCCTTTCCGGATTTCTGTTGATCAATCAACCGATTGGCTCTACTGGGGAGAAATTGGTCCGGACGCCTCCGATCCAAAAGAAGGTCGCGGACCGGCGGGACACGATGAATTTAATCAAGCTCGGGCGGCCGGGTTTTTTGGCTGGCCGTATTTCGTAGCAAATAACAAAGCCTATAACGATTTCGATTTTGCGAAGCAGCTTTCGGGCGCGTTGTATGACGCGTCGGCTCCCATCAATGATTCTCCAAACAACACGGGTACAACTACCCTCCCACCGGCTCAGCCAGCGTGGATTTGGTATCCATACGGGGAATCCAAAGAATTTCCCCTCTTAAAGACCGGCGGCCGTAGCGCCATGGCCGGGCCCGTCTACCACCAGGGATCAATAAAAGGAGGCTTCCCTGCATACTTTGAGAGCAAGTTGTTTATATACGAATGGACTCGCCATAAAATCTTCTTGGTCACAATGGATGCAGAGGGCGATTACGCGTACATGGAGACCTTCCTTCCCTCAACAACACTTAGTAGACCCATGGACATGGCCTTTGGCCCGGATGGCTCACTATTTGTATTAGAGTATGGCGAAACGTGGAATGCTCGCAATAAAGAAGCACGCCTTTCCAAATTTACGTTTTCGGAGTAGATGTGGCTGAAGCATTGCCTTCAAAAGCACTTTTTTTACTGGCATTATCGAGTAAGATTATGAATCGATTTTTAACCTTTGGCCTCCTCATACTTATAGCTGGTTGTTCGGAGCAACTGATTCAAGAAAAACATGAAGGCATGATCGACGTGCCTGGCGGGCAAATCTTTTACGAGATGTCAAATCCCAATGCCGCCGGCACTCCCCTCCTATTGATCCACGGTGGCCCCGGTTCTACCAGTTGTTATTTCGGACTGCTGGACAATTTGATTACTGATAGGCCTGTAATCAGATATGATCAGTTGGATACGGGGAAATCGGATCGACCAGGGGACCGATCCCGCTGGGTTTTGTCGCATTTCGTCGAGGAAATTGAAGCCATCCGAGCTGCGCTTGATCTCAAAGAACTCCACATTTTGGGATCTAGTTGGGGCGGCACCGTGGCAGCCGAATACGGACTTGTGGGCAATACAAATGGACTCCAATCCATCATTTTAGCGGGACCTTTGCTTTCCACGCCAAAATGGATGGATGACGCTCAGATTCTGGTCTCACAAATGCCTTTAGATCTTCAAAATGTGATCAGGACTCATGAAGCGGCTGGTACCTATTTGGACCCCGCTTATATTGCCGCCACCGATTCGTTTTATGCTCGCTTTTTATACCATCAGCCCAAAAAAGATGTCCCTGAATGTGAAGGAGTGGAAGGAAACAGCGAAATGTACAATTACATGTGGGGCCCAACCGAGTTCACGGCAACGGGCACTTTGTTGGATTACGATCGCACAGATAGACTACACGAACTCGGCATGCCGGTCTTACTAATTGCTGGAGAATTTGATGAAGCTCGGCCCGCCACCATGGAGGAATTTTCCAACCTAATCCCTAACTCCGAAGTGCAAATCTTACCTGATGCCGGGCATGTTGGGATGGTAGACAAGCCTGGGGAGTATGCCACCATTGTGAACACGTACCTTGCCAAGATCGAATCTCAACAATAAAACAAACTCTTTTCCTGTTCCAAGTAAACGTTCTGGCGTCTTTTACTGTCTATACCCCTTAGCTCTATCCTGAGCATTTTTACCACTCTGGCATTGATCGTGGCCGCGCTCGGACTGTTTGGGTTGGCCTGATCGCCTTTCTACTTGCCTTCATCCAGGCATTGACGTCCTCCTTGGCTAATCCGATTGAGTCTTTGAGGTACGAGTAAAAACATTCCGTTGTGACTCGGCCAGCATTAATCCGAGTAAAATGATTCCTGCCGTTGTTGCCTATCAGGCGTGTTGGGGCGTAGGTTAGGAAATCATATTTGTACGAGAGAAAGTGATGCAAAAGGTAAACCTAGCTCAAAAACTAGCGCTCATCGAGGAGTTCTGGTCTCCCGCAATTGTGGCAGAACTAAACGGGCAACACGTCAAACTTGGAAAGATTAAAGGGACCTTCGATTGGCATTTTCACGAAAATGAGGATGAACTATTTCTCGTGATTAAGGGAAGTTTCGATTTAGAATTTCGAGACCGGATTATAACGCTCCATGAAGGTGAGTTCTTTGTGGTTCCGCGTGGGATCGAACATCGACCTGTGGCAGAAAAAGAGGCCCACATCTTACTTTTTGAGCCCGCATCGACACTGAACACTGGGAATGTCGTAACGGAAAAAACCAA
>CALFHN010000068.1 GCA_937876355.1 uncultured Bacteroidota bacterium | reverse complement strand
CAGAGGTTGAATATCAATTTCCAAATGGAAACAGCTTCTTTCGTTACCGTGGAGATGTTTGATTTGGTGGGTCGCAAGGCCGGGTCAACACTATCCGAATGGAAAACGGCAGGCAACCAAGACCTATCTCTTTTAACTAGAAGCCTACGCCCTGGAACGTATATCCTTAGAGTGGCCACGGCTACGTCCCAATTATCCAAGGTCGTGATCGTTCAGTAATCCTGTTGGATTGAAAGAATATTCGGCCCCGAACCGAGCTTGACTTGGGGCTTGACTTGGGTCATGGGGTGGGTTACTCGAGCACACGTTAGTCAACGTGTCAACCTGTCAACCTGTCAACCGGTCAACCGGTCAACCTGTCAACCATTGTACCGATTCATCGCGGTCATTATTCCATCCGTTACATACGTTAGTGCTGCATCGCGTGCTTTTTCGATAGCAGGATCTATCAACGTTCTTTCCCCCTCAGTAAATTGTTCTAAGACATATTTGGCCTGTTGCCCGGGGCCATAGTCATTTCCGATTCCAATTCTCAGACGAGGAAACGTATTGGAATCCAGCCAATCTCCAATGTCCTCCAAACCATTATGCCCTCCAGTCCCGCCGTCTCCGCGGATTCGAAGAACACCAGCGGCCAGGTGCAGATCGTCCACTATGACTAGAATGTCTTGGGGAGCGAGTCCGTTCTTTCGGACGAGCTCCTCAACAGCAACCCCACTCCTATTCATGAACGTTTGTGGTTTTACCAATCCAAACGGCTTTCCGCGCCATGAGCCCCATGCAATCTGAGACTGCCCCTTAGTCGAAAAAGACCCTTTTATTCGCCCTGCAATGGCATCAATTACCTCAAACCCGATATTATGGCGGGTTTTTTCATAGATCGAACCGGGGTTTCCAAGTCCAATGATTAGTCGTTTGGGAGCAGCCATTAGAAATTAAGTCTTGTGGAAGAGCTACTAATGTCGTGACCCGCAATATAAGTCGGGTAAAACAAATTGAGCCTGGGTCGCGCTCCGCGCGACCCAGGCTCAAACAGAACCAAATAAGCAAAAAAGATCGACCTACTTGTTGTCGTCCTCTGCTTCAACAGCTTCTGCACCTTCTTCGGCTGCCAATGCGGCGGCAGCTGCAGCTGCTTCTTCTTCTTCCTCTTCCTCGATTGAGAGCAAGGTACGAGGACGAACCACTGCAACCATTGTCTGGTTTGCTGGGGCCTTAATTTCGATTCCAGCCAGACTGAGAGTCTTAACCAAAATTGATTGTCCAATCTTCAACTTAGAAATATCAATATCTAAGAAGTTGGGAAGAAATTCAGGAAGACATTTAATCTCAACTTTGTTGATAATTGTCTTAAGTGTACCACCATTTCTTACCCCAATTGGGTTGCCGGAATAATGAACCGGGATTTTGATCGTGATTTTCTCTTTAGCATTCAAAACCTGAAAATCAGCGTGAATGGCTTGATCCGAGATCGGATGAAAATCTACGTCCTTTAAAACGCACGTATACGTTTTGCCGTCAAGAACGACATTGACCGTATGAAATTCGTTTGTGTGGATCAATTTCCTTAGGCTAAGCCGAGGAACCGAAAAGGTACGGGGCTCTGCGCCGTGTCCGTACAGCACGCAAGGAACTGAGTCCTCTCTGCGGGCGGCTTTTGCAGCCGTCTTACCAGCCGGCCTAGCTTTCGCTTCTAGCGTGATGACATCCATGACTATATACCTACTAAGTGTTGTAAAATTTGAATTACGATAAAAACAGCGTTGAAACTGATTCATCGGTGTAAATGCGGCGGATTGCATCGGCAAAAATGTCTGCTACACTAACAACTTTGATTTTTTCCGAAGAACGAGCCAAAGGAATCGTATCTGTAACCAGAAGGCTTGTTAAAGCCGATTTTTCTATGCGATCGTACGCTGGCCCGGAAAGCAAAGGATGCGTTCCTGCGGCCAAAATTTGCAATGCGCCCGCTGCTTTCAAAGCATTGGCCGCATTGGTCAGCGTTCCTGCCGTGTCAATCATATCGTCGATGATCAAGACATTTTTGCCTTGAACCTCTCCAATAATGTTCATGACTTCGGCTACGTTTTGGGTCGGGCGCCGTTTGTCGATAATAGCCAGTTCAGCTCCCAATCGTTTCGCATATGAACGAGCCATTTTTACACTTCCTACGTCTGGAGCTACAACCACAAGGTTTTCGAGGTTTTGCTTCAGAAAGTAATCGGCGAAAATGGCTGAACCATACAAATGATCCACGGGAACGTCGAAAAAACCTTGAATTTGAGATGCATGCAAATCCATGGTCAATACCCGGTCGACTCCAGAAGTCGTCAAAATATTAGCCATCAACTTAGCAGCAATCGACACTCGAGGTTGATCTTTTCGTTCCTGACGGGCATACCCAAAGTAAGGTACAACCGCTGTTATGCGGCCAGCAGAAGCTCGTTTGGCTGCATCTATCAGCAAAAAGAGCTCTAACCAGTTATCACCATTGGGATGAGTACTCTGAATTAAGAAGACATCACGACCACGTATTGACTCCTCGTAATGCACATAAATCTCGCCATCAGAGAAGTTTTTAATCTCTAAAAGACCCAGCTCCTGACCATAGGCCTGGGCAATGCCCTTAGCCAACGCCGGATTGGAACGTCCCGAAAAGATACTGATGGGGTGATTGTGCGTCATTAAACAGCTCTTACAGAGCTAAATATCTTATTTTATTGTTGCCCGGGGAGGATTCGAACCTCCACGTACGGCTTCAAAGGCCGCTGTCCTGCCATTAGACGACCGGGCAGTGAATTACCGCAATCCAAAATTGTCAGGTAAATCGAGGTTTCGCCGTTCGGGCCGGGACCCAAAACTATACAGACCTGAAAAAATAAGGATATTTTGACCGTAGCGCAACGAGAAGTGGCTACGCAATGATTCACCTTACAAAATTCACGTCCCTACCATATTTCCTCATTATGCCGACCAGATCTTCGATGGATATGGCTTCAATAGTGCCCCTATGTCCTTTTACCGACGTAGCCCTAAGCAATGCGTTATAGATAGCTTCCTCGGTTGCCTCCACAGCGGCCTCAAAAAGGGGCGAAACTTCGTTATTAGATATTCCGATAGCATCCTTGTTGGCATTATTGCGACGTACTCCTAGTGCAGTTGAAAAAGCAATCGCGTAGTCGCCACTTCCATTTGTGGCTGGTGATCCACTCTTGCCTATCGCAAGCATCGCCCGACTTGCCAGTCGCTCCAAATTACGATCTGACAACGGGGCATCAGTAGCCAATACTACAATTACCGATCCATCAGCGTCTCCTTTATCCATTTCATTCTTCAAATAATATTGCTGCATTTCTTCACCAATTGGGACACCTTCTATCTGGAGAATTCCACCGTAATTGGTCTGAACGAGGGCCCCAACCGTAAATCCACCCAGTGATGTCGGCAATTTTCGAGAACTGGTTCCGATTCCGCCCTTCCACCCGAACGAAACCGTTCCAGTCCCGGCTCCAACACTTCCTTCTTCTACCGGGCCGGGCTTTGCATTTTCGATAGCCATCACCACATGTTCGGCTTTCACATGGCGGCCTCGAATGTCGTTCAAGAACCCATCATTCGTTTCCCCGACAATAGCATTTACCGAGCGCACATTTTCATTTCCAGGTTGCGCAAGTGTCCACGTAATAACGCCTTCCATCCCTTGAGGCACGGACAATGTGTTTGTGAGTACGATGGGCGTTTCAATTTCACCTAATTCCAAAATCTGCGTGCTTCCGGCAAATTTCCCAAAGCCATTTCCCTGAAAAAATCCTGCAGGTACTTTATCCTGGTACAGATTTCCTCCATGGGGAAGCACTGTTGTCACTCCGGTTCGGACGCTATCTCCTACCCAAAGCGTAAATTGGCCGACCAGAACTCCTTCAACATCCGTAATGGCATTAAGAGGGCCCGTTGGCAAAATACCAGGACGAATTCCAATGTCCCTGGCTCGGGGTCGCGCTGACTCTTTTGCAGACCTGGGGGTATTCTCCTGCCTGTTTTGGCCTTGTGCTGCCGAGACAAACAGACTCATAAAGACGATCCCTGCCGCAAAAAAAAGTCTATAAAAAGGCAAGCGAGATAAAAACATAATGGTTACCGGTGCTTATTAAGGCCGAAAGCTTTAGGACGAATCTGCTTTTTCAGAGCGGATGTTTCTATTGTCAATATAATCCCACTCATCTACCTCAATACCAATTAACAAATTGAAATCAGTTCCAATGATAGGAGTGTTAGGTGGAATGGGTCCGCAGGCCGGTGTGGATCTTGCGTCAAAAATAATAGCAAATACCATCGCTCGTCGCGACCAAGATCACATTCCTACGCTGCTTTTTAGTGATTCTGGAATACCAGATCGTACCGATTACCTTTTTGGACGAACCCAGGTGAATCCTGCACCCATGATGGCCCGAGCTGTGAAAAGTATGGCTGCAGCCGGTGCACGCTTCGTGGGAATAGCATGCAATACGGCTCATTCGCCGCCTATTTTTGAGACGTTCCTCCGGGAAGTCGAGGCCGAATGCCCAGAAGTTAAACTTCTTCATTTGATTGAAGAGACCGTCAGCGCTATTCAAGATCATTTTCCTCGCGTCAGGCGGGTCGGCATTCTCAGCACAACGGGGACGTATAAATTTAGACTTTATGATGATAGCCTTATTTCCAAAGGCCTTTATCCTCTTCGCCCAAAAAATATTGAAAACCTCGGGGAGGCGATCTATAACCCAGACTTGGGCATTAAAGCGTGTTCAACTCCGGTAACCGTTCAAGCCCGGGAATGGGTTGGCCAAGCGGTCGAAAGTGTGATTGAACAGGGCGCTGAAGCTGTTATATTGGGATGCACTGAACTCACTCTCGCGCTTCCTTCCGCACATCACCTCGGAATACCACTGATTGATCCAAGCACTTTTCTTGCCCGTGCTTTAATACGGGCTGCCGCTCCGGATCGACTCGCCCCATGGCGCGTTGCATAGCCTAAATTGCCTCTCCCAATCCTCTTCTCCCCATTCCGTATGTCCATTCGAGGAATGCTTAGTCAATCTGTCGAAGATTACCTGAAAGCGATTTACAAACTTCAGGAAGAAGACTGGGTCTCCACATCCGAGCTCGCGAACCGACTGGACGTATCTGCAGCGTCCGTAACAAATATGGTCAAGCGCCTAGCTACGCTTGGTTTAGTCTCATATGCCTCATACAAAGGAGTTAGGCTTACTTCCACAGGAGAAAAAATCGCATTAGAAATCGTTCGACACCATCGACTTCTTGAGACCTATCTTCGAGAAATAATGGGGTATGATTGGGATGAAATGCATGAAGAAGCGGAGCACCTAGAGCATCATATTTCGAAGGAATTCGAAGCGAAATTAGATAAAATGCTTGGCTATCCCACTCATGATCCACATGGCGATCCGATTCCTAGTCGAGATGGGACGATCATTTCAATCGAGTCAGAACCAATTTCAAAATGCCCTCAAGGAATCGCCCTCACCGTCCGACGAGTTTCCGACTCAAATACAGAAATGCTTCGTGAACTGGAAGCATTTGGTCTCCTTCCTGGGGCAAATGTCAAAGTCATGCCCGATACTAAAAAGAATGGGACGATGATGGTTTTGGCAGGGCAATCTCTCATCGAAATTAACCTCGAATTGGCCTCACATGTATTCGCTTCACCTACTGAATGATGATTAAATCCCGCGATACTATCCGAAAGGAAATTTTAAGCCTCTTTAGAAACCATGGCAAGCGCGCGTTCAGGCCTAAAGAAGTCATTAAACGATTAGGGTATTCAGACAACAACGAATATCAATTGGCGCGAGAGATTATCGACGAATTGGTCCAAAAGGGAGATATTACTGCTATCAAAGGAAACAGATTTATTTTTAAAGCCCCATCTGGATTGCTTGAAGGGCGGCTGAGCGTTCACCCCGATGGATTTGGGTTTGTCAAAGTGGAAGGCCACGAGCAAGATTTTTTTGTGCGGTCGCGTCGTATGAATACCGCTTTGGACGGAGACATTGTTCGTATTGAACTTGCTGCTGGAAATCCTAAAAATGCTCGCCGAGAAGGCGAAATCATTGCCGTGGTGGAACGAGGTCGAAAAACGGCTGTCGGAACGTTTGAACATGCGAAAGACTACGCTTTTGTTGTGCCTGACGACAAAAAGCTGACCCACGACATATTCGTTTTGCTGGATTCTGTTGGAAAGGCCACAACTGGGGACAAGGTGGTGGTTTCGATTGACTCCTTTGCAAAAAAAGGGTCTGCCCCGACAGGTCGTATTCTCAAGGTAATCGGTCGGGCTTCGGATCCGTCCGTGCAGACTCTGGCTCTAGCCATGAGCCTCGGAGTTGATGTGGATTTTGAGGATGACGTCATTCTTGAGTCCAATCAGATTTCAGGCACCATTACCGACCAGGAGCTAGCACGACGAGAAGACTTTAGACACCGGACCGTCTTTACGATAGATCCAGCTGATGCCAAAGATTTTGACGATGCCTTACATGTACACCCTCTTGGAGGCGGCCGATTCGAAGTAGGCGTTCATATCGCCGATGTAAGCCACTATGTCAGGCCAGGTACAAAACTAGACGACTCCGCCCTTGAACGAGGAACCAGCGTGTATCTGGTTGACCGGGTTATCCCAATGTTACCTCACGTTCTGTCAAACAATATTTGCTCCCTCCGACCAGACGAAGATCGCCTCGCATTTTCCTGCATTTTCGAATTGGACCGTCAGGGCGTGGTGTACAAGTTCCGAGTAGTTGAAACCGTAATTCGATCTACGTTCCGGCTCTCGTATGAAGAAGCTCAGGACATTATTACAAGCCTGAGCGCTGAAGGTGGCCCATCCACCGCCCACCCTCTAACCAAAGACCTTAGTGTTTTGGTAGATATCTCCAGGGTGCTTCGGAAACAACGTTTTGAGAACGGTTCGATTAACTTCGACCTTCAAGAAGTAAGAGTTGAACTAGACGAATTTGGCCACGCGATTGGGATTGTGCCAAGACTACGTCAGGAGTCGAATAAATTGATCGAAGAATTTATGCTCTTGGCCAACAGGCAAGCGGCCTTCGTGTATGGTCAACAAAAACATGTGTTTGCCTTCCGAATTCATGAACCACCTGATGGCGATCGCATTTCCCAGTTGGCCCAATACGTTTCCGCTTTCGGGCACGAATTACCTCATAGAGAAGGTTTAGTTACGCCTCAAGCCATCAATGCCCTGCTAACTGCAGTCAAGGACAAACCAGAGGGGCCGGTCGTTGAACAGGCTGCCCTTCGCGCTATGTCTAGGGCCCGCTACGATGCCAATAACCTTGGTCACTACGGGCTTGGGGCCGATTTTTACACTCATTTTACCAGCCCTATTAGGCGTTATCCTGATTTAGTGGTACATCGACTGATCAAGGATAGGTTGGCTGGACTAAAAGAACCAGAAGGGGAGCATATCGCCCAAATGATGCAGCACTGCTCGCAACAAGAGGTCAAAGCAACGGAGGCAGAACGTGAATCGGTTCAACTTAAAAAAGTCGAGTATGCGCTAGATCATGTAGGCCAAGAATTTGCCGGTGTTATTTCTGGTGTCTCCAAATTTGGAGTTTATATTTCGCTCGAAGAATTGCTTGTTGACGGCATGGTTCACGTTCGAAACTTGTCCGATGACTACTATGAGTATGACGAACGGAGTTTTTCATTGGTCGGGACACGCACAGGCAGACGATTCAAACCGGGGGACAAAGTCCGGGTCATTATTGCCAGTGCGAACGTAGAAAAGCGTGAAATCGATCTTGAATTTGTGCGGAATCGCTAATCAGGCTTAATCCTAGAGCCAGGTTGTCGAAACGTAGTCTAATGCCTGACTTGATCCTGCGAATGAAACCACTCTCTTTTACCAGATCTTTTCGCTTGTTAGCACGCAATCAGTACAAGATCGCGTTGCGGCGCATGCAGTTGCAGCAAGGATGGTTTGTGCGAATCGTGATCGGAGTGATGATGGTTTACTCTGCGTTCATTCTATTAACGTTGGGATTCTTTTTTGACCGATTTACGGAGGAAGTGTGGCCAACGCTCGATCCCCTGACAATAGTCAACCGGTACCTTTTGGCCATGTTTGTGAGCATATTTTTTGTCCGGTTTCTATTTCAAAAAACTCCAAAAGTTAAAGTAGTCCCGTACCTACACCTTCCAATTCGTCGGGGGGCTCTAGTTGCTTTTTTTCAGAGCACCTCCCTCCTTTCGATCCACAATTTTTATCCGCTGCTATTTTTTATTCCGTTCTGGTTGAGGTATGTCCAAAGTTCAGAGGTCGTTTCTGGCCACGCCATGTGGCTGATAGCTGTTTTTCTGCTTATCGCTTCTTCGCATTACACCAATTTGCTTCTTCGAGCGGTTCTGCAGCGAAAGGCCGCAATTTTTTATGGATTGATGACCGTGTTTATGGTCACCGCTTTCATCGACGAAACGTCTGGAATCGGAGTACAGCAACGAATTTCTGAGTACGTCTTTTCTCACATTTTGTCAGGCGGTCTGTTAGAGATCGGAATCTTATTCTTGACGTTTGTGATGATGGCTCCCGCCTCGACGATCCAGCTTAGCAGGACCATTAACAATCCAGAATCGAGAGAGGAAATTACGCGGGTAACCACGTTTGCTATACCTGAGTCGTGGGGATTGACTGGGCAATTGGTACGTCTGGAATTACTACTAATGTGGCGAAATAGGCGTCCCAGGCATTATTTATTGGTGTCTTTACTCTTTTCTACCATGTATCTGGTCTTCATGCTCGGAAATGGAAAAGCTTTTAATGGGTATACCATGGCTGCGCTTTTGGGGCTTTTCGCCTCCGGCGGATTTGTTCTTAATTACGGACAGCTCATGTTCGGATGGGATAGCGAATATTATCCTGCTCTAGTCACCCGAAATATTCCTTTCAAGTCCCTGGTGAAAGCCAAATTGATCGTGTTACAAGGATCTTGTATCGTCCTTTTTTTTACATCCCTTCCGCTTTTTATTTGGTTTCGACCCGACTTAGTACCGCTCCACTTCGCGTTTTTGTTTTACAATGCCGGTATTACAAGCGTCCTGGTCATTGAATTAGCTTCGCGAAATTCTCAGGCGGTGGATATAGGCCGGAGCGGAGGATTTTTTAACTATGAAGGGTTTTCCGCAAAACACTGGATTTGGTTTATTCCAACTGCTCTTCCACCCGTTTTATTTATGTTAGCTATGCGATCAAGACCTAGCCTAGGGCTTGTTAGTCTGGCGACGTTGGGATTGATCAGCATTCTCATGACAGATATGTGGACGAGATATTTTGCACGGGGCCTTCAAGGTCGAAAACACACTATGATCGAGGGGTTCAGCAAAAGTGCGAATTGAATTAAATCAGATAGAAAAGCGGTACGGCGGGAAAATCGCCCTTTCGATACCAGCTTGGTTAATTGATACCGGTGAAGTCGTGGGTTTGGTTGGGAGCAACGGAGCCGGAAAAACTACGTTTTTACGGCTCCTCCTTGACCTTTTGCGCCCAAACAGCGGCACGATCAAAATTAATGGGAGACTCCTGGCCATGGATTCGTCTTGGCGGGCCATCACCGGTTCCTTTTTGGATCGCTCCTTTTTAATCGAGTACCTGACCATTCCTGAATATTTGGAGTTTGTGGGCGCGACATTCGGTTTCACGAAAGCAGAGACCTACAAGCGGCTGGCTCAGTTCGAATCGTTTCTACCCATTTCACGCGTAGATAACACTCGGTTGTTGCGCGACTTGTCTACCGGAAATGCCAAAAAAGTCGGGGTTTTGGCGGCCTTATTCCCTACTCCAGAATTGGTCATCTTAGACGAACCGTTTGCCAATTTGGACCCTTCGTCTCAGATCAGGTTGAAAGAAATATTGATCAGGGCTGCCCGAGAGGAGAACACAACTATGATCATATCCGGCCACGACTTAGGCCACGTTACAGAGGTTTGTGGCCGAATTACGCTCCTTTCGGATGGGAAAATAAGTCGCGATATCGAGACATCGCCAGAAACACTATCGGAGCTGACTAACTTTTTT
>CALFHN010000067.1 GCA_937876355.1 uncultured Bacteroidota bacterium | reverse complement strand
TGACACTAAATCCTAACCAGCTCTTGACTTCAGCGTAATAATATGCCCTTGTTATACCGAACTGCATATTTATCGAAACTACCAATACGCCAATGGCGTATACTAAAGACTTCCCTATTAACATAATCCATTTACTCGCTTGGAGTTTGTCGAGACATCCGTCTTTAACCAATTTGTAAAGCGTGAGCTTGGAGAAGATGCGCTTCGAGCGCTCCAGTCTGAACTTTTAGAACATCCAGACTTGGGCGCAATTATGACCGGCTCAGGAGGCGCAAGGAAGATGCGATGGGGAAGCAAGGGTTCAGGAAAGAGCGGTGGCTATCGCGTCATTTACTATTTCTCACCCAGTGAACATCGTTGTTATCTTTTGCTTGGATTCAAGAAAGGAGAGCAAGACAACCTAAGTCCGGCCCAACTCAACACACTTCGTGAGTACATTAAAAAACACTTGAAATGAAAGACGAACTATTTAACGATTTGCTCAAGAGTGTCGAGGAAGCGGGTGCAATCCGACGCGGGGAGGCTCCAGCCGAACGTGTTTCTGTTTTCAAGGGTAAAGTGCTCGTAGAAATCCTTGAAAAGGGAAAAACGGTTTGGTCATTAGACCAGGCTGCGGTGCAACTACGGAACGCACCGAAAAAGCGCAGTCGAAAAAGTAACCCAAAACAGATTCGAGAGGCGCTACACCAGACGCAAGAAGGGTTTGCAGAACTTCTTGGAGTTAGCGTACGAACACTTCAAAATTGGGAACAGGGACGAAGAGATCCTCAAGGACCAGCAGAACGTTTACTGCACGTTGCTTCTCGACACCCTGTTGAATTACTGGACTCAATGCAAACTGCTTAAGATTTGCCCATTTCCTTCAGACAGTTCGGTATAACGGCTGGGGGATTTACGGCGAGCATTTGCTCACTTTACAGAAAGTAACCGTTTCCAACGGCCTCTGCCAGTTGTGCGAGTCCGTAACATGCCCTTGATATGCATTCCGACAAAAGTGATCTAGCTAAAGTGAAACCTCCTTTTAGTTCTCCTTTCCTCGATTCCAGAATTTTATATACTTCAAATATGCCCGAACGACATTGGCAGCACTCAAAACAACAATAAGTAGATAAACCGGCTTTTGCAGTGCGGACGTTAAGTAGAAGTAGGCAATGACTAAAAAGAGCAACAGGTTAACCAGCAGGTAGCTAAGTGTGCCTGAAAGAAAAGGATTTCCGAGTTTTCTCATGTGTAATTCCAGTCTGAAGCGGGACCTCTAAAGATCTCCTATAAAGTCTGCTCCGTTTTGGCTCGTCAACTTTCTATACCGTCGGTAAGCTCCAATGGTGGTAGAGAGGGAAAAGAAAATCATTACTAGGTGTACGTTGCGCTTGTCCGGGTCTGTAAAATACCAGAAGACGAATGCGCAGACGAGAACGAAACTCACAACTACAGAGGAGAGTGATCCAAACTGAAAAGGACTTCCTGGTTTCATTGTCAATTCCCTGGTTTGTTTGTCGGATGCATAACATGGATTATACGGCCGTTTCTCATAGAAACAATCCGTGATATCAAGAAAGCCAACCTACTTAGCGGATACTTTCTCAAGAAAATAAGGCTAGATATCAAGCGATATCTAGAACTTCGCCAAGAAAACAGAATGCGTGATATCGCATTGCTCGTAGTCACCTTAATCCAAGCGGATCGGACCAAACAAGCGGGATGTAAACCCAACAATCTGTCGAGGGGTGCAAACTCGAGCTGCGTCTGCGACGAAAGACCCAAAATGAAAAGACAAGAGCCGTTCAGATGACGTTAAATTCAAAGAGGGGCTGCGTCCTGAGGAACACGTGAAAGGACATGTGTTGTTCAGATGACGTTGGATAAATCTTGATTTATCCAGTCAGATGAACAAGGCGTGTCCGTCACTCATAATCGTGCTCAAAATACTCAACCCCTTTCCCGATTTCCGCACTCGATCCTTTTTTTCGTATTCGATCCGCCAAACGTTTGGCAAAAACTTCAGCCGGATCGTACCCATAATGTCTTAGAAGGTGATTCATGGCAATCACCTCGCAAAGTACAGTTACGTTTTTACCTGGCGTAATTGGGAGTAGAACGAAAGGCAATTTTGTGCCTAGTATGTCAAAAGTCTCCGTTCCCATGCCTATCCGAGTGTACTCCTCGTCTGGATCCCAAACATGCAGGTTTACTACTAATTCGATGCGTTTCTGAAAACGAATGGCGCGAATCCCAAACATGGCCCGAACATCGACTAGGCCAAGTCCCCGAATCTCCATAAAGTGCTGGACCAAGTCGGTACCGGAACCCATCACAACTTGGCCTTCCTTCTGAGTGGCAATAACGACATCGTCTGCAACGAGGCGATGGCCGCGTTCTACCAAATCGAGCGCAACCTCACTTTTGCCAATGCCAGCTGGACCAACAATGAGCAATCCAATCCCGTACACATCGATTAGAGAACCATGAATGGATTGCTGAAGCGCGAATTGATCGCCTAAAAAGTCTCGCAATACCACCATGAATTTAACGGTTGGCACGTCCGTCACAAGTAGCGGAATTCCCGCATTGGTTGCCAACTCGATCAGCCTATCGACTAATACATTCCCTTCCGTCATGATGATGCAAGGAATGGAAAATTTAAGAAGGTTGTTGAACGCTTTTTCTTGCTCGCCCTCATCAAGATGGGCAAGGTACCTACACTCAGTATTACCGAGCAGCTGAATCCGCTGATAGGTGAAAAGTTCGAGATAACCCGCCAACGCGAGACCAGGTCGATTTAGGCTACTCTCCGTGACCAACCGACTTTCTATATCAACCGAATTT
>CALFHN010000066.1 GCA_937876355.1 uncultured Bacteroidota bacterium | reverse complement strand
CCAATTCGCACTGAAGTGCATGTTGCCGAATCAAGGATTCAAAACCTTCAGCAATGGCCGACCGAACTTCCGGATAACCCAGCGTGAGTCTGTTGTCACAATAAACGGGCGAGAATCTGCCAGAGGCCCATGTAAATGGTTTCAACGGTGACAGAGTTACGGCCCCAATTCTCAGAAGATCTTGGGCTATTCGGGATCTAAGGGCCGGGTCAAGTCTGTTCATCTACCATTTCTTGATTTATGAAATACAGTATTCCAGTGTAAATAGTAACTACTGTAACAACCACCAAAGCCCAAAAAACATACGAACTTGCAAGGGCGACTTTGGACCATTCACCAATTACGCCACCAAATTTTGATCCGGTCATTATGAGCAGCAAAGCGATTAGAAACGTCAACTGAAATGTGGTTTTCCATTTGGCAGCATTGGTGGTTTTCAAAGTGCGCCCAACACGTTTCAAATAAACACGGAGCGCCGTTACTGACATATCCCTCAATGCGATTAATGCTACGAGCCACCATGAAATTGAATCTGGCCTTATAAAAACGAGAGCGACAAAAGTGCCTAAAACCAAAACTTTGTCGGCAACAGGGTCCAAAAACTGACCCAAGTTTGATTTGACCTCGAACCGTCTTGCTACTTTTCCGTCTGCCCAATCTGATATCGACGCAATAATAAACAAAGCACAGGCCCACGCCGTAGCGACAAATGTGTCTAAAAACAGAAGTGTAAGTAGAATAGGTGTGACCAATATTCTACTTATCGTCAACGCGTTGGGTATGTGCTTCATTTCTGACATAAGTCTGTACTCCCAATATAATAGCAAGAATTTTCTAGAACATTCTCAATTAGCTAGGAAGTGTTAGAATCTATCAACCGAATACTTTTTGGTTTTGCACTTCTGACAGAATGTCCGGAACACCAAAACGGCACCGTTATTGTTAAACAGCTATTGCGCACGCTAGTATGGCGTCTACCTGACATCATGGCAAGAATGCGTTACAAAATTCGAATAGTAAATAACTGAAAAGTCGCTAGCGTCAATGGGAAAGATTATAGGTATTGACCTTGGAACCACCAACTCTGTTGTAGCCGTCATGGAAGGTGGTGAACCAGTGGTAATCACAAATGCTGAGGGTGCCCGCACGACTCCCTCTATTATCGCGTTTAAAAAAGATGGCGAACGCTTAGTTGGCGCCCCAGCCAAACGGCAGGCAATAACCAATCCTCATCATACCATTTTTTCCATAAAGCGATTTATGGGTCGCAAATTTGGAGAAGTAAAGTCGGAAATAAAAACCGTTCCTTACGAAGTGGTTCACGGTGATAATGATACGGCTCGCGTCAAAATTGACGACCGTGTTTATACTCCACAGGAGCTTTCGGCCATGGTGCTTCAAAAATTGAAGCAAACTGCTGAAGATTATTTAGGAGAAAAAGTAACGGAAGCTGTCATTACGGTTCCGGCTTATTTCAATGACGCTCAGCGTACTGCAACCAAAGAAGCGGGAGAGATTGCCGGCCTTTCCGTACGTCGTATTATTAACGAACCGACTGCAGCGGCGCTCGCCTATGGCCTCGATAACAAACACGCTGAAGAAATCGTGGCCGTGTTTGACCTGGGCGGTGGGACCTATGACATATCCATTTTAGAGCTGGGCGATGGTGTATTTGAAGTTAAATCGACCAACGGTGATACTCATCTAGGTGGAGATGACTTTGATCAGCGTCTCATTGACTGGATCGCCGATGAATTTAAGAAAGCAGAGGCGATCGATCTTCGAAAAGATGCGATGGCCCTTCAGCGCTTGAAAGAAGCTGCAGAGAAGGCAAAAGTTGAGCTGTCTAGTTCAACTCAAACCACGATCAACCTGCCGTTTATCACGGCCACACAGGACGGTCCTAAACACCTTACACTCGAACTTTCGAGAGCCAAGTTTGAGCAATTGGTAGACGATCTTGTAAAAAGAACGCTACCTCCAATGACAAAAGCATTGAAAGATGCAGGCCTGACCATTGGACAAATTGACGAAGTCATAATGGTTGGCGGATCCACTAGGATTCCCAAAATCCAGGAAGTAGTAGAACAGTTCTTCGGCAAAAAGCCCAATCGTTCTGTTAACCCTGACGAAGTTGTTGCCCTTGGCGCCGCCATTCAAGGCGGTGTTTTATCGGGTGATGTTTCAGACGTTTTATTGTTGGACGTTACCCCGCTAAATCTTGGAATTGAAACGCTTGGTGGCGTTTCTACTACCCTAATTCAAGCAAACACAACAATTCCAACGAAAAAAAGCGAAACGTTTTCAACTGCAGCAGACAATCAACCATCCGTAGAAATCCATGTGCTTCAGGGCGATCGGTCGATGGCAGCTGATAACCGCACAATTGGACGGTTTCACCTTGATGGGATCCCTCCTTCTCAGCGTGGGACGCCACAGATTGAAGTTGCATTTGACATCGATGCCAACGGGATCTTGAGCGTTTCAGCAAAAGACAATGCAACTGGAAAAGAACAATCGATTCGCATTGAAGCTTCTTCTGGCCTTTCGGACGCCGATATTGAAAAAATGCGCACGGACGCTAAAGCTCACGCCGATGAAGATTCAAAACGAAAAAGTGAGATTGAAAAATTCAATACCGCTGATTCCTTGATCTTTTCGACGCAAAAAAATCTTGCCGATTATGGAGATAAACTTCCCGAAGACAAGAAGGCTAAAATAGAAGCGGCTCATGAGCGCTTAAAAGAAGCCCACAAAGCGCAGAATCTTGAAGATCTCGAGTCTTCCATGCAGCAATTGAACGAGGCATGGAGTGAAGCGAGCCAAGATTTATATCAAGCCCAACAAGCTTCGGCCGCTGGTGAAGCTTCAGGTACTGACAACGAATCGTCCGAATCTGAGGCCGATGATGAAGCCAAAGATGTAGACTACGAAGTGGTTGAAGACGAGGAAGAAAACTCGTAGTTCAACACTCAATCAGCTAATCGTTCTTAAGGGGCGCGGATGCGAAGCATCCGCGCCCCTTTCTATTTAAACGAGATTAGCAGCTAAAAAATCGGCGTTTGGCCGGCCAAACTACGGCATCAAGACTAAATTGAAAGCTATTTGTACTTCCGGTTTGGTCAGAAGTGCTCCAAACATGGCCGAGGGAGGATCCATTTCATAGTCCCTCATATTGAGGTCTGAGGTGCCGGAAAAAACTATCGCACCTTCTTCATTTTGAGAACTGGTCAGCCTTAGCGTTACTGGATTAGTAACTCCAGCCATTGTTAGGGTGCCTTGTACATCAAACGTGGTTCCTTCTACAAGATCAGCACTGA
>CALFHN010000065.1 GCA_937876355.1 uncultured Bacteroidota bacterium | reverse complement strand
CCATGTGGCTGAGCCAACCCATACCCTTCAATAACGGCCTCTACAGATCGAGAAGTGACGTCAATAATGCTCACAGTCTGTGCCATTTTGTTGGCGACGTACACTTTTGCTCCGTCATGACTAAAAACAGGATGCCAAGGCGCCGCATTGACGTCGATTTCATCCGTAATAGGTAAATTTGCTTGATCTGTAGCATCAAAAAAGAAAAATTTGCCCGTCAACTGAGCCGTTCCAACCATGGTTTTCCCATCTGGAGAGACCTCCAAATCAACGATCGTATGAATGGGGCCTTCAATATCTTTGAATGACGCTTCTTCGTTTTCGATATCAATCGCTACCGCTTTGTTTTCAGCCAGGCTCGCGGTGTAAACATATTTTCCGTCAGACGACACAGCCAAAGCATGTGGGCGAGGGAAAAATACTTCCAATTCCTCAATCTCCATCGTCCTGCGATCAATCATTCCGATTCTTTGTGGAGGATTAACTGCTGCCATAGACCGACCAACAAATAGGCGGTCAGACGACGGATCCATGCTGAGCAGTCCAGGAACCTCAAAGGCTGCCCTTCCAACAATCTCATTATTCCTATTAAACTTCAAGATTACGCCAGCAGAAATCAATGTTGCGTACCAGAAGGACCCGTTTTCTTCCACAGCCAAGTGATGTGGCTTCGCACCCGCATCAAATCCCATCGTTTTCAAATCAACCAACCGAGCAACAACATTTTCTTCAACGTCGATCACATTAATGGTCGCTTCGCCTTGATTGGTTACATAAACAAACTCTCGGTTTCCAGAAAATGGAGCCAAACCTTCGGGCCCTTTAGCACCATTATCAATCCAAGAGGTAATGGTTGATAGTTCAGCTTCACTTAGTACAGAGGAAGGCTGAGAGCTGGGATGTGCTGCTGGGCGCAGCTTGGTAGCCATCTCGACGAGCACACTGTTCGCGCTGTTGAAGGCAATAATAGCCTCCCCTGCATCTGAACCTTTAACCAGATTCTTCCATGAGGTTAAATTTAGGCCAGCATCCGTTTTCGAACCGCCGTGGCAGGACGAACACTTCGCATCAAAGATGGGCTGGATGGTCGACGAGTAATAGTCACCGCCGCTGGAGGCTGTATTGGGTGATGCACATCCCGTTGACAAGAGCAGAATAAAAACGAAAGACAATCCGCCGCTAAAGATTTTCATAGTTTCTGATAACAAATTGTAATCTGGGTACAGAGCGATAACGCACTAGAGATAAGTCGGCATTCAATTACGCCTTTCAGGCTCCAAAGATGCGAATAAATTATAGAAGTAGGACCATATGGTTGTGTGAACATCCAATCAATCCACCAGAAACTACTACATTGAGACTCAATGGTCGTTGTATCTTTTAGATCTATTTAAATTAGGAAAAGGATGATATTGATTACCGGTGCGAATGGCCAAATTGGCATTGACTTGGCCGATGCGCTCGTCGAAAGACTTGGGCAAAACCAAGTCCTTGTTACTGATTTGCGCATGCCAGAAACGCTTCGATCGGGTCGAAAATACGACGTTCTCGACGTAACCTACATGGAGTCACTGGAAAAAATTGTAAGCTCCAATGACATCCATACGATTTACCATTTGGCAGGCATTTTATCTGCGACTGGTGAACGGCATCCAGAGTTGGCATGGAATGTAAACGTGAACGGGGTCCGCAACGTTTTAGAAGTAGCTAGGCGCTTTAATTGCAGAATCTTTTGGCCTAGTTCAATCGCCGTTTTTGGCCCTTCCACCCCAAAAACCAACACTCCTCAGGAAACCGTTACTGAGCCAGGAACGATGTACGGCGCCACGAAAGTTACTGGCGAGCTCTTGTGTAAATTTCACCAAGATCATCATCATGTGGATATTCGATCGGTCCGTTTTCCGGGGATCATTAGTTATTCTTCTCCACCAGGAGGAGGTACGACAGATTGGGCTGTAGATATGTTTTTTCAAGCGGTCAAAAATGGTTCATACACGTGTTTTGTAACGGAGGAGACGCGAATGCCCATGATGTACATGCCCGATGCGGTCAAGTCAATCTTGGATATTATGGACTCCAATTACGATTCACTAACCGTCAGAACGAGCTACAATCTTAGTGCTTTCAGTTTTTCCGCAGGTGAACTTGCGGCTGCTATACGTCGCCATATTCCCCTTTTCGAGTGCTCTTACGAGCCTGATTTCAGGCAGGCCATCGCTGACTCATGGCCTTCGTCCATTGACGACTCAAGAGCTAGAAACGATTGGAAGTGGCAACCCAATTATGATCTGGAAGCTATGGTAAGCGACATGCTCACTCATGTTCGGGCCAAAAACGCCAATTCTTAGCGACTGAGACTATTCAAGGCCTTGGCTTTCACCAATCTTTATCCCTGCTACATATCATGTTTGATTCCACCCGCCCCCAGCTTCAAGCCATTTTAACAGAAATCAAAGAAGCTGGCCTGCACAAAGAAGAACGCGTCATAACCTCGCAGCAGGCTGCCAACATTTCGGTTTCCACTGGCGAAAACGTAGTTAATTTCTGCGCAAACAACTATTTGGGCCTTGCAAACCATCCGGCGCTAATTGACGCAGCCAAAACGGGTGTAGAAAAATATGGGTTCGGACTGTCCTCGGTCCGCTTTATTTGTGGCACTCAGGACGTACACAAGGAATTGGAAAGACGCATCTCAACATACCTTGGCACCGAAGACACTATTCTGTACGCAGCCTGTTTTGATGCAAATGGAGGCCTTTTTGAGACATTGCTTGATGACGAATGTGCCGTTATTTCGGACTCCTTAAATCATGCTTCAATCATCGACGGCATACGGCTCTGTAAAGCAAAACGCTTTAGATACAACAACGGTGACATGGCCGATCTCGAGCGCTGTCTCAAAGAAGCGACGGGTGCGAAACGAATGATGATAGCAACGGACGGTGTATTTAGTATGGACGGGTCGATTGCCAAATTGGCTGAAATATGCGACCTAGCCGACAAGTATTCCGCAATGGTTATGGTTGATGAATGTCATGCGACTGGCTTTTTTGGGCCCACAGGACGAGGCTCAATCGAGCATTGCGACGTGATGGGCCGAGTAGACATTATTACCAGCACACTCGGCAAAGCTCTTGGTGGCGCCATGGGAGGCTTTACGACTGGCAGAAAGGAAATTGTCCAATTGCTGCGTCAGCGATCACGCCCGTATTTGTTTTCAAACTCATTGGCACCGGTTATTGCCCATACAAGCTTGACCGTTTTGGACATGTTGAGCGAATCCACCGAACTAAGAGACCGCTTGGAAAAAAACACAGTCCGGTTTCGCGAGTCCATGACCAATGCGGGGTTTGATATTAAACCCGGCGTTCACCCCATCGTACCAATAATGCTGTACGAAGCCAGACTGGCGCAAAATATGGCTGCCGATCTACTTGCTGAAGGTATTTATGTTATTGGGTTCTCCTTCCCCGTAGTTCCTAAGGGACAGGCTCGTATTCGTGTGCAAATTTCGGCCGGCCACTCATCAGAGCAAATCGATGACTGCGTGGCTGCATTTATTCGGGTAGGCAGAAAGCACGGAGTACTGGCCTAACGGTTTCGGCTTAAAGCTTACAACCGTTTAAAATTGTTGACTTTAACGAAGAAGGGCGGGCCGCTATCGCGGCCCGCCCTTCTTACTTTCTGGCTCCCTCGCTGATGAATTACTTCATCAACACCAGCGTTTTTGAAGTCGAAAAGCCGGTTGATTCCATGCGGTATAGATACAAACCGCTCGAAACTGGCGATCCCGTTTCATCTCGTGCATCCCATGTTACGTGGTGCACACCCGATGGCATAGTCCCACTAACCAACGTTTTGACGACTTGACCAAGCACGTTGTAAACTTTCAACGACACGTTGGCTGATTCCGACATGCGGAATTCAATAGTAGTGCTCGGATTGAACGGGTTAGGATAGTTCTGACCCAATTCAAACGATGTTGGTAACTCACCAAAGGTGATTTCTTCGTCTTCGACGCCCACGCTGAACGATGCCGTAGTTGTGAACTCGCCAACGGGTGAATAAGGTGAAATATCGCCGTTAGTCGAGCGTGAACGAACCTGCCAGAAGTAGTCGCCGGCCACCAATTCACTCAATTGAGTAAATGGAGTCATTAATCCTTCCAAGATCGTAGCACTTGACTCAAGTCCCGCCTCAGTCGATGCGTAGCGTAAATCATACGTCAATACAGACTCTGATTCTGCTGGCACCACCCATGACAACGTCGGTGTACTCGTAGCAATCGTCATGGTATTGGACGGACTACCAATGCGCGGCATGACAGCACTTGCTCCAGGATGAACAGCGAAGCTAGCAACTGTAGACCAAGCACCGTACGTGGCGCCATTGTCATTGGAAACCGCGACACGCCACCAATAGGTGTGACCTGGGATCAAGCCCGTAACGTTTAGGAATGCTGTCGTGCTAAACGTTTCAATAGTAACCGCACCATTAATTGGGAATGTTTCGGCGTAGCTATACTGAATTTTGAACTTGTTGGCCACGCCAACACCACCACTTACCCACCAGCTAAACGTAGCATCTGAATCATAAATGATCAGATTTCCGGCTGGATAGGTTAGGTTAGCAGCTAGCCCACTTAACAGACCGGTTACCGTAAATCCTCCTTTTGCAATGGCAGCATCCCAATCAGAAGGCGATCCCGAAGTGTAGTGAGCTCTAACCCGCCAGATAACGATATCGCCATAAGCAAGTCCAGATATTTCGAGCTGTTGCTGAGTAATACCAGCGACAGTCGTGCAGCCAGCGCCCAAAAATACGGGAGTAGTTCCACTTGGAATGCCTTTGCACCATTCTACTTCATAAGACAACACGTCGAAATACGAACCTTCGAGATACCAATGAAGGATCTGCGTAAGAGAATAAATCGTTGGATTTGGTTTTGGCCACGATGCAACTGGGAAGTTCTTAGCGAGACCACCAGCTACTTTAAATGTGGCCACAGTTCCTTCAACCGTGCCATTCAATCCAGTTGACGTGACACACCAATCATAAGTAGCTCCAGGTACCAATCCTAGCGCATCTACATACGTTGTGGACAACGGCGATGCAAGATCGAACACATCGCCAGCTATCGTATTGGGAATTGCCTTCAAAGCAGTACAACTTACTGGAGCAGTTCCGGGAAGAGTAGGTCGTTTTGCATAATGAGCGGTAAAACTAATTCCGGTATTGTCCTTCTGAGTAAACCAATGAAGTTGAGGATTAGTAGTGTAGATTTCCAGGTTTCCAATTGGATACGAAGGAGTAGCAGGTCCAGCTACACCTTGACCGTTGGTCGAAAATGCTGCCCAGGCAGAAAACGCCGAGGTAGTCGTACCGTCTGTGCTCTGAACCCGCCATTCATAGTTCTTCCCAGCAATTAATGCAGGTGAACAAGCACTGGTATTAAACTGAGTACCCGTGACACCAGTAGGCCAAGTAGCTACGTTGCAATAAGGAATTAGTGAGATAGCTTCTCTGATTTCCAGATTAAACGTTAACGCGCCAAACGGACCGCCAACCCACCAACTTAGTAGCGGAGCATTCGAAGGAACGGTCAAACCGCCGGTCGGATAGCTTGGCGTCGGGACATAAGCCAACGTCTGAGTTTGGAACTGGAAAAGCGACGAAATGGAAACCATTCGATCCGTTTCGTTCTTATCAAATATCTCTTGCGGCACCCATCCTGTAGGAGCGACCGGCCACATAGTAGCCGTTCTCCAAGAGTATGTCGTACCCCAGGTCAAAGGCGCCCTCAAATCAGACGATTTGAACTGCGTGTTGTCTGCAAAACCATCAATTGGCAGCTTGTCGTTGTCATTCTCGATGTCACCACCGACATTGAACGGAGTTTTACCATTGAACGAAGCTTTTACATTACTGTCGACGTCAATTCTCCAATACACTTCAGGTTGCGTTGCGCTGCCTACGTTCCAATGGAAATCGAAATCTAAAGACGGAATTGTCAGCGCATCTTTAGGATAGGTCAAGGCAGGAAGTAGAGCTGGAATGGTTTTAAATCGGCTAACCTGACAGAAAATATCACCTGAAAGTAACGTAGCCGTTAGTCCCCAATAGTAGTCTTTGTTATTGAGTAAGGGAATACCAACATCATTATCGACATCCGTTATGTAATGGTCCGTATTGGGAAGAACGACCGAGGTCAGTGCGGTTACATTGTTTTCTTTGGTAATCGTCGAGAAAACTGGAACAGAGAGATCGCTGTTGAGCGAAACATCAAGTCTCAGAGTAACCAACGAAGAAAGATGAGCAGGTGCAGGCCAATGTTCAATATCCCAGTTAAAATACGGCTCGATGGATATCCCCGTTTCTGTATGAAGAGGATACCATATGTCTCCGGGATAGGTCGCCAAAGGATAAGCGTTTGGATCAGAAAATCGCAAACTCACAATTTCCATTCCTGTATACGTAACAGGTTGATGAGCTGAGTTAAATGAATAAACACCGTCAGTAGTACTCGACTCGGTCAAAGTGATTTTCACGCCACCACCAAGAGAAGCTGAGTCTAACGTAAATGTATCCGCAACGGCTTGGCCGTTTCCATTCACGGTAATGGGGTAAATGAGCGCTGGCTCTACGTTAAACGTATCGTCACCGCCGTTCCCGTTGATGGTCAACGATCCAGTTGGATTCGTAAACGTTGTGGTCTCACTAGTTGGGCCCGTAGAACTTATTATCGATTGACCTGCATTAGGCACAAAATCAAAATCGATCGCATCTGCTGAACCGCTAAAATTAAAAATTCGATTGGTGGCAGATAGGTTGTCTGTAATTGGTTCGAGACCCGTATACGTCAACGTGCCGCCGTCTACCGTCACAAATCCATCAAAAGCATTGGTGTAAACATGTGTGACAGTAGTCGCGGTTCCGACGCCCACTGCGCCCATAACAAGCGAATCAAAGTTCGTTCCACCCGCATCGCCATTAAACGTGATTCGAGAAAGTGCTGGAGCTCCATTTGCCCAATCAGCAGTCATGATATCATTGTCATCACCGCCGTTAACGGTCAAGGTGTGTGTGTCGCCGTTATCCAAATCTTCGATTTTGAACGTGTCATTTCCTGCGAGACCATTAAACGTAGCCGCCGTCGTTGGGCGCCCGAAATCGAGAGTAATCCCAGCTGTAGTCAGGCGATCCCTATTATTGGAGGGTGCGCCATCATTCGCGATAACCACCGCATCCACGCCAGCTGTAAAATTGAACACTTTATTTATGGATGCCAAATCTTCAAGATTTGTCCCATTGGATCCTGTGTAGACGAAGTCATTTCCAGCATCTACGTCAAGGGATCCTGCTGTAAAATCATGAGTGACGGTTGTAAAACCAGCTCCGCCAACTAGTGCGAACGTGTTCGTTCCTGCGCCGCCATTCCAGGTTACCACTCCGTGTTGGAGTGGGCTTCCGTTTGCCCAAGTCGCCGTCAGGTCGTCATTATCTGCATCCCCATTAATAACTACGGTTCCGAGATAACTTGAATCGAGGTCTTCAAGAGTAATAAGGTCAGCACCACTTCCCGCATTGACAGTAATACTGGCAGTCGGCACTTGGAAAGTAACAGACTCGCCGCCCACGTTTGAATTGATGAACGCTTTCCCGTTAGCTGCGACACCATCGTCTGAGATCGTAATCGTTTCAGCTCCAAAATTAAAATTGAATACTCGAGCTGCCGCGGGAAGATCGTCTGCAATCGGCTCAAGTCCTGTACGAGTCGGGGACATAGCTAACCGTGCCCTGTAAAACCATGATTGAACCATCATTAAGGTTAGTAAAATTGTGGGTTACGGTCGCCTGGGCAGCGCCACCAAATATTGTAACTTTGTCACCCGTAGTTTGCCCAAGTCCGTTTACTGCAATGCCAAGAGGAGGTATAGGATCGCCACCTACCAGACTTATGCTGAAATTATCATCTGCGCCCGTTCCATTAATCGTCAATGAACCCGTACTAATTGGACCTTCAAAAATGGGTATTCCAGCTGTAGCCACATCAATATTGACGCCGTTCAGAACAACAGTAGTAGTTCCACCACCCGTATTGGTAGCAATAGTAGGAGACCCGGCCGCCGGAACGACGGTAACTTAGTTGTCTTCGATCTCTCCAGTATACGTCGCGGAGTGATCGACGTCAGTTGCGGGAATAAAGCCCCCAGCAGAAGTGAACACCACTCGGACCCAGATATTTCCACCCGCGGCAGTAAAACCCGGATTGGTCCAAACCAAATACTTCGTACCACCAGCCCCATAATTTTGGGTTACTGAACCTTCAAACGACGCTAAATCATTATCTAGGTCAGCTAGCACCCGTACATCCCCTGCACCGGACAATTCTAGCTTTAGAATCAAATTTCCTCCGACCAACACTTGACCACCCATGATCGTGACTCCGTCGTCAGTTCCGTTTACGGCACCGAGTTTGCCACCAGTATCAGCCACCGCCATGGTTCCCCAGAATGGCGCGTCTCTTACATCTGTCTGTGCAAGTACGGGTGCAGCGGCTAAAATTGTTGCCGCCAGAACAGTTAAGGCAAATTTGTTCAAAGTCCGGAATGCGCGGGCGGACGACAATTTATAACTATCAGTCATGATATTCTGAGTGAGCCCCAATGAACAATCATTCATTTTAGCCGATTCCGGGCATACTTTACCCATTGTTCGGCTTCGAGAGCATCTGCGATATGGTTCTACACAAAAGGATTACGAATAATTCCTACTTATTCGTGGTTCCTGTAGAAAAAATTCGGATTTAAATTTAGTTCAAATTAACGCGATCCGCGATATCCTTTTGGGAAGTCGCTTTATCTTGCGACTCCATTTAACTGAACAACTGCTTTTCCATGATTCTGATCCTTCAACCCAACGTAGATCGCTCTGGCGAACAATATCGCCAACTCATTTCGCATTTAGATGACAGCAAGTACTTTACGTACTCCATCCACGAAGTGCAGGGGACGGAGCAGCGACTGACTGAAATCTATTTGCTCGGAAACACGGCAGCACTTGCAGTGGACCAGATGAAGAGTCTCCCCTGCGTTGACCGAGTTGTGCGTATCCAAGAGGCCTATCGCATTCTCGGACGTCATGGTGAGGATGTTCGCCAGAACGGATTCACGTATAACGGAGTGACAATTGACCAAGACAACCTACACGTATTCGCTGGGCTTTGCGCCGTAGATATTCCAGAACATGTTGAGATGATGTTTTCGGCCCTGAAAGATCATGGGCAGGTAACCTCACGGATGGGAGCCTACAAACCAAGATCAAACCCGTATTCATTTCAGGGACATGGGGCATCTAGTCTTCCTTGGGTGTTTGATTTGGCTGGCAAATATGGCATTAAGATTATTGCAATGGAAGTGACGCATGAATCTCACATCGAAGAAATTCAAAACGCCCTAAAAGCCACGGGCAACGCTACCGGGGTCATGCTGCAGATTGGAACACGCAACACCCAGAATTTTGAACTATTGAAGCACGTGGGGCGTCAACAAGAATTACCAGTACTATTCAAACGTGGATTTGGGATTACGTTGGATGAATCGCTAAATGCTGCGGAATATCTAGCCAGTGAAGGCAATCCAAACGTAGTATTCGGACTACGTGGGATGAAGAACCAAGGCGGAGATCCGCATCGAAACATGGTTGATTTTAGCCATGTCCCCGTTGTAAAAAGATTGACCAGAATGCCAGTTTGTGTAGATCCCTCCCACTCTGTGGGATCAAGGAAACGTTCTCCGGACGGAATTCTAGACGTTTTTCACGCAACCGCCCAAGGTGTTGTTGCCGGTGCCAACATGGTATTAGTAGATTTCCATCCGGCTCCTTCCAAAGCCTTGGTAGACGGCCCTCAGGCGCTCAGAATGAATGAACTAGGTTGGTTTTTAGAAGACGTTATGATTGCTAGGGAAGCCTACGAAAGCCGCGCCGCTTTAGCGGCGCGGCAATAAACAGTCTTCAGAAACTGGCCGGGCCCTCCCACAAGAAGTTATAGCCCGGCTTTTTAAAATACGTCCGATACCAAGTCTTGCGCTTCTGCCAGAACCTTTTCCAAATGCGCCTCTCCCAGAAAACTTTCGGCGTACACTTTATAAATGTCCTCCGTCCCCGAAGGCCGTGCGGCAAACCAGCTGTTTTGAGTGGTCACTTTTAAACCACCAATGGCCGCTTTATTTCCTGGCGCATGGGTCAGTATTTCTGTGATGGGTTCTCCCGCAAATTGATCGACGGTAACAGAATCAGCCGTCATGTTCGCCAGAATCTGCTTTTGGTCTCTGGTGGCTGCCGCGTCTTTTCTGGAATATGCAGGGTTTCCAAACACATTTGTCAATTCTGTATAACGCTGTGCCGGATTAACGCCCGTTACGGCCGTCATTTCAGCGGCTAAAAGGTTCAGAATAATTCCATCCTTGTCCGTAGACCAGGCGGACCCATTTCGGGTAAGAAAAGAAGCACCGGCGCTTTCTTCACCTCCAAAACCCAAACTTCCGTCCAAAAGAGGGTCTACAAACCATTTAAAACCAACAGGAACCTCGAAAACGGTTCGACCGATGGCCTTTGCCACGCGGTCTATCATGGAAGACGAAACGAGCGTCTTTCCGACCGCCGCCCCTTCCGGCCACAATGTCCGTGATGTGAATAGGTAATCTACGGCGACGGCTAAGTAATGATTGGGATTCATCAACCCACCCTGCGGGGTTACAATGCCGTGACGGTCAAAATCAGGGTCGTTTCCAAAAGAAATGTCATATTTATCCTTCATTTCAATCAGGCCCGCCATAGCAGACGGAGACGAACAATCCATTCTGATTTTCCCATCCCAGTCCACTCGCATAAAAGAAAAAGTGGGATCGACCTCTTCGTTTACCACGCTTAACTGAATCCCATATTTTTCTGCAATCCTAGCCCAATAAAATGTTCCTGCTCCTCCAAGTGGGTCTGCACCGATTTTTAAACCTGAAGACCGAATTGAATCAAAATCTATAACTTCTTGCAGCCCAAGGATGTATGATTCCTTAAAATCGGTGGCCTGAACGTTTTTTGAAGTCAATGCCTTGCCTAGTGCAAAACGTTTGACTCCTTTTAATCCTTTCGAAAGGTATTCGTTGGCACGTTTTTCGACCCAATCTGTAATATCACTTCCAGCAGGCCCCCCAGATGGTGGACTATACTTAAATCCACCGTCACGAGGTGGGTTATGACTTGGGGTGATTACAATTCCGTCCGATAGGTCCCCTTTCGATCGCCTGTTAAAAGAAAGGATGGCGTTGGAGATAACGGGAGTAGGTGTGAACCCACCGTGACCTTGGTACCTAGCTTCGACTCCGTTCGCCGCGAGCACTTCAAGCGTCGTGTCCGTAGCCGGATTCGATAACGCGTGGGTATCCTTCCCAACAAACAACGGGCCTTTTATTCCTGCAGAGATCCGGTAATCACATATTGCCTGGGCAGTGGCCAAGATGTGCGATTCATTAAATCGGCCATCAAGAGAAGAACCCCGGTGCCCAGACGTTCCAAAAGATACCTTTTGAAGGATATCCTCTGGATCCGGTTTAATATCATGATACGCAGCGACTAAGGCGTCGACATCAATCAAAAGATCCGGGGGGACGGGTTTTCCGGCAAGTGGATGTATAGACATGGAAGCAAAATGCAATCAAAGGTGAAAGTGCTATCGGCTCAAACATACGCAGTTGGGCGTTGCTGCACCGTCTCAATATGACTAATTTAACGCAGTATGAATAAAACAGGTGAGTCGTGGAAGTGTTAGGAATTGATATTGGAGGAAGTGGGATCAAAGGCGCCCCTGTTAACACTTCAACGGGAGAACTAACGGCAAAACGCTTCCGAATTCCTACTCCAAAGGACGCAACGCCAATCGCGATAGCAGCAATTGTGCTAAAAATAGTTAAACACTTCGATTGGAAAGGTGCGATCGGATGTACGGTCCCGGCACGTGTTGAACACGGCTTGGTGCGCACCGCGACAAACATTCATGCTTCTTGGATAGACACCCATGTCGAACAACTGCTGTCAGAAAAAACAGGATGTAAGGTGACTGTAATAAACGATGCCGACGCAGCAGGCGTTGCCTCCATCAAATTTGGGAGAGGCTCGGCGGCAAAAGGGTTGGTATTTTTCATTACGGTGGGTACAGGGATTGGTAGTGCCATGTTTTACAATCAAGTTCTCATCCCGGGGACTGAGTTGGGACACCTTTGGCTCAAAGGGGATGCCGCAGAATTATATGCTTCGGACCGAACTAGGGTACAGGAAGGTCTTTCTTGGCCTGAATGGGCTGGACGGTTTCAACAATATTTAAACCGCATCGAGTTTTTGTTTGCGCCAGATACCATCATTATTGGCGGCGGAGTATCACGACCGAACAAAGTTAAATTGTACTCAAAGTATCTGTCCTCGAAGGCGGATCTGCATTTCGCCAAATTAGAAAATGAAGCGGGGATTATTGGCGCAGCTTGTTCGGCCCTCATAATCTGACAGACCGTGATCTGACGGCCGTAATTTAACGGCCCTCGAAAAGTGACAGACTGGAATCTGAGTAACCGTTTGCTGATAGACAGGAGTCTTACCAGCCGGAATCTGAATGCCTCGATTCTTGGGCGCCAAAAAATGACTAACCCATAGAGAATGAAGCTATTTTAGGACTTGAATCAAATCTGGCACGATCAACACACTAGAAAAAGTCAATTTTAGCACGTTCACAATAGGTTGTGCCTCCGCCCTAGATAGGTAGTCCCCTATTCTAACTCTGTAATACGGCTGTTTGTAAAAACCGTAAATGACAGGATCTTTCTGCAGACCCAATACCTCACGCCTTTGTTGGGTTAGCGAATTGAACCACTCTTTAATTCGATCTTCTGCTTTTACGGCTTCATTCCGATCTGCCGAGGAAAAAACTTGAATCCGAAACCCTTCGACCTCTTCGACCACTCCTTTATCGGCCTGACTGTTCAGCAGAATATCTGGGACATCGTGCTCTACCTTGCGATCGAATTCGATTGCAAGGTCTGGATACTGAGTGATATCAAGCATTTCCACTTCAGACCAATTGATTGGACCAGGCTCTTGACTCGTCGCCTCAGTCATTCCTGTGGAGTTTGAGGATGCACAGCCAAAAGAAAAAACCGCAATGAACCCAAATATGGCCACTACTGGCATTTTTGATAGAAATAATCTCATGATTAGTACCCGGATGCACCGGTTTTTCCTTTCAAAATCGCAACCGAAGCACTCGCGCCAATGCGAGTGGCACCATGCGCAATCATTAATTCAGCATCTTCTTTCGTCCTGACCCCACCAGAAGCCTTTATCCCCATTTTGGGGCCCACGGCTCGCCTCATAAGGGCCACATCTGCCGCTGTTGCGCCTCCACTTGAAAAACCAGTGGACGTTTTAACAAAATCGGCGCCTGCATTTTGAGCTAAAACGGAAGCAATTACTTTCTCTTCATCAGAAAGAAGCGCGGTTTCTAAAATTACCTTCGTAACGATCTTGTGCCTAGTTGAGCGGCTCGTTGCAGCAGATTTTGCGGCGTCAACAACGGCCCTCATATCGTTTTCAACGTACGTGTGGTGCCCGCTTTTTAACATCCCAACGTTGATGACCATGTCAATTTCAGTCGCTCCATCTCGAATAGCGATTTCAGATTCCAACGCCTTGACCTGAGAAGCCGATGCGCCCAAAGGGAAACCGATGACGGTACAGACAGCCACTGGCGAACCAGCGAGTAGCTCGGCAGCCAACCTAACATAACAGGGGTTGACACAAACCGAAGCAAAACAGTATTTCCGGGCCTCCTCACACAGCTCCCTAATTTGGGCTTCAGTCGTATCAGGCTTCAATGCGGTGTGGTCAATCATTCGGGCCAAGGGCGGTGCTAGGTCGCAGGCAGCGAAACTATTCCGATCTGGCTGATCTACACAAACTCCAAAACGACATGCGCCGGCGTCTACAAGCCTATCCAATGCAGAAAATGACGATTCACTTCCGTATGCCCCTTGTGAGGCCCGAGAAACCCCTTGGTAACGGGCTTGAAGTCGCTCAATGATTCGTCTTTTTTCGTCTGCATTCATAAATGAAGATACGCTGATGGAGTAAAATTATTCCCACTCGAACTTACAATTGGCCTGGAGCACTCCTAGGTACAAATACAGTGATTTTTTCAGCCAAAAGAGTCACTTCGATTGTTCTAGCCTGTAATGTTTTCACCTCGCCGTCTGCATGGATAGGTATTCCCCGGTCGGTATCAATCAGCATACTTTTTACCTGAAAATACGAGACTTCCTTTTTTGAAAGATGTTTTCCATCGCGCGCAGAAGGCAATATCGATAGAGCCCTTAAAAAAGACAGGTCTTCAACAATGCAAGCATCAAGTAAGCCATCGGAAATGAGCGCTTTAGGATTCACCGTGTATCCTCCACCAGAATCCTGAGCGTTCCCAATCGTAGAAAACATCATTCTCCCTGAAAAAATTGCCTTTTTTTCTCGCAAAGTGTCCCAAACCG
>CALFHN010000064.1 GCA_937876355.1 uncultured Bacteroidota bacterium | reverse complement strand
AAAATGGAAATAGTGGTCATGATTAGGCCTCGCGAAGGCGACTTTCAATTTAGTAGACCCGAACGCTTAACCATGCTAACTCAAGCTCAGGATATCATCGCCATGGGAGTCGACGGGATTGTCTTTGGCTCCGTGATAGATGGGCAAGTTGATGAAGTGTTATGCGAAGAAATGGCTCTTTACGCAAGCTACAACGGCGTAAAAAGTACTTTTCACAGGGCATTTGATGCCCTTTCAGATCCATTGGCAGCACTTGAGTTTCTGAGCGAAGCTCACTTTCAACGCATTTTAACATCTGGAACACCATGGGGCAGCAACCAGAGCGCTGAAGCTGGAATTGAGAACCTGAATGCCTACGCCATAGAAGCTCCTTCAATGGAAGTGGTCATTGGAGGAGGAGTACGCGCCCAGAATGTTTCTTCTCTAATTAGTGGTTTTTCAGGACGTCGTTTTTCTTTACATGCTTATTCATCCGTTTTGGAAAACGGAAAAACCTCTGCAGTAAAAGTGAAGGAGCTCGTCGAAATGGCTCAAAAAACGCGATGAATGTTAAATCCGAAACCGAAATCGCCATCAAAAAAGTTATTTCTAGATTTTGAAACAACATATTGAGGTGCAATCCACTGCGTAGATGTCAAAAATATCTGAAAAACGTGGCCTCCAGCTTCAAGGTCTACACCTAGGGAGAATGCACCCTCAGAACCATCTGACCTAGATCCAACGACCGGTATATACTCTGCCAAAATCGAGACTTGGTTATTGAGTGCGTATCGAGTGGCAATGCCCAATGACACCAAGTCGTTTTCTTCTTTCTCAATACCTCCACCAAAAATTATATTCTCTTTGGCCGTATTAAAATGAGACCAAGCAGGGGATAATTGAATGCTTAGTTTTTCATTGATTGAACGGGCCAACAGAACCGAAATGTGGCTCGAAGCCCGATCCGACAAGTCAGCCCCATTATCTTGGGAATCGATACCCAAGTTGCCGAATACGCTAACAACGGTGGGTTGTGCGTCGCCAAAAGTAGCAATTTTAGCCTTCACCCGAGCGTCGTACACCTTATCAAATCTTGATCGCCCAATTCCAACCGAAATATTGTCTGTAACGCCATAGTCGAGGCCAAAGCGAATATTCGACGACGCATCAAGCCCAAACAATTCCTTAAAGCCATCAGATATCGGCCCAAAAGCATGCTGAATAGTAAAGTTCAAATTGGACGCCGGGAGCTGAGTGACGCTGGGCAGAGTAATAATTGACCCAGCGAGAAATATTTCTCGATCCACCTTCGTAGTACGCTCCCTTTTCATTTGCCCAAATGCCAGCGACGTGACAAAAACAAAGAAGCCCATCGCCAAGATGAACTTGGCGAATACCCTCTTTTTCGAAACAATGCTTTTCATATTGATGTTGCTATTGGTGATCTATTTTGATTCGGGAGAAAGAAGAGAGCTTATTCTAATATCTTGCTTTTCATCCACTTTCATGATCAATAATTTAGGCGGTTCGATATTGTAATCGCTCAACAATAGGGACCAAGACGCATCCAATTGCCAAGAAAGACCCTTTTTTTTCAAAGTCCCAGTGATTGTGACCTCTTTCGATACGCCGTGAATACTAAAATCACCTTTTACCTCAACGGCTAGATCCGAGGTCAGGTCAAGATTCATTGGTTTAGTGAACGATCCAAAAAATTCGGCAAACGGGTATTGGTCAACTTCTAGCGTTGTGCGCATATCTTTATCTCGTTTCCCAATTCCCGTCTTCAAGGACGATAAGTCGACATAAAAATCAACGGTGCCTGTACCAAAATCAATTTTGCCAACAAGCTCTTTGGAAACCCCTGAAAAGGTGTGAAGCGGAACGTGTGATGTGAATTCGACTTCACCTTTATTCGTTTCAACCACTTGCGAGACAACAACTTGAGGCGACCACGACAACAACAGAATCGTCCAAGCTAAGATCGTCTTAATTGTTAAGTGCGCCTTCATTGATCCACGAGCTAATGGTTGAAATTTGAGAAGCCGAAAGAGCGGACTTGCCGTCCGGCATTCGATTACCAAACCGAGGGTTCGAGCCAAGCTTATCTACTACTGGACTCAGTGTGGCATTCCCGGCAACTACAATTGGCCCACCATACTGCTGTCCTATGCTTCCCATTACCGTGCTGTAAGTAGTCAGATTTACGCCGTTTTTGACGTTATTGATGTGGCACCCAGATCCAGCGCAGGATGAGTGGAAAATCTGAGAAACATCTTGTGAAAAGCTTACGGGTCCCGCAGGAGTTATCGGATCATTGTTCGAATTGCCGGGGCCTACAAGGTCATCTGCGGATCCCCCTGAATCACTTCCGCAGGCCGATAAAAATAAAGTGAAAGCACACACTAGAAAAAGTTTGGTTGTCATTGCGTCTTGAATCTGGGTGATGAGTCTACAAATGATATTTCAAAAAAAAGAAACCATCATTCTCAAAATTAGTGTTTTGTAGTGTATTTCCCGATGCCCTTCTTTAAAGACTGTCATATCTTAAATCTTGTGATTTCCTGCCCCGTTGCACATCATAGACCAATTCCTCGTTGTTATGCGCGTACTACCGATATATCTAATCGTTTTGACGATTTCGGCTTGCTCCACCGAAATTCCAGAGTACATACCACAACCGATTTCAATCGAATCGTCAATTGATGGCCTCCCACAGCGCTTTGAATGGGCCAGAAATACGGCACTTTCCTACGTTTCCA
>CALFHN010000063.1 GCA_937876355.1 uncultured Bacteroidota bacterium | reverse complement strand
CGGCAGCCAAAAGAAGTACTTCTGGATCATCTATGCGAGCCTTACCGGCAAGATTGACCAACAAAACGGACATTAGTTGCGGAATGTGGCTCACGCACGCAGCTATGCGGTCGTGCTTTTCTGCAGACATGACAATGAGCCGCGCGCCAGTTAGTCCTAAGATCGATGTCAAACGTTTGTATTGGGACGAAAACTCAATATAGGTTTGATCAATAGGGCACAGGACATAGGTGGCATTTTCAAACAACAACGTATTTGCATGTTGGATTCCAGTTTTTTCAGATCCAGTCATCGGATGGCCTCCAACAAACAACACGCCTTTTTTGAGTGATTGTTTAGCTACGGCTGAAATTGGCCGCTTCACCGAACTCATATCGGATACAACGGTGCCAGGCGGAATCAGCGGAGCAATTTCTTCGAGAACTGCCAACGCAATGGATGGGGGAGTGGCAATAAGTATGACGTCGGCGCTTCCCACGATCTCAGTGGCGTTTGAACAACCACTCGAAATAGCGCCGCGTGCGAGAGCAAGCGCGAGAGTTTGGTCAGAATCGACTCCTATTACTTCAATAGATGGGTCGGCCGTGCGAATGGCAAGACCCATCGATCCTCCCATTAATCCAACTCCAATAATGACTACTTTTAGGGGCATAGCTGTAATAATTAACATCCGAATGTACGTATTTGGCTGCGAAAACACGCCAAGTTCACAAGGTATTCAGGTGGAAAGGTGTCTGTAGAATCTGGACACAGTATCTTAGGGTAATTCCACAAAAGGATTCGTAACAAAACTTTTCGATTGTATGTCCAAGCCGTTTTTTAACCCAGATGATGCTTTTCAATTTGAGTCTCTTCTGGGCGAAGAAGAAAGATTGATCATGGAAACCGCAAGGGAATATGCTCAGTCACAACTTGAGCCAAGAGCCCTTGAAGGAAATCAGAATGAAGTATTCCATTCTGACATTCCCCGTGAATTAGGTGAATTAGGCCTTCTAGGATCCACAATTCCAGAGGAGTTTGGTGGCGCAGGCATCAGCTACACAGCCTATGGCCTCATTGCTAGGGAATTGGAACGCGTGGATTCTGGCTATCGTTCGTTCGCATCGGTCCAATCTTCGCTCGTTATGTATCCCATTCATGCTTTTGGGACGCCTGAGTTGAGGCAAAAGTATCTTCCGAAACTAGCGACTGCTGAACTGATAGGCTGTTTTGGGTTAACAGAACCCGATCATGGCTCTGATCCTGGATCCATGACTACGACCGCTCTGCGGACCGAAGGAGGTTGGCTATTGAATGGTGCGAAAATGTGGATCACCAATTCGCCTACGGCAGATGTTTTTGTGGTTTGGGCCAAAGCAAAAGATAAATCGTCAGATGTTGGAGAAATTCGGGGATTTGTTCTTGACAAAGAAATGAAGGGATTATCTGCGCCCAAGACGCACAATAAAATGTCACTTAGGGCATCTATTACGGGCGAAATTGTGATGGAAGACGTATTTGTACCCGATGCGAACATGTTTCCAGAAGTTAAAGGTCTAAAGGGTCCATTTTCGTGTTTGAATAACGCTCGTTATGGAATCGTTTGGGGAGCTCTGGGAGCGGCCGAAGATTGTTACCAACGCGCACGGAAATATGTGATGGAGCGCAAACAGTTCGGATACCCGCTCGGAGCCATGCAATTGGTTCAGACAAAGCTTGCGAACATGGTCACCGACATTACGCAGATGCAACTCCTTGCATGGCGTTTGGGACAACTCAAAGATGCGGGCCAAGCTACTCCTTCAATGATTTCTTTGGCTAAACGAAATAATTGTGGAAAGGCGTTAGAGATTGCACGCATCGCTCGCGATATGCTGGGGGGCAACGGTATCACCGGAGAGTTTAGAGTAATTCATCACATGGTGAATTTAGAAAGTGTCAACACGTACGAAGGCACTTACGACATTCACGGGTTAATTTTAGGACGAGAGTTGACTGGAATACAGTCATTCACTCCTCGGGGAAACGATATCTAGCCCGTTATAGTCGTAACCTGTTGGTAGGTTGAGCGTAGGAAAACTTTGCCCCAGCTTATTGAAGCTGCATTAAGACACTGAGAAGAGAAAAATTATGCAAATTGCCATTGTTGGGATTGTCTTCGGGTCCTTTTTACTATTTGTGAAAATGATTCTCGAGCACAAAAAACAAAATGTGGTTCTTCCAACCGTTCAGGAGGGGTCCAGTATGAAGTATTCCGAGTTGGAAGAGCGCATTTTAACTACTGTCCATGAAGCAATGGAGCCTCTGATTGCTCGAATTGACGAGTTGGAATCTGCTCAACTCTTGGCATCCTCCGAAAATTTACTTTTGGGTGATTCGTCTGAAAAATCAAGCAATCAATCCAGAGCAAAATCAATCGACTCTTAAAAGAATCTGAAACCGTAGTGATATTATGCCAGAAGAAGTACTGATTCTTTTTGTTATGACCATTTTGAGCGTCTCCGTGTTAACGCTCGTAAAAATGGTTTTAAGTCACCGAAAAAGTGGTCGTGAGGCGAAATCTGTGTCGAGCACTTCAGGTTCGGGCAGCCTGACAACTAGTGAACTTGAAGGCATGATGCGACGCGCCGTTGAACAATCTATCACAGGATTGAGCGGAAAAATTGAAGATCTAGAATTAGAGATCGCCCGTTTGACAAGTGAAAAACCTCAACTTGCAGCCCATAACGCCGATTCTAGACTTGTTTTGGATGACGAAGTAGTGGATGTTGAGCCCATAAACGTTCGTAGAAAAACACGGGCCTGAATTGGAAGGAATCGTACTAAGGTCTACAGGTAGTTGGTATGAAGTTTTGTCTTCTGAAGGCAAAGTTTCTTGTACGATTCGAGGCAAATTTAGACTTGCAGCAGAAGACGCCACTAATCCAATTGTAATTGGAGATCAGGTCATTTATGATCTCAACGAGGATGGTTCCGGCGTCATAGTCGAACGACTTCACCGGAATAATAAGTTAAGTAGAAGGGCGGCCGGCAGGAGACAAGGGAAGGAGCATATTATTGTCGCAAATATCGACAAGGCGTGGATTGTTCAGAGTATCCGAAATCCCAGAATTAACCCCGGTTTTATTGATCGCGTTTTGGTGATGGCCGAGTATTTGCACGTTCCAGCGGGCATCATTTTCAATAAGGCTGATTTGATGGATGAAGCGGCCGAAGAAGTGGTGATGTTTTTTGCCGAGCTATATGCTGGATTGGGATATGAAGTGGTGTTTACGTCTACAAAAGTAGAAGGGGGGACCAAAGATCTTGAAACTTGGCTGGCCTCTGGGATTCATGTTTTTATTGGTCCATCTGGTGTTGGGAAGTCCTCTTTGTTGAATGTGATAATACCCAATTCAGATCTGAAAATAGGGGCAATCAGTGATAGTACACAAAAGGGAAAACACACCACTACGTATGCCGAACTGATCCAGCTTCCTCAAGGAGGATTTATAGGGGACACGCCTGGGCTTCGCGAATTTGGATTGTACTCCGTCGAACCGGAAGAATTATCGCACTATTTTATAGAGTACCGCGAATACATGAGCGAGTGTAGATTTCCCAATTGCACACACGATCACGAGCCGAATTGTCGGATCAAAGAATTGGTTGAAAGTGATGTGTTGGCGATTGAACGATATGAAAGCTATTTGAACATGCTCTCGGCTGCCAAGTCTGGTAAACTAGATGTCGGACGGTAAGTCCATTCAATCAGCTAACTATTTCTTCTTTGGAGGAGCTTTTTTAGTTTTGGTTCCTGCTTTTGCCTTGGTTGTGGTTTTAGCCTTGGTCTTCGTTTTTGCTCTTGCCCGAGGTTTTTTTTCCTTTCCTGCCCTTTCGGCGATCAATTCCAAGGCTTGCTCTAATGTTATCGACTCAATCGATTGATCTTTTGAAAGCGAAGCATTTACACGTTGGTGTTTGACGTATGGTCCATAGCGGCCTTCCCAGACTTCTACTAATTCTCCCGTTTCGGGATGCTCTCCAATCGTGCGTAGCGGTTTGCTTTTTGCTTCTTTTTTGAGCAAAAGCTCCATTGCTCGATCAAACTCAATTGTCAATACATCATCATCCTTTGTCAGCGAGGCAAAAACAGAGGCGTGCTGTACGTACGGTCCGAATCGACCAATATTCGTTTTGATGACTTTTCCAGATTCTGGATGATTTCCTAACTCTCGCGGAAGCTCCAGCAATTTGACCGCTACTGCAAAATCGACAGTTGATGGGTCAATAGTTTTGGGAATCGAAGTCCTTTTTGGTTTGCCCTCTTGTTCATCGTCGCCCAGCTGAACATAGTGTCCAAAGGGTCCCTTTTTCACAAAAACGGGCATCTCCAACTCAGGATGAATTCCAAGAACATCGTCGCCACGTTCTTTTTCGTCCAAGAAGCCTTGCAAATCGTCGGCCGTTAGCTCGCCCGGAGACGTGTTATACGGAACGGAAGCCACCTTTCGTTCTTCTCCCTCTCCCAGCTCAACATACGGGCCATATTTGCCAACCCGAACGATGAACGGATTCCACTTTTCGAAAGTGATTGCCGAGACTGCCCTAGCATCAATACTATCCAGACCTTCAGCGACCTTCTTCTCTAGGCCTTGGTCCCCGTTAAAAAAGCTCTTCAGATAGGGAAGGGCTTTCTTTTTGCCATCCGCAATATCGTCTAGTACCTGCTCCATTTCAGCAGTAAAACCGGTGTCTACTAAAGAGGTAAACTGGAGTTCTAGCAGATTGGTTGTTGCGAATGCGGTAAAAGTAGGAATCAATTGGTTACGATCCCGACGAACGTATCCTCGACGAACGATGGTGTCGATAATGGAGGCATACGTACTTGGCCGCCCAATACCCTCTTGCTCTAGGATTTTTATGATGCTTGCGTCGGTAAAACGAGCCGGAGGTTTGGTGGCGTGGCCTTTCGCTTCAATACTCTCCATTGAGACCACATCTCCCTTCTTTAATTCTGGAAGAGGTTGCTCTCGGTCTTCAAGAGCCGCTTCAGGATCGTCGGATCCTTCGACATATGCTCTAAAAAACCCTGGAAAAAGGACAGTTTGTCCACTTGCGCGGAAAATAGATTCGTCATCTCCAGACCCAGTTCCAATTTGGACTGACCGCCGACTAATTCTTGCTTCCGCCATCTGCGACGCGACTGTTCTTTTCCAAATGAGGTCGTAAAGAGAGGCTTGCTCGCCGGAAAGTTTTAATTCGGCGGATGTTCGCATTTCAGTTCCAGCAGGCCTGATGGCCTCATGGGCCTCCTGTGCGTTGCGCACTTTATTTGCAAATTGGCGAGGGCCATCACTTAAATATTCTTTTCCATAGCGTTTTTCTACTGCAGTTCGAGCCGCATTGACGGCTTCAGATGAGAGGTTCGTAGAATCTGTTCGCATGTATGTGATAAATCCTTGCTCATACAACTTTTGGGCAACACTCATCGCGTCACGGGCTGAAAGTCGCAGCTTCCTGCTAGCTTCCTGTTGGAGCGTAGATGTAATAAACGGAGCAGATGGGTTTCGTGTTGACGTTTTGTCTTCAACACTTTGAACGATCCACTCAGATACAGGAAGACTCTTTTCTAGATATTTGGCTTTTTGTTCGCTTAGAACAACACAATCTTTGCCATCTACAGTTCCGCTATTCAAGCGGCCAGTGTTGTCATCAAAATCTTTGCCGGTAGCGAGTCGTAGTCCTCCAGTACGGGCCATATTTGCTTCAAAAACACCCCCGCCTGCAGCACCCAGCAACGCAGAAATACCCCAGTAGCTTGCTGGAATAAATAAAATGCGTTGTTTTTCGCGAATTACAATGAGACGAACGGCAACACTTTGGACACGGCCGGCAGAAAGCCTCGGAGCGATTTTTTTCCAAAGCAAAGGAGAAATAGAATATCCAACCAATCGATCCAGAACCCGTCGGGTTTCTTGAGCCTCTACCAAGTTGGTATCCATTTCCCGCGTATTTTCAAGCGCTTCCAGAATCGCGGTTTCGGTGATTTCGTGGAAGACCATTCTGCGCACGGGCACTTTTGGTTTCAGGACTTCCAATAAATGCCATCCTATTGATTCCCCTTCCCGGTCTTCGTCCGTCGCGATATACAAC
The DNA here is from genome assembly GCA_937876355.1 of uncultured Bacteroidota bacterium. Taxonomy (GTDB): domain Bacteria; phylum Bacteroidota; class Rhodothermia; order Rhodothermales; family UBA10348; genus UBA10348. Next base: position 27,730 of record CALFHN010000063.1, on the reverse strand, counting down.
TCGTCTGCATCTTTCAGTGCATCTTTAAGTTGTTTGACAACTTTTTTCTTGTCAGTAGGGACGATATACAATGGGGAAAAGTCTTCCTCTACATTGACGCCAAGTCTTGACCAACCAGACTTTTTATACTTCTCTGGAATTTGTGAAGCGGAGGGGGGTAGATCCCGAACATGTCCCATACTGGCTTCAACCTGGTATGAAGCAGGAAGATACTTTCGAATAGTACGAGCTTTTGTTGGTGATTCTACGACGACAAGTCGCTTCATGTAACTAATTGTAGAGGGCTCAAGCGAGCGTTGGGACAATAAATTAAGTGACCCCTCACACGCTCGTTATCCGTTTGCGTTCCGAATGATGAGAAGAGTTCCTAACTACTGTTTAATGATTTCTTAGATGTTCACCTCGTATAGGGCATCTTCAGAAAACGTATCTTGACTAGGATTCGGATTTGGTGAAATCATAAAATGATGGGCTCTTCATGGCCCTATTACGTAATCGCCTAGGGTCAACTGACCTCCAATCAGGCTAACTGAAGATGGATTTGGATCAATCAATACCTTTTATATTATTCAGATGAACACCATGAACAAATTGGTTTTTAAATTTGGCGACGGCGTTGCCGACGGCAATAAGACCATGAAAGCCCATCTTGGGGGCAAAGGAGCAAATCTGGCCGAAATGTGCTCAATTGGACTTCCGGTGCCTCCGGGATTTACAATCAGCACGGACAGTTGCCAATTTTACAGCGACCATGAAGGTCAATGGCCAGAAGGTCTTGAAGATCAGGTAAGAGAAGGTATTTCTTTTGTTGCAGGCCAGATGGGGGCCGGCTTTGGAGATCCGTCAAATCCACTCCTGGTGTCGGTGAGAAGTGGCGCTGCAGTATCCATGCCTGGAATGATGGATACGGTTCTCAACCTTGGACTCAATGATGCTGCTGTTGAGGGACTCGCTGCAAAAACCGGTAACCCTCGGTTTGCGTACGACGCATATCGTCGATTTATCGATATGTTCGGAGACGTAGTGATGGGCGTTCATCACGAGTATTTTGAAGAAGCTATTGAGGCTCTTAAGGTCGAAAAAGGCGTCACAAATGACGTAGATTTGTCTGGCGACGACTTAAAAGAACTCGTTAGGCGATACAAGGCGATATTTAAGAAACACGCTGGATTTGAATTTCCTTCCGATCCGTTTGAACAACTAAAACTGTCTGTTAATGCAGTTTTTGGATCTTGGGACGGGGATCGCGCTAAAAAATACCGCTCGATTAATAAAATTTCTGGCCTCATTGGTACTGCAGTCAACGTTCAGGCCATGGTATATGGCAATATGGGCTCTGATAGTGGTACAGGTGTGCTATTTACGCGAAACCCTTCGACTGGTGAAAACAAACTCTACGGCGAGTTTCTAGTTAACGCTCAGGGCGAAGACGTTGTGGCTGGTATTCGTACGCCTGAGGACATCTCTCAAATGGCGTCGGAATTTCCGGCGGCGTATGAGCGGCTTGTAACGGTTACGCAGACTCTTGAGCGTCATTACCTCAACATGCAGGATATTGAGTTCACTGTTCAGGAAGGAAACCTGTTCATTTTGCAGACTCGTAGCGGAAAAAGAACGGGTGCTGCGGCCGTTAAAATTGCCGTAGATCTAGTCAGTGAGGAAATGGTCAGTATTGAATCTGCGGTGCGTGATTTAGTAGAGCCAGGTCATCTTGACCAGCTGCTGCACCCAAGATTTAAGGATGTTACGGCATATCGTTCCGACGTTATTGCCAAAGGGCTGCCTGCTTCGCCAGGCGCCGCGGTTGGTCAAGTGGTTTTTTCTGCAGATCACGCCGAAGAGGCTTTTGCTGCTGGTAAAAAAGTCATCTTGGTACGTATTGAAACAAGTCCAGAGGATGTTGGAGGGATGGATGCCGCTCAAGGGATCTTAACTTCTCGTGGTGGGATGACGTCGCATGCGGCCGTTGTTGCCCGCGGATGGGGCAAGCCCTGCGTAGCTGGATGTAGCCAAATTGTAATTAATTACGCTGCAAAAACATTTTCAAACGGAACAGTTACCGTTAAAGAAGGCGATTGGGTTTCTCTTAACGGTTCTACTGGCGAGGTCATTCTTGGTGCTCAAGGACTGGTTGATCCAGAATTGACTGGCGAATTTGCCCAGTTTATGAGCTGGGTTGACACCTTCCGGGTTATGGGTGTTCGTACAAACGCGGATACACCTGCCGATTCTAGAAAGGCTATTGAGTTTGGTGCAGAAGGAATTGGACTTTGTCGTACAGAACACATGTTCTTCGAAGGTGAACGGATCGATCGCGTTCGGGAAATGATTCTAGCCAAAGACAAAGATGCACGCGTTAAAGCTCTTGCCAAGCTGCTTCCTTTTCAAAAAGCAGACTTTACCGGCATTTTTGAAGCCATGGCAGGAAAACCTGTTACGGTCCGATTACTTGATCCACCCCTGCACGAGTTCTTGCCTCACAGCAAAGAAGACAAACAGGATATGGCGGATAAAATGGGCGTTTCCTACGATGTAGTGGAAGCCAAAGTTAATGCTCTTGCTGAGTTTAATCCCATGCTTGGCCATCGCGGTTGCCGTTTAGGAATTACCTATCCGGAAATCACGGAAATGCAAACTCGCGCCATCATTGAGGCAGCCGTAGAGTTGACTCAAAAAGGTATTAAGGTGTTGCCAGAAATAATGGTTCCACTTATTGGCACGGTCGAAGAGTTTGTAAATCAAAAGGCTATTATTCGAGCTACAGCGGACACTGTGTTTGCTGAAATGGGTGCAAAAGTTGAGTACCTCATAGGTACTATGATCGAGATTCCCCGAGCCTGTTTGGTTGCTGATCAAATAGCAAAAGAAGCCGAGTTTTTCTCGTTCGGTACCAACGACTTAACTCAAATGACATTTGGATATAGTCGTGACGACGCGGGTACATTTTTGCCAGAATATGTGGATTCTAAAATTCTGGTTGAAGATCCGTTTCAATCGTTGGATATTGCTGGAGTCGGGCAACTTGTACGCATCGGCACCGAGCGCGGACGTTCGGTAAAAGAAGGCTTAAAAGTTGGTATTTGTGGAGAACATGGAGGAGACCCTCGGTCTGTCCATTTTTGCTCCGAAGTTGGAATGGATTACGTTTCATGTTCTCCGTTCCGTGTACCGATTGCGCGCCTTGCGGCAGCACAAGCCAACCTTGCTCAGAGGAAATAACTCTTTTGTTCTGGCTCCAAGGTTAGCATGGGGCGCGCAGCATGGCGCGCCTAGCATGGGGCGTGTTGCATGGCGCGCGCAGACTTGTGTAGCGGCTAATTAGTTGTCTGCCAACGCAGTTTACCAAATCGGTTTAAATCGACTTGAAAATTGCGAAGGGGATGGGAGTTATGATTTAATAGTTAGAGTGTAGCGGGGCGGCCCTTTCGGGCCGCCCCGCTACGCGTTTAAGCGATTGTACAACTTACACGAAAAACCGCAACATCGGCATGAGCCATACGTCTAATTCCTTTTAATCTGTCTCTCTGAACCTGATTATTACGATGACAAAAAAAAAGAACAGTCGCACTGAGGAGTACTCATCTACCCGAGAAGCATTTGATGACCTTCACGTAGATGAAAAGGCTTTTTTTCTTCTGGAATCAACCGCAAAAGCAGTAATTGACTGTGTTGAAGATGCGGTTGAAACGCTTTCGAGCATCATGTCCGATGCATTTGCCGAAGCAAAAGAGGAAGTGAAAAAGAGAACGGGTACGGCATCTGAGCCAACCGCAAATAAGAAGGCCGGCGCAGAAAAGGCCAGCACTAAAAAGGCCGCCGCAGAGAAAAAAGCGCCAGCAGGCAAAGGAACATCGAAACGGGCTGCCCCCAAAAAGAAAGCAGCTAAAAAAGCGGCGCCTAAGAAAACGCCTGGCGCGAAAAAATAAGGACCAAACTCAACGGATTAAACATCCGCTTAGAATCTGGATTACCATATTTCAAAGCCCGTGCCTATTTTTGCTGGATGGATTCAGAGAACGAAAAAAAACAGCTAGTCGAATACGACAATTTGAATACAGCAGGTAAGGCGGTGTTTATAGCCGGGACTGCTTACAAGATCGCAGAACGTGCGATTGATTATACATTCTCCACCTTAAGCGGTATTTGGGCGGAGGCTGAGAAAGCATTTCAAAGTGGACTCAATGAGGGAAATGAGGAAAATGAGGGAGACGGGTCGGATATGCCTTCAAAAGAAGCGAAAGATGCCGTTATTTTGGAAGAAACATCAAACAAGCTCAATTGAAGAATACCAAACCGCGTGAACCAAGGGCGCTTACGTATGAACTAGGTTAAGCAACAACCTCAACTGCCTGTAGTCCATTCGCATGTTTGGAAGCTCCTGGTTTTTCGCTTTCAGGAATGGAAAAATATTTTGCTGGATTGTTTAGCACTTTAGGTTGAAGAGCAAGTTCGATCACATCTTCCATCCTTTTTATGTAGGTAACCGATAAACCTTTAAGCGAAGAAGGTTTAATTTCTTCAACGTCTTTGCGATTTTTTTCAGGTAGAATTACTGATTTGATCCCGGCGCGTTTGGCAGCCAAGACCTTTTCCTTGATACCGCCCACTGGTAAGACCAAACCTCGAAGGGTTATTTCGCCAGTCATGGCGACGTTGTGCTTGACTCGGCGTTGAGTATAAATCGAAACCAATGCGGAAAGCATGGCGACTCCTGCCGAAGGGCCGTCTTTAGGTACAGCGCCAGCCGGGACGTGTACATGTAAGTCCCAATATTTGAAGGCATCAGATGGAATTCCCCATTCCGCTGCATTGGCTTTCACGTATGAAAGTGCTGCCTGAGCCGATTCTTTCATGACATCGCCAAGCTGGCCAGTTAAAATCATGCGGCCAGACCCTCTAGAGGCCGATATTTCGATAAATAAGATGTCGCCTCCAACGGGGGTCCAGGCTAAGCCGGTTGCAACCCCAGGCACCTCGGTTCTTTCTGCCACATCCGAGAAAAATCTTCTAGCTTTCAAATACGATTCAACGTCCGCTGCTTCAATTTTTGCAGACTCTATTTCGTCCATGGCTACCTTTTTGGCCACGCCACGAGCCACAGAACCGATGGTTCGCTCAAGTTGACGAACCCCAGATTCTCTTGTGTATCCATCAATAACCAGCTTTAGCGAGGCATTCGCAAATGTCAATTGACTTTTTGTCAACCCGTTTCGTTCAATTTGACGAGGTACTAGATACTGTTTTGCAATGGCCAGTTTTTCTTCTTGGGTATATCCATTGATCTCTATCATTTCCATCCGGTCTCGTAACGGAAGCGGAATCTGATCCAAATAATTGGCGGTGGCGATAAATAAAACGTTCGAAAGGTCGTAATCGACCTCTAAATAGTGGTCATTGAAGGCGTTGTTCTGTTCAGGATCTAACACTTCCAATAGAGCGGAAGAAGGATCTCCTCGGAAATCTGACCCAAGCTTATCAATTTCATCAAGCATAAAAACAGGGTTTGCCGTACCTGCTTTTTTCATTCCTTGAATAATGCGACCTGGCATGGCGCCCACATACGTACGTCTGTGGCCGCGAATTTCAGCCTCATCTCGGATGCCGCCCAAAGACATTCGGACAAATTCTCGGTTTAGTGTGCGAGCAATACTCTTTCCTAAACTAGTTTTTCCGACGCCTGGTGGCCCATGAAAACATAAAATAGGGGCCTTCATATCTCCTTTGAGCTTGAGAACCGCTAGGTACTCCAAAATTCGTTGCTTCACAGCTTCGAGGCCGTAGTGGTCCTCGTTCAAAATTTTGCCTGCCCGGACAATGTCCAATTTGTCTTTAGAGTAGTCAATCCAGGGTGTATCAAGGATCCAATCGACATAATTTCTTGTCACGGCATAGTCAGGGGAGGCTGGATTTGAGCGTCCCAGCTTCTCCAACTCTTTTTTCAAAACAGTTCGAACGTGCTCTGGTAGCGCCTTTTTTTCAGCTCTTGTTCTTAAGTCACGGACGTCGTTTGCATCGTTTTCGCTTTCCCCCAGTTCTTCCTGAATGGCCTTAAGCTGTTGTCTAAGAAGATATTCGCGCTGCTGCTGATCGACGTCTGTCTTGACTCTGGACCGGATCTCTTCCGATAATTGAAGGACTTGGAGTTCTTGGTTCAGATGGTCCATGACCAACTCTGCTCTCTCAATAAGAGGCAACGTTTCTAGCAAGCGTTGTTTTTCTGAGACCTCAATCTGAAGATTGGAGGCAATGAAATGAATGAGAAAGGCAGGAGAATCTATGTTTTGAATGGCGTATGCAGCTTCGCTCGGCAAATTCGGAGATAAATTGACGATCTGAATGGCCAATTCCTTGATGGAACGCATCCTTGCCTGGACTTCGATTTCAGCACCAGAAAGATCCTCTACCACAGCCTGAACGCGTGCGGTGAAATAAGGCTCTTCTTTTACAAATTGGGTGATGGTAAAGCGGCGTTTGCCTTGAATAACAATGGATTTGCTTCCGTCCGGCATTTTGATCAATTTCAAAATACTGGCAACTGTTCCAAATTCGTACAAATCCGCAGGTGTCGGATTCTCCGTTTCGGAGCTTTTTTGGGCTACAACACCAATGAGCCGATCTTCACCAAAGGAATCTTTTACCAATTTTAATGATGTATCTCGGCCTATGGTAATGGGCAAGACCACTCCAGGGAAAAGAACGGTATTTCGAAGTGTTAAAATGGGAAGCGTATCCGGAACATCGGACAAACTCATTTCCTTTTCTTCATCCGCTGTCGGTAGCGGTATACTCTGTTCCAAGTCGTCGTCTAACAAAAATTCCAGTTCCTGCAGCATGTAATTATTAAGTGGGATCGGGTTTTCTGATCTGGATTTAGTGCGATTCAATAACCAAGCCAAAGAAGTATTGCTGACAACTTGTCGGTATATGAGATGATCCGCTACGAGAGCTCGGACATCGCTGCTTCCAACTCATTTATTTTGAACGGTTTTGTCATAACCCGATTAATCGTTCCTAAATCAACGCGAAGGTCAGTATCGCCAGTAAGCAGGATGATCGGAATAGTGGGATCAATTTTCCGGACTTGATGGGCAAACTCGCGACCACTCATTTCAGGCATTCCCTGGTCGGTGATCACAAAATCAAAAATTCTGGGTTTGACAAAACTCAACGCCTCGGGTCCGGAAGAAGCAGAAGTAACCTCGTGTCCTCGAACGGTCAACAATTTACTGATGATATTCCTGACCATTTCCTCGTCATCCACGACCAATATGCGCTTGGATGATTTCGAAATAGGGTGGGTGACACTATTAAAAACGGGTACAACTTCGGTCAAAACGCGTGGAAAACTGAGCGTAAAAACTGACCCTGTGCCCAGCTCGGACGTCACCGAAATTGAGCCGCCGTGTTCTCGGAGGATGCCAGCTGCAACTGCTAATCCCATCCCGGTGCCGCGGTCGCCTTTAGTGGTAAAAAGCGGGTCAAATACTCGTTTTTGGACCTCGCTGGACATCCCCGTCCCCGTATCCGAAACCTGTAACTCCATAGAGTCTTTTTTCGAATGCGCATTAAATACCACCCTGCCTCCCGTTGGCAACACGTGTACAGCATTTAGTATTAAATTTACCAGCACATCCCTGAGCTCAGAAGCGGACCCTTCAATCGGCGGCAATTCCCGTAGGTTAGAAGATATCAAGATTTCGATCCCTTGGCGCCTAGGTTCGTTGTACCAATAGGGTTTGGTGAAAGAAATACACTCAGAAACCAAAGCCGTGAGGTCGATTTGTTCAAACGTAGTGCGAACTTCTTGACGAATGTATCGCTGGACTTTTGAAATAAGTTCAGCCCCATCACGGGCTGCTTGCTCAATGGTTGTCAGATGATGATCTGCATGTTCGGATCCTTCAATTTTCCAGAGCTCAATGTGGCCCAAGATTCCGCTGAGTAAGTTGTTGAAGTCATGAGCCATTCCCATGGTCATACGGCCAAGCGTTTCCATCCGATGTCGATGGGTTTGACTCTCAGTCCAAGTCGAAGGCTCTGATAGAACTTCCCCTGAAATGGCAACGGATGAAGACCTCGAGGTGCTATTATCCTGAACGGGAATGAAGTGGAGTAAAACCGGTACTGGGATATCTCGGTCTTTGCGTTCAACCATAAAGAGGGCGTGAGTGACTAGAGAACCGTGCGAAGCCTCTTTCAAGTTTTGACGCGCGATGTCCGCATCTTCAGCTTGCAAGTTGGCCCATATATCCTGACTTTCTCCCAAAAGTCCGGACCAAGCCGAGTTTCTGGACAAAATAACACCATCGGCGGAGCACGTAGCCACTAGTAACTCGGGCTCAATCATACCGGCAGGCGAAGAATAATCTGACATTCAAGTAATAGAAAGGATCGTCAGGGTGTTTCGTGTGTTTCACGCGCTTCTTTGAATACATAAAGCGTCTGGCCGACTAAAATCGTACCTTATCTCAAAGAAGGAATAGAGCAAAATAGTCTGTCTTGCGTCTTTTTACTCCTTTCTCTGGAATTATCGATCATTTATAACAATCCTCGACAATATGTGGTATAACTCGATACTCGAGACAGTTGGAAATACGCCCTTGGTACGCCTGAATACATTGTTTTCAGACTTGCCTTGTACCGTACTGGCCAAGGTCGAATTTTTTAACCCAGGAGGATCTGTCAAAGACCGGATTGGAATTGCTATGATCGAAGCAGCAGAAAAAGATGGACGTTTAAAGCCGGGAGGAACCATTGTGGAGGGCACCTCAGGCAATACCGGCACAGGACTGGCTCTCGCTGCGATAACGAAGGGTTATAAATGCATTTTTACGACCACTGATAAACAAAGCCCTGAAAAAGCAGATGTACTTCGCGCGTTGGGAGCTGAAGTATTGATATGTCCTACTAACGTCGCTCCAGAAGACCCTCGATCCTACTATTCAGTTTCTAGGAGGTTGGCGGAAGAGACTCCGAATTCGGTGTATTTGAATCAATATGATAACCCCGCAAATGCGCTAGCACATTACCAGACCTCTGGACCAGAAATATGGGAGCAAACAGAAGGTAAAATCACTCACTACGTTGCATCTGCTGGTACGGGAGGTACCATATCTGGAACTGCAAAGTATTTGAAAGAGCAAAACCCCAACGTTCAAGTTGTTGGAGTAGATACATTTGGATCAGTCTATCACAAGTATTTTCATACCCGCGAATTCGACCAGGCTGAAATATATCCGTATTTAACCGAGGGTGCAGGAGAAGATATTCTAGCGCTGAATATGGATTTTGACCAAGTAGATCATTACGTGCGTTCCACCGACAAGGAAAATATGGTTATGACGCGAAAATTGGCTCGCCAGGAAGGCTTGTTTGTGGGGCAAACAAGTGGTTTAGCTGTTTCGGGTGCGAGGAAGTGGCTTAAGGAACATGCTGGGACGTTAACAAAAGAAGATATTGTAGTCATTTTACTACCTGACACCGGCTTTAGATACCTGTCAAAAACGTACAATGACACCTGGATGAGAAGCCATGGATTTTTAGATGACAAGCACGAACTCTGTGCAGCAGACGTAGTTACCGAGTCTCATTTAAATTCAGAAATCGTGTTTGTTAAACCAAGTGATACATTACAAACGGCTATTGACCGGATGGTAGAACGCGGAATTTCTCAACTTCCGGTGATCGATCACGGCTCCGTAATTGGAAGCGTTACAGAATCGGTGGTACTCAATAAATTGATTGAAGAGCCAAATTCAAGAGGATCCGTTGTTTCCGAAGCCATGGGGCCACCGTTTCCAATAGTGGATTTGGATACGCCGTTTGGAGGCCTAACCTCCCTTATGAAAGAAGCACCTGGCGCTGTTCTAGTTCGGACAGAATCAGGAAGTTATTCCATTATTACAAAAAGTGATCTAATTGAAGCTCTGGCAGGGCATTCAAAATCTAAATTTTAGTTATCTCTATGAAAGACAAAAAAGACGGCATCCCATCAAACAGTCCACAACTTAATATTGAGTTGTCTGAGGATATTGCAGAAGGCACGTACTCTAATTTGGTAATGTTAGCCCATTCCTCTGAGGAATTTATATTGGACTTTATCCGAGTAATGCCAGGTGTGCCAAAAGCGCGGGTAAAAAGCAGAATCATCGTGACTCCACAACATGCCAAACGACTCCTTCGGGCCTTGGCAGAAAACATTGAACGCTTTGAGCGTGCTAACGGGGATATCGGCGAATCTTCAGGACAGGGCCCAGCAGTTCATTTTGGAATCCCAGGTGGGGAGGCCTAAGATTTTTTATTTGTTCACACGCCACATGACAACCAATGACAAAATAAGGAACAGAACATGGGGCGCCCAGGCAGCGACCAATGGAGAAATGGTGCCGGCATAACCGAACGGTTCAATTAATTTCATCAATGCCAAATAGATGAAAGCAAAAAAAAGCCCTATCCCAAGTTGGACGGCCTGACCTCCTCGTCGCCGAATGGAAGCCAAAGGAACGGCAAGTAAAATTAGAATCAGGTTGGCCCAGGGATAGGAAAACTTGCTGTAATACATGACAAGGGGCCGGCCAAGCCTGTTTGCTCCTGTTCGGCGAAGGGAATCCAAATATTCTTTTGCTGAGCTAATTGACATGGCATCTACGTCTCCTTGGGTGCGAGCAAGGTCTCTGGGCAGAATTGATAACGTTGTATCAATGAGAGCCAATTCCATCTGGGTCATGTTTCCATCTAGGTCAAACTTTCTCACCGTGGGCTGAATCAATTTCCAGGACGCAGTGGAGTCAACCCACGTCATTCGATCTGCATCGATGCGTTCCGTCATCACTCCATTTATGAAGGACTGAATCGTCACCGTGGTTGCGGTTTTGGAATTGCGTTCGTAAAAATTGACTGAAATGACACTTCCAGGTGCATTTTGGCGATGAATATTGGCAAATTCGGCCTGTCCTTGGGCGTCCTTGGTATAGTCTTGTTCGAATGCGAGTCGAACTTGATTGGTTTGGGGTACAATCCAGCCATTAAACCAAAACATATATCCAGTGACGACAACCCCAACTACCAAAAAGGGGACGAGCAATCGATATAGAGAAACTCCCGCCGACTTTAGAGAGGCAAGTTCTAGTTTTTGAGAAAGCCTGCCGGTTAAAAAGACAGCCGAAATAAAAAGTGCCAAAGGAGAAATGAGCCTGACGATTTCCGGTATGTAATTGGGGTAGTACAACAAGAAAACGTCTTTCATTGTGGCGCCACGATCCATGAAGTCGTCGATGTATTCCACGTAATGTAGAATGACAAAAAACACAATAAGACCTAACACTAGCACGAAATAGCCAGAAAGAAATCGTCGAATAATGTGTAGATCGTAGGTCATTTAGATACGGTTGCCTAAAAGAAACAGAGAATATGTCCGGAGTTCACCAATATGGTAAGTAAATGCTTCAAACGCATCGTAGTTTTAAAGCTTCAAGTTACGCATTTCTAGAATCCATGAAAGTCCACGAATACCAAGCCAAAGAAATTCTTGCCCGCTACGGCGTTCCAGTCCAAAAAGGAGTTCTTGCAACTACCGTTAATGGAGCAATTGAAGCTGCTAAAAAGCTGCAAGCGGAAACGGGAGCTGAACTTTTTGTAGTCAAAGCTCAGGTTCATGCCGGAGGCCGCGGAAAAGGGGGCGGGGTCAAACTCGCCAGATCCTTAGAAGAGGTATCGGAAAAAGCTAGTGCCATTTTGGGCATGATGCTTAAAACACCTCAAACGGGCCCGGAAGGTCAATTGGTCCGTTCTGTGTTGATAGCTGATGCCGTTGACATCGAGAAAGAATTTTATCTCGGCATCACGCTGGATCGTCAGACAAATCTAACCGTCATTATGGCATCCACCGAAGGCGGCGTGGAGATTGAAAAGGTAGCTGAAGAAACGCCAGAATTAATTCTAAAAGAATGGGTTGATCCCATGATAGGATTGCAGGGGTTTCAGGCTCGTAGGCTTGCTTTCGGCCTAGGTTTTGAAGGAGATGCATTTAAGAAGGCCGTCAAGTTCATAATGGCGCTCTACCTTGCATATGAGGCAACAGACTGCTCGATTGCTGAAATTAATCCTTTGACGCTCACCACAAGCGGTGATGTATTAGCGATTGATGCAAAGCTAAATCTTGATGACAATGCATTATTTCGCCACAAGGATTTGGCGGAGATGCGTGATGTAAATGAAGAAGATCCGCTAGAAGTAGAAGCATCAGAACATAGTCTCAATTACGTCAAGTTGGATGGAAACGTTGGCTGTATGGTCAATGGAGCCGGTCTTGCAATGGCCACCATGGACATTATCAAATTGGCAGGAGGGGAGCCTGCTAACTTTTTGGACGTAGGCGGCGCTGCAAATCCCACGACCGTTGAAGCTGGTTTCAGGATCATTCTCAAAGACCCGGAGGTCAAGGCCATTCTCGTCAATATATTTGGCGGAATCGTTCGATGTGACCAGGTTGCACGAGGCGTTGTTGAGGCCGCAAACAAGGTGCAAATTAGCCTACCGCTGATCGTTCGACTTCAGGGGACTAACGCTGAAGAGGGTAAACAAATACTCGATGAAAGTGGATTAAAAGTTGAAACGGCGATTCTATTTCAAGAAGCTGCTGATAAAGTCAATAAAGCTTTAGTAGCTTAAGGGCAGTTTCATTGGAGAGTGTTTTACCTGATTTTCCAATTCGTTTAATAGGCTGAGTAACCTGTGACTGAATCCATTACAGCGGAAAATAGAGGAGAATCCGTCAGGTTATCCGATGTATCTCGTCGGTTTGGGAATTTGTTGGCGGTGGACAACGTATCTCTAGATATTCCCGCCGGCTCATTTTTTTCCCTTCTTGGTCCGAGTGGCTGCGGTAAATCTACGACGCTCAGGATTATTTCAGGGTTTGAGTTTCCTGATGGTGGACAGGTCTTTATTGGAGATGAGGACGTAACAAGATTGGATGCTAGGCGGCGTCCGACGGTAATGGTTTTTCAGAATTATGCCCTGTTTCCACATATGTCGGTAAAAGAAAATGTGGAATATGGGTTGAAGGTCCGAAAAATGAAGGCACGTGATCGCGAGAACCGAGTTAAAGAATCGCTAGATCGAGTTGACATGGGCGAGTTCTTGAATACACCTGTGACCTCGCTATCTGGTGGACAGCAACAGCGCATCGCGCTAGCACGGGCGGTGGCCATTGAGCCCGACGTGATCCTGTTTGACGAGCCTCTGTCGAATCTGGATGTGGCACTGCGACAACAAACCCGGATCGAATTGAAGGCATTACAGCGCCGTCTGGGACTAACAAGTGTCTATGTTACCCACGATCAAGAGGAGGCGTTAGCGCTTTCAGATCAAATCGCAGTAATGCGTAACGGGAAGATAATCCAAGTTGGTCCGCCCAAGCAGCTCTATAACGAACCCGAGTCTGCCTTTGTGGCATCTTTTTTAGGGGGGAGTAACATCCTGACTAATCCAAAGGATGCTCTGTTGTTCACGGGTCTTACTATTAATGAGTCACAAGCGGTTGCGATTCGATCGGAGCACGTCCAGGTTGTCGAATCGGGCGGCGTCGAGGGAGAGGTCCTTTCACGACAATTTTTAGGAATGATCACTGAGATCGAACTTATGGTTCAAGGGACAAAATTGGTTGTAAAAACCACCAATAACGTCCCTGATACGAGTCATTTGAGCGTAAAGATAGTGGCTAGTCAAATCGTGAAAAATGATCTCTAGGGGACGTTCTCTCGATCCTATCCTGCTATTTCGCAAAATTTGCTCGATGGAAAACCATACGATTCCTCGTCAAACCTGACTAAAAAGCACCAAATCGATTTTTGACATCTGATTTTGGCTGTCTAATTCGCAGTAGATCGCGTAAATGCCCACTTTTTACGTGCAGGTCGAACCCCCAAGATTGATATAATCCAAACGGGACCCAGTTGAACGACATTTGCCAACACTCAAAGTCTCTGGATAGGACGAGACTGGTAGTCGCCATTTTACCTGCCTCAATATCATACCCAGTTCGAGACGCGAGTTTCCAGTTTGGAGTCAAACTAAGGTCAAATGAGGCATTCAAGATGGCGCGACGAATTGACGAAATACCAGTTTTAGTAATGCTGTACGAAAAGTCTAGCGTTGTCGACCACGGTATCGAAAAATCCGTATTTGTTGAAAGTCCGTACGAGTTTTGAAGAATGTTAGATGATCCGTCCAGACTTGAAGCCCCGAATCCAGGTTGGGTTTGGACCAAACCCGCCCTTGGAGTGGTCAATGGCCGGTCCCCAGCACCCCTTTTGCTCCGTAGAGACGTTCTCATGGTAATATTCGTGGATGTCATTCTGCCTAATGGGGAAGTCCATGAAACGGAAGAATCATCAACGAGGCGTCCTAATTCGTTCACTTGATACGGAGAAAAGGAACTGCTTAGGTTGATATCAACCTTTCCCAATATTCGCGTACGTGCACTTAGCCTAACATCGTTCATTTTTAACGAATCGGCGGCAAAATTATACGCTGTTGAAACACTCAAATTAAGGAGTTGCAGTGCTCCAGTCCCTCTGCTGGTTGAGAGAGAGTCAGCTTGGATGCGTTTAGTTTCGAATATATTACTCAGTGAAAAAGTAAGGGCTTGTTGCCGCCCTCTTCCTACGCCAGAAACGACCGCGTATTCGATATTTTCACCATTTTTGTCCGTGTAATCACGCGTATTACCCCAACCCTCTCCAAAAAAATCAGGTCTATAAGAAAAACCAATTTGAGGACGCACCGTGTGACGAATGCCTTGATATCCAAACCCAGACACCGGAAATAGGCCGTAAAAGGTCGTTCCCATCGAGACGGAAGAACTGAATTGTCTAAGCGCAAAAAACCCAGGCTCGTATGTGATATCTGTCCCCGTAGAATCAACATTCAATTCGCGCCTTTCCGTTTCCAAGTACCAGTCTTCGGAGTACGAGAGAGATGGGGAGACGTTAAGGTTTAAATCACCCAAAAGAGGAACTCGTCTAATGGAAAATGGAGCCGAAATCGGTATCCGATGCGAAGCCTTGATGTCGAATTGACGGTTGCTTCCTGTTGCCCTCGCAAAATCATCTTTTGAAAGAAGAGCGTCAAACCAATTGATCTCGGCTGCCAACGTGTCTCCACGAGCCAATAATTCTGAATCCTCCAAAGGCCGAAACTGATACTGGTTATTCATATTGAAATTATAACCGACCGTTAATTTGTCCCGAAGTCCGTCCTTGGTTCCTGGTAGGCGAGTCTGACGTGCAAACGGTTTAAAGCTGGTTTGTGAAAATGCCAAACTAGGAAGGGTCATCGTAACGTCCCCAGTCGAAAGGACCTGCCTTTGGTTCATTTGAACAGTTAGGTTTTTCCCAGTCCACCTTTGGCTAAATTTTACGCTGGATTGTAGATCCTGCCGAATCCGGTCGTCATAATTCTGGGATACGGCCTGCAAATAGGAAGACGAAGACATGTTTACATTTGCATTAAAGGACGCTTTTTGACCGATGGTTTGATTGTGCATCCACCTAAATGCACTGGTTTTTCGAATGGAATAATCAGGATCGCCGGGTTCTCCATTTCTAAAACGGGCGTAGTCAAACATAACCTGTCCATCGTACGCATACATTTTTCTGTATCGGTACATCGTTTTTGATTCCCAACTGCCGCGTGTCCAAAACCCGCCTTGAAGTTGTAAATCCATGTACTCGTTTAGGGAGAAGTACCAGCCCCAATCACGGAGGTAAAATCCAAACTGGTCTTCGCCATAAGTCGGTGGTAGAGGACCGCTTCTTCTTGTGTCTTGAGCCGGTAGAAAACCAAAGGGGAGCCAGAGGGGTGTAGGTATGTTGTATAAAAACAATTGGATAGGACCAGTGTAAATCCACTTGCGCCCAATCATTTTCATTTTATTTGATCGGAGGGAATACGAAGGATCTTCTGTACAAGAACATGTGGTATACAAGCCGTCTTTGATAAATAAGGTGCTGTCCTCCATGGCCTTCAAGACACCCGCTCGAATAAAACCTTCTTCGTATTGGGTCTGAGCGGCGACCATTCTTCCGCGCTGAGTTTTTAAATTAAAGGAGAGTTCGTCGCTTATAAATGGATCGCCTCCCTGAATAATCTGCGGGCGTCCGACCCATCCGGTATCGGACCTGACTCCTCTTGCATGAAGTTCTTCCTCGGCCATTAACAAGTCGATCTCATGGGCCGTTAAGATCGTGCCGTCGTAGGTAACCTTTGCGCTTCCATGTAATGTTGAAAGCCTCGAGCCCGATTTGAGACGAAATATGAGTGAATCAACCGCAGAAAATTCTACGGGGCTAGTTAATCCACTGCTGGGTGGGGTGGTCGAGAGGGGAGTGGTGCGAGAAGAATCTGCCTCGGTCGATGAGTTTTGGGCTTCAGCAACAGAAGTCGAAAGAAGGACAACAAACACAAACACGCATAACCGAAAGCAACGCACCAGGGAGGAGGGCCTTCGAAATGTACTACAATACAAGGCTGAAGTACGCTCAGTCAGGGGATATACCGTGTTCGTCCAGGTGTTGAAATACGAGATGGCCTGCACCAAGCATACCTACGTCATTTCCTCGGGTTTCCTGAACCACTTCAAGTCCTCCTTGAAGTACTGGAGTTACGTAATGAATTAAAGTCGATCTGGTAGCATCTAAAATGTAATTTCCTGCTGCGGATAGGCCTCCTCCAACTACAATCTTTCTGATATCAAGCAAATTGACAGCCGACCCTAAAACACACCCAAGTTTGTGTCCTGCCCATGCCAATACTTCTTTGGCACCTTCATCTCCAAGTTCAGCAGCCTCAAAAAGCATTTTAGGCGTTATCCCTTGCAGGTCAGCCTCCGCCATTTTGTGCATGAGGCTATCCTTTTTATTCATCAGTCTATAACGTGCATGCCTCGATAAAAACCGCTGACCTAAATACGCCTCTATGGCACCTGCAACTCCGCTTCGGGCAAACGGCCCTTCATAATTTATGGTCATGTGACCAATCTCTCCGGCTGCTCCGGTAGCTCCACGGAATATTTTATTCTGATAGATGATCGCTCCGCCAACACCAGTGCCAAGCGTCACCATGATGAAGGAATCAAATCTATGACCAACACCATAATGAGCGGACCCTAGCGCCGCTGCATTGGCATCATTTTCAACAAGAGTCAAAATTGGTTTGTTGAGTCGAGAAGCAAGGGCATTGCCCACATGAACACTTTGCCATCCTGGAAAATTTGGAGGACCCGATACGGTTGTGCGTTCCCAATTAATAGCTCCGGGGGCTCCTATTCCAACTCCAACTACATCTGAGTTGCCCTGACGAAACTCAGTAATGAGGCTTGCGACTCTATCCAAAACCTTTTCAGGGCCATCTTCGGCACCTGTTGGGATAGAATTCTCTTCAATTAATCCTGTTGATTCTGAAACTAATCCAGCTTTAATGGTAGTTCCGCCCAGATCAATGCCAATTGCCTTTCTTGTCATGAGGGACTATGCAACCTTATTTTTTCTGGAGAGGATCAATGACGGTATAAACGGTTTCATCCGCGCGACTCATAAAATACTTTTCTCTTGCAATACGTTCAATTTCGTTTGGCGTCAAATCCCGCGAGAGCACTTCGTCTAAACGAGCCATTTCATTTCGTAAAATGGTATTGTTCTCGATTAATTCGGCCTTTTCACGATGCAATCTAATTCGGGTTACCAGACTGTAGCTGTCAAATAATACAAACCAAACAATGACAGCAATTCCACTGGCAGCGATCACTACCCGTCGGAAACGACCCAGAGCATGTTTTAACCAGTCAGAAAAAGCCATTACGAGTTTTTCAATACACCAGTGGCTATTGATCTTGAGTGGAAAGGGCGATTGATAAGGTACTAAAATCGAAACGTATTCATGCCAGGATACACCCCTGCCAATCCTAAATGTTCTTCTAGACGTAAAAGTTGATTGTATTTGGCCATTCTATCGCTCCTGCTGGCTGATCCCGTCTTAATCTGACCAGAGTTTACAGCAACAGCTAGGTCAGCAATAGTGGTATCCTCCGTTTCACCGGATCGATGTGAAATAATTGAGGTGTAACCGTTTTTGTGTGCCATTTCTATGGCTTCCAGAGTTTCAGAAAGGGTTCCAATTTGGTTTAGCTTGATAAGAATTGAGTTGGCACAACCCATATCAATTCCTTTCTGGAGGAATTTTGTGTTGGTCACGAATAAGTCATCACCGACGAGTTGAACTTTGTGCCCAACTTCTGCTGTAAGCTTTTTCCAACCATCCCAGTCATTTTCGGACATTGCATCTTCAATAGAAATAATAGGATAACGTTTGACCCAGTCGGCCCAAAAGGCAACCATTTCGTCTGAAGATCGAATTCTGTCGGGATCGCTTTTCCAGAAGCAATAACCACCATCTTTTGTCATTTCTGAAGATGCTGGATCCAGTGCTATATAGATGTCTTCTCCAGGCTTGTAGCCCGCTTTTTCAATGGCTCGCAGAATGACCTCGATGGCTTCCTCGTTTGAAGCGAGGTCTGGCGCAAACCCACCTTCATCTCCAACGGCTGTATTCATCTTACGATCGTGCAAAACGGTTTTAAGATGATGAAACACTTCCGATCCCATTCGGAGGGCTTCGGAAAAAGAAGAAGCACCTGTCGGCATGATCATAAATTCTTGCATGTCGACACTGTTGTCTGCATGCCGTCCGCCATTGATAATGTTCATCATCGGGACCGGAAGCTGCCGAGCTCCGGCGCCACCGATATATCGATATAGTGGTAAACCGGTTGCGTTGGCTCCTGCATTTGCAACTGCGAGGGAAACACCCAATATGGCATTTGCACCGAGGTTACTTTTGTTGGGTGTGCCATCAAGTTCTATCAAGTGCTGATCAATTTCCACCTGATCTGTCACGAACCAGCCTTCAAGTTCGGGGGCGATAATATCGTTTACGTTTTCAATTGCTTGCTCAACTCCCTTACCCATATACCGAGAGGCATCGCCATCTCGCAATTCTACAGCTTCATTTTCGCCAGTGGATGCGCCACTTGGCACGGCTGCGCGTCCAAAATGACCTTCTTCAGTGATTACTTCTACTTCAATCGTAGGATTACCACGGCTATCGAAAATTTGACGGGCATGAACATCGGAAATGAGGGACATGGGGCTATGCTGTAGGTCTAGTGCTGAAAGAGTGATGAGGCAAAGGTTGCCATGAAAAGGTCGCCATGAAAAGGTCGACTCTCAATAGATCAACTAACATTTCGCAAGGATTTCGGGATTGAACATTCTAGGTTGCTCTATTATTTGACCAGAGGCGCCGGTTTTACACGACAAAGGTCACTCAAATTAAAATGGAGGGCTGCGCAAAGCGCAGCCCTCCATAGAATCAACAAACAATCTCAACCCTTTTATCGAACAGTGGTTGATTCCCCGATCCAGGAATAACAACCGTAATCGATGGCGTACTTGTCGCCTGGGTTCCAACTTTTGAAAAATTTGTCTTCGGCGGTTGGGAAAAAACGTCGAATGCTGGATACCCTATTTCTAGCTTGACTTTTAAAAGCTTCAAGCGAGGAGGTGCCTGCAGCTCGATCGAAATAGTCTGCTGCCAGCCAGTAAACGGCGCGATCTTCGCGCTCAAACGAGCCACAACCCTGAACGGATGTTACGTACAAATCCCCGATGGCAATCAGCGCTTGAACATAAGTAGGATCGGCACGAAATGACTGTTGAAACTGGGTTCTAGCATTTGCTAGGCGCCCTTCCTGCTGATGTGCTATCCCGATATTAAAATACACCTCTTTGGCCGCGTCTGCTCCACCTGGCATTTCGAGAGACTCATTATACAGCCGGATGGCATCTACTGTGTCACCGTCATCCAGACGCATCTTCGCCACCGTTCTGTACAGCCGAGGAGTTGGGGTATTCTGCATGACCTTGTCCGCCAATTCGTATGCTCGGTCACGCATTTTTTCGTCCATATAAAGCTGAAGGAGTTCAGCTTGCAAATCTGAATCAGTAGGATCTTTTTCGACTCGGCTTTCTAGAAACGAAATGCGTTCTCCTGGAGAAGTAAATAATTGACCTCTCCAAGACTCGATGGTGCCCAATACTTCTGCATTTCCAGCATAATCTACCTCAACTCGATCCATAAACTCGACGGCATCGGCTTTATTGTCTTTCGATACCATATCGTAGATGATAAAGTTGATGTAATAATTCTGCAGCTGAGAGTGGTCGAGTTCATATGCCTCGAGGTATACGCGTCCTACCTCACCTTGCAAGTCGGCCATGTCTTCACCGTGTTCTTGAAGGAAGCGAGCTTTGTTAAATGTCCAATCAAAAATTTCATAAGTAATGCCCGCTGATGTCATTTTCTCTGGGAACGTGTTATAAGCAACTAGAGCGCTATCCAAAAAGCTCCGGCGCACGGTTGCGTCGTCAGAGGCACTAGCCAATCCTTCAAAAAGCTCAACGTAGCGTTTGAAATTACGGTCTGACTTTGTTGGATAAGCGGGGGCGCAATTCAGAATCCAGCGTAGATAGGGAAGGGCGGATTCATAACCACCGTTCTTGAAGTCCTCAGCATACAGACTGTAGTTCATCGGAATGTCGTCCGTGTTACACGCAGTCTGTGCACTGGCAGTGTTAAAAGATGCCATAAGACTCCAGGTGGCACCAAGGAGCAGAAGACTGCTCAAGGTCAGAGATCTATTTTTATAGAGGTTGCGCATAATTCCGATTATTTTGCAGTACATGGAAAACACCGTAAAACGTTTCTGGTGTTAGCCGTTAAGAACTTCGTTCAAAGATCAGTTTGTGTTAACCGAGTGGCGGACGCTCAAACCATCGTTCACCAAAGTTAAGGTTTAATCCAAATCGAATGTATCGATCTTGTATGAGACCATTCGAGGATTTACCCCGCTGTCCCACGTCCAAATTAAAGTCAATTGTCGTGCCAGGTATCAAGGATGGGATGCTAAGCCCTCCCGTTACGCCTATTGAGCGTATATTTTCATCTGGAAAGGGTGATATATAGGACTGTTCCGTATACAATCCAAGACGGTAAGCGATTCTTGACGACCAAGAGGCAAATGGGTTTCGAGCCGCGGGCCAAAATTCAGCTCCTGCAGAAGCACGTACGCGATTAGATGTGTTGGGATCACCATTTGATTCGTATCCCGGGAAGTCTAGATCACTTTCAAAAGCCCCCCAATTTTCAAATTCGAAGTCAGCCACCAGTGTCCATTTCGGTACGGGTTGGTATGCAACACCTAATCCAAAACCAAACGGCAAATTTACATCCCCACTTAAAGTTGTGCCTAACGTGTCCCTATCCAGTTGATTAACCAGAGCGCGAGAACGAGTGGCCTTTAAAGTCGTCGGGAGATGGAGTGTACCACCTAGAACCAGGCCTTGATTGGCAGGCATTCCCGGAACCACATATCTAAATCCTGCGGTAGTCGAAATGCCGCTCATTCGAGTCGATCCAACACTCGAACGGTCGGTATATAAAGCTGAATTGAATAGTGTGTTTTGAGATTCCTCAAGAATACCAAAAATAAAGTCTATGCTTGCTCCAAGAAACAGACGGTTATTGACTCTGTGGCCTATTCCTGCGGTTAGACTCTGAAGTCCGCCATTTCCCTTGAAGCTGGTAACGTATGGGGAAGCAGTACCAGTGGTTGGGTCGGAAATAACCGTCGACTCAACGTCTACTCGGTAACTTACCCGGCTATAAGGCGCAAAAGAGAACCCGACACCAGTTACATTCGACTTCAGGGGGAATCCAAAATTTACTCCCGACAAAGAACTAGCCGCTAACGTGCCTGACGGAGAGCCGTCTGAGCTTGCGGTGATAGATTCGTAGGTCAATCCGCCAGCAAAACGGGTAAGATATTGGTCACTATACGATGAAGGGTTGGACGTGTTTAAATACTGTGAGGACGATAATGCCAAGCCGCCTCCGCCCATCGCCTGATTTTTAGATGAGGTGAAGCTTTGACGTAGGCCCAGGCCAAACCGAGAATATATCGAACCGTCCGTTTGACTTTGGGCGTTGGCAGTGGAAGGGACAACTACTCCAATCATCAACACTAGACAGATAATGAGGTTTATTCGCATGCCATACGTCCGGGATTCGTTGGGAAAATTCATAGTCTCAATTGAGGGACGTATAAGTAATGACAGCTCGAGGGCCAAAAGTTGCTGGGAGGCCTTTCTTAAATGCTATTATCCCAACAGTATTGGACTCGACAGGGAAATAGAGCTCAAATCGATCTAGGCCTGAATTAGCAAGGTTTGAGCTTTGAACAACGTTGGCTAGGGTCGCTGAATCGAACGAAATGGTACCATTCTCAGCGATTTCTCCCACAATTATGTTCAATCTGGTAGTTTCATCTACCGCAACGGCCCGTAAACCAACTGCAATTGGATTTGATCTTTCAAATCCCACAGGATAAAGACTGCTAACATCGGCGGAGTTCAAGCGAATAATTACCCGATGAAATGCAGCTTCGCCAAAATCCTTGCTTTCGAAAGGAAACCGTAGGGATATAGTCTCTGCCGCGCCGTCTCTCAGGGATAAATACTCCGGATTTGCTGCATCACTAACAAAAGAAGACGCTGAGAGAACCTTGGAAAGTGAAAAATTTACCGTGTCACCGGGCACGGACGAAGCCCGAAGCGAAGATCCACTGAAATGCACTCCTAAAACAGCACTTCCTTGAGAGGCACGAAGAGCAAATCCGTGAAATTCGTCCACGAACGTAGTACTGCGAAGGACAGCGTCCTTTCCGGAAATCCATGTTGAAGGAAGAGGAATGTGAAAAACTCCTTTTTCTGGCATAACCGTTGTGCTAGTGACAAGGGATTGTGCATCTAGAAACGAATCAGCACGCCCACTCTCTGAAATCCAATCAGCTCCAATTTCATATATATCTAAGGTTACAGGATTTAACGTATCTCCGTAGATATAATCAAGATTAAGTTCTAAATCCGCAAACGAAACGGCAGCTGCCCTAAACTCAGAAGAAACGTTGCTGCTATTAATGAAATCCATGTAGCCCGTCATCGAGAAGGGGCCAACTACGGGATCTGAAACTGTACCGAATAAGGTTCTAACTGCCCCTGTGATATTTGTACCGCCCGTCACATCACCAAAGTTGGAATGACCGGCAAAAGAAGGAGCGAACTCGGTAACTTGAGTATCTCCCGATTGAGAATCTACTAGATTTAGACCAATCGGGGAAGGGTCGTCGCACGCAGACAATATTAAAAGGGACAGAAGTGGGACAACGAAACGTTGTTTGGACCAAAATAGGTTATACATCCAATAAGCTAAAAAAGGTGAAAGCTGTTAAAGCACAACGT
This sequence comes from uncultured Bacteroidota bacterium, assembly GCA_937876355.1. GTDB lineage: Bacteria > Bacteroidota > Rhodothermia > Rhodothermales > UBA10348 > UBA10348. Next base: position 4,316 of record CALFHN010000063.1, on the reverse strand, counting down.
ACGTGATATGCTATTTCGTATGAATCGTCAGTGTATGAAGCATAATATCTAATGACTTAATCTTGGCGAACCTCAGTCTTGTAGTATGCTCAAGAAATGGCCGTTGTTTCTACCCTTTGGGGTACTTCCTAGTGTATTCGTCAAAAGGTCAATTATACTGTTACTCCTGAAAGAACACTTTCGTAAACGGCTACTGCTTCATCCATCTCTTGTTCTGGTTGACCAGAAAAACACGGGTTACCAGAGGAATCAGCCATCGACGCTGGGAAAATTGTTGCATCTGAAAAATGTTTTCCCGCATCTACCGGAGAACCTCCGATCAAAATTTCATGACGGGCCATACTCAATGAATCAAAAGATTTTTCTGTAAAACGAAGATCAAAGTCCACTAATTCAGGTGTGTAAACGATCTTTGAATCTTTAAACAACTCGTCGTCATCAAATTCTGTACGCAGTACGTAAGGAACCATTCCACTTAGCCAGCCAAAAGCATGGACAATGTCCGGCTGCCATCCCAAATTGCGGATCGTACGAATGACGCTACGGGCGTAAAAAGCAGAACGTTCAAGGTTGTCCTCAAAAAATTCGCCCTGTCGATCCGCAAAAATGCCTTTTCTTTTGAAGTAGTATGGGTTATCCATAAAATATACTTGCAAACGAATCCCTGGAATGGAGGCAACTTTAACCCGTAATGTTTCGGTTCTTTCGCCTAACTGGATTTCGCTACCAGACAATCGGATCACTTCATGAAGCCTGTTTCTTCGCTCGCTAACTGTACCGTAGCGTGGCATCATGATTCGTGTCTCAAACTTTCCTGATTCGTGAAGAGCTTCGGGAAGCGTTCGCACCACTTTTGCCAGCTCAGACGTATCGGAGAAAGGGGCAACTTCACCGGTGATAAACAGAATCCTCATCGCGTTGGCCATACCTTAGTCACTTGTGTTGACGGGCAAAATCAATCGGTCCAGGTAAGGAAGTGCGAAACTCGTGCTGCCCAGCAGGCGACTGCAAGTTTGTGGAACACCTTCACTTCCCGGTCGATTGGTGTTATGTGTCTTTCCCGAAATCGTGTGGTAGAATCTGATTCGGAGAATGACGGAATACTCAATTTACCAATATCTGATTGTTTTTTCAACACTTCGAGCACTTGATTTGGACTTATCATGAATGAAAAACTTTTCAGCGCATTAAAATTTGAATTCAAATTGAACAGTTTGAACAAGTGAACAACCCAATTGTCTTCAGCGTATGACGTAATATGAATGAAATTGGCTCACAAACCGCAGTTGTACTGTTTGACGGGGTATGCAACTTTTGCAATTCCAGCGTCAATTTTGTGCTAGACAGAGACGCGCATCAATATTTTAAATTTGGGGCATTACAGTCGGAAGAAGGGCGTGAAGTACTGCAAAAAACCGGTCAGTCAGAAAATTATTTGGAATCGATCATTCTCGTAGAAAAAAATATTGTGTATCGCGACTCTGAAGCTGCACTACGAATTGCCCGAAAACTGAACGGTGCCTGGCCTCTGCTTTACGGATTTATTGTGATACCTCGACCTGTTCGAGATGCCGTTTATCGGTTCATCGCTAACAATCGCTACAAGTGGTTTGGCAAAATGGAGTCCTGCCGGATCCCAACTTCCGACATCAGGTCCCGATTTATTTAAGGCTGCTTTCTTCTGCAGAATCTTGCTGAAGCAATTCGAAGTAGCGACGGATCAAGGCTTGATAATCGCTTGAATATCCAGTTTCTAGCGCCCGAATAAGATCCTTCCTTAGCCTTTCCAGACGTTCCGACGGAGGCAGGTCAGCGGGGCTTACTCTCAGGATTTCCTCCGCAGTTTTCCCCTCTCTTTTATTGTCTTTCCCCCTCTCTTGCATAGACCGCGACGCTTCCAAAAGTCTGGTCAATATTTGCTCTTGACGCTCAACCGTTCTTCTCGAAACATGATTTTGTTGAAGCTCTTCTATGGATTCCATCATTTGGTCAGCAATACGGTTTAAATCACCCAAAACTTTGTTGCGAGAGTTTTTGTCACGAGCCATTTGGCGCAGTTCATTGCGCATTTTTTCTTGCTGGCTACCTAATTGCTTAAGTCTGTCGGTCATGTCATTTGTGAGACGAGACCCTTGCATGTCGTTGAGTAACTGCTGAATTTGCTGGTTAATTTGTTGCTGCTGTTGTCCCATTTGTTGGAGCTGCTCCATCATCTGCTCCATTGACTGATTGCTTTGACCTGCACCTGAACCGTTCATTTGCTGATTGAGAAGCTCGGATAACATCAGGGCCAATTCATTTAGATTGGTCATCGCACCTTTTTGAAAACCGCCAGCTCGGCGAGCAGCTCGCTCGGAAAGAGCAACCGTTGCCTCGTTCATTTCTCGAAGGCCATCTCCAGCCCGTTGCTGAATGTCGCGAGTCATTTGAGGGATTTCTTTTGCGATCTGCTGCAAAGAGTCGGAGACAACAGTTAGTCCTTCGCTCAAATAGGTCTGAGTTTGTGCTGCAGGCCGAAGCAGGGGTGACTCGGAAGAAAGGTCAATTATTTCAAGTCTCAGTAATTCCTGCTGTTTTGATAGGGTTAGTACATCCTCTAAAGCCATGCGAATAGCGGCAATATTGAGCTGCATTTGTGCCCCTTGCATGCTCATTTTCATTTCGTCCATTTTAGCCGACATCTGGCTCAACTGCTGGGACATTTTTTGTTGGCCCTGTTTCGCCTCTTGCAACTCGTTTTCTCGCAATTCATCAGCGTTCTGATTCATTTTTTGCGATATTTGCTCGTCCTGAGTGTCTTCAAGCAAATCTTTCATCTCCTCGGACGGAGCATTTTTTAGCTCTTCCATGCGTTCCCGCACTTCTTCCATTTTTTCTTCTAACTTCTTCATCTCCTCTGCCGCCATTTCTTGCTGCTTGGCTAAATCTTCTGCGCGGTCCTGCGGCTGTTTGTTGTCCCCAGAGGCATCTTGAGGGGCGTTCTCTTCGTTTTCCAATTTTGCCGTTTCTTCAGCCAGCTTATTCTCAGTTTCAGATAAATCTTGGGCCCTTTTTTCAATTTCATCCATGTCTTGCTGAACTCGAAACTGCTTGAATAAATCAAGTGTCCGCTCAAGGCGATCTTGGTACATGTCCTCTGAAAAATCGAATTTTTGAAGAGCCTCCTGCATTTGGTTGAGGTCCATGGATTCGATGGCTTCCTGAAGTTGTTTCAGCGCATCCGTTAACTCCGGAGTACGGACTTCCTCGACCACTTTTTGAAGCTCCTCAAACATGTCCATCGTGCTTTCAGAAACGAGCTCGTTCTGGCTCATCTGTTCGGCAATTTCCTCCATTTGGGAAGAAATTTCGTCAACGGCGTTTTCAAGGTTTTCTTCACGTTGCTGCAACTGTTCCAGCATGCGTTCATCTTGCCAATCTGCCTCTGGTTTTTGAAGAAGGTCAGCTTTTAGTTCTTCAAATTGTTCTCGTGCTTCATTCGCCTTCTCGAGAAGGTCCTCTATAGACTGCTGGGTATTGTCTTTTTTGGTGTCGAGACTCTCGTATTGTTCGGAGATGGAAGGCATCCGAAGACGATGCACCCGAGTCTGGGCAGCTTTGAATCCGGAAATAGAATCGTTATCCCGAACTTCAAAATAATACTCAATAACATCTCCTGGTACAGGATCAAGGTTGGTATCTGAGCCGAGAGACCATATAAACGGTACTTCCTGGTCCAGCAACCGATCGTTGGCCAAGGAAATTGGCTTGGAATCGAATACTTCGGAAACTTCTCCAAAACGGCTCTCGGCCATCCGATAATTCAACACGAGGTCCCGAAAGCCAAAATCGTCCGTGATATGAACCAAAACACCTATTTGCAAGTCGTTGGGAACGTCAACTAGGGGAGCAGGCGCAAGAATAGTTGCAGACGGCGAAGAATCGGAAATCGTCTCGATGCTGTATTGTATGGGGTCAATATTATCAATTCCATCGGAAGTACTGAGTTTGAATTCGTACTTGTCTGATCGAAGAATTGAAAATTGAGCATTTGAAACGGAGCCACTAATCTCCATTTCGACCTTGCGCGCGCTCTCAAATTTGATGAAACCTTGTTCGGACGCTGCGCCTGATAATTTCAAAGTAATATGTGCCGTTGATCCTACTAGAGCGGAGAAGTCGCCCACGTTTGGATCAAGTCGCTTTTGCGGAATGCGGGTGTATTCAGGGTAGGTTAGTAGAATTCCTATCTCTTGGATGAGAGGACGTTCAACAATTCGAATAGAATACCATGAACTGGTGACCTCTGATGATGAAACCCTGTATCTAAACGGTTG
>CALFHN010000062.1 GCA_937876355.1 uncultured Bacteroidota bacterium | reverse complement strand
TCCCAAACCGTGGCCCCGCTCGATACCCATGACCGTAAACCGGCAATGATTGAAGCGGTATATCCAATCCCGAAGGGCCATCCTTTAAACTTGGGCGCCAAACTGGCGCAGTGTGCGTCAAATCCAACACCAAGAGCGTTGATGAAATAGTCAAAAAAGTCTACCCCTTCTTCCTTCCATTTAACCCGACCAAGGTCCACTTTAATGGCCTTTGCCGTCCGCAACTCCTCAATTGCTCGGCGCCAATCCGTGGGCATTTTGATTGCTCGCGCAAAGTCATTTCCTGATCCCATTGGAATCACGGCCATACCAATCGGCGAATTAGACTCTGCCAGTCCAGAAGCTACTTCATGAACAGTACCATCCCCACCTATCACCACAACCATTTGTACCGACGGCGGCAAAGAGGCCGCCATTTCCTTTGCATGGCCCTTCCTAGTGGTCGAAACAAATTTAGTCCGACCAATCGTCTGTTTTAATACAGACCGAACATCCAACTCCCTACCAGCCAAGCGGCCGGATTGAGCAGCAGGATTGAATACCACAAAAATATTTTCTGGAAGAATGTTGCGTTCCGTGACCGGAGCTACAGATACTTGTACCAAAGTGAACCGTCTTGTTTTCAATCTAGGTGGAATCTAAGAATTTCACAGTCAATTATGTCTGATGATCTTTCCTAATCGCTATCTTTGAATCACTTTTTCTGCTAATCGCTTTTATGACATACTGCCGTCAAGGACTTTTCTCTTCACTGATCGCTGTCCTTTTCCTTTTGGCCTCGTGCCATCCAGCGGAAAAGGAATCACTCGAAAGATCAGGTGAATCCGTCGGTATTGAAGACGCGCTCGGAAGAAACATTGCTCTTCAAAATCATCCCATCAGAGTGGTGACGATTGCACCTGGCGCATCTGAAATTGTAGTTGCTGCTGGAGGTCTTTCCAAGTTGGTCGGGGTTAGCAATGTCGACTCTGATCCAAGTGAAACCAGCCAGCTTCCACGGTTTTCAGTTTTACCTATGGATTTTGAAGCCATCGTAGCATTGTCTCCAGATTTGGTATTTGCATCCTCACAAGTCAATGATCCGCAACATGTTAAAGTGTTTGAAGCCCTGAACATCAACGTGTTTTTCCTTGATGGAAGCAATTGGGACGCCGTATTTAAGTCAATTGCCGTAGCCGGATCGCTTCTTGGATCTGAAGAGGAGGCTGCCCAAGCGCAAGCAAAACTGGAAGAAGCAAAAGAACTATTGGTTTCAAAAACCAGCGGATTACAGTATAAACCCAAAAGTATTTTTTTAATATCAGATGCAACCAGTTATTCCTTTGGACCCAGAAGCTACGTTCAAGAATTGTTCGACTGGGCTGGAGCCCGATCAGCGACTTCAACGTTAAGCACTCCAGCTCCGGTGCTATCTGATGAATGGGTTCTGATTGAAGATCCAGAAATCATTTTCGGAACGTTTGGAGATGGTTTTGAAATTTCCGATCTATTGAAACATCATCCGACGTGGAATAATCTAACGGCGATTAAGTCTGGCAAGGTGTTTTCAATACCTCAAGATTTGATATTACGACCGGGACCTCGCAACGTTGAAGCCGCTTACCTTATGGCCCGGAAGGCACATCCGGAGCTGTTCATCGACGATGTCCTGATTCAATGAAACGACCGGCTTTAATAATAATCGTCCTCTCAATGGCAGTATTGCCCGTTTTGAGCTTATCCATCGCTTTTGGATCAGTTCATATCCCTGTGGCAACGTCATTTAGAATTTTGATCAACGAGTTGTTCTCGATTACCCAGACAGATTCCGAATCTGTACTAAAGATCGTATTACAACTCAGACTTCCACGCGCGTTGGCGGCATTTGTCGTGGGAGGCGGCCTCTCCATAATCGGCGTAGCAATGCAGGCGCTAGTGCGAAACCCTCTGGCTGAGCCATATATATTGGGTATTTCTAGCGGGGCGTCTGCAGGGGCATCTCTTTTTTACCTCGGATTTTTGCCAACGTTTTTGGTTTCCAGGCTAGATATCACGTTTGCGGCCTTTATCGGGGCTCTTCTTTCCATTACCATCGTCTATTTAGTGGCTCGCTCGGGAAGAAGCCTTTCCGTTTCGCGCTTGCTTTTAGCCGGGGTGGCCATGGCTTCCTTAATGGCGGCCATATCATCATTTGTAACGTTCGCGTCGCCTGACCTCAATAAAATGAGAGCGGTATTATTCTGGTTGATGGGGTCGTTCGATCATATAACCTGGGCTGATTTGCCTATTGCCACGGGTGTGACTTTACTAGCTGCCCTCATCCTCATGTCTATTTCAAGGTCACTGGATGCACTGCTGGTGGGAGAAGAACCAGCCCGTTCTTTGGGCATTAAGGTGGAGTCCGTGAAAAAGCTCCTCATCGTGCTTGCAGCGCTAGTGACGGGTACTCTTGTTGCTATGTCAGGCGCTATCGGTTTCGTTGGACTTATCATCCCCCACGCAGTAAGAAGCGTCCTCGGCGTGAATCATCGATACGTCCTTCCCGGTTCTTTGATAGCCGGAGGTTTATTTTTGGTTATTGCAGATACACTTTCAAAAAGTATGCTACCCGGTCAGCAATTGCCTGTGGGAATTGTAACAGCCATCTTCGGAGTCCCCTTCTTCTTGTTTCTACTTCGAAGGACTGACTATCAATTCAAATAAACCTAGACTCGCCTAAAACGTATAGGCTCAGCCTCGCCCTTGACCCGCATCTCGAATCTATGCCCACAATCGATACCATCTCTTCCGTTACTAATATTGCTGCTCGAAAACTTTCTCTGAAAGGCATCCATCGTCCCATCGATACCGAACTGGAGCATTTTAGGGGCTATTTTCGTGGCGCAATGCGGTCTCGTGTCTTTTTAATGGACCAGGTCATCCAGTATCTGCTGCGCCAGAAAGGTAAACAGATGCGGCCTATTCTCGTTTTGCTTTCTGCCAAAGCTGCGGGTGGTATATCAGAATCAACGTACCGTGGCGCTGCTCTCGTAGAATTGCTTCACACCGCCACCCTCGTGCACGACGATGTCGTTGACGACTCAGATCGAAGACGAGGAATGTTTTCTATAAATGCACTTTGGAAAAATAAAATCGCCGTTCTTTTGGGTGATTTTTTGCTAAGCAGGGGCCTTTTGTTGGCGTTGGATCACAAAGACTATCAACTTTTACACATTGTGTCCGATGCCGTCAAAAGGATGAGCGAAGGCGAATTATTGCAAATTGAAAAAGCTAGAAAACTAGACATTGACGAAGCCACCTACTTTCAAATTATTTCTGACAAAACGGCATCCCTCCTTTCTGCTTGCACCTCATGTGGCGCCTCTTCAGCATCTGCGGACGAATCCACTGTCCTATTATTCAAAGAATTCGGACAGGCATTAGGAATGGCATTTCAGATTAGGGATGATCTCTTCGATTATGGAGTTAAAGATGTGGGCAAGCCACTAGGAATCGATTTGCAGGAAAAGAAGATGACCCTTCCCTTGATTTATTCCCTCAGCAATGCTTCAAAGACCGACAAAAAGCGGATTATGAGTGTTGTTAGGAAGAAAGGAAAGTCTAAAAATGATATCCGCGAGGTCTCAACCTTTGTGTCAGAAAATGGAGGAATCACCTATGCGACGGAGAAAATGATGAGTTTTGCGTCAGAAGCGCATCAGATTCTCGATAGATTGCCAGAAAATGAAGCAAGGAATTCGTTGGCCGATTTGGTCACATTTACCGTGACGAGATCGAAATAAACATTCCTCAAGGTTAAAAATTCCACTGCCCAAGAACCGATTACAACGGTCTATGCAAGTAAAAACTCGATGGCAATTTCATTAAATCGATCCGGGCGTTCGATATTGCAAACGTGCCCGACTCCTGAAATGATCTGGATGCTTGAATTGGGCGTTTTGTTTACCACAGCCCGAGCCGGCGGCAAAAACATGTAATCTTTTCCACCCATCAAATACAATGAACGTGGATTTGATATTTCCGACATCCATTTCCGAAGCTTTCTATTTACTTCAGGAATAAGCATTAGCCAACGCCTAAACTCCTCTGGCGCAACGCGTTTGGCCTCACGCTTGAAAACGCGCCGAGCTTCTGCAGCCTTTTTTCCAGGCATGATGATCCAAGCGAAGGTGGCGTAAAGGTTTTTGAACGGCACCATGTACTTAAGGGCCTGTCCGGTCACGATCAATATTCGGGCAATAGCCGTAAATCCTACAACTGCACCTGCATAAATCACTGACTTTACTCTTTCTGGAGCTGTGTCAATGATGCAGCGAATTAAGATGGTGCCGAGGGAAACGCCAACGAAGTGAGCAGACTCGATTTTAGCCCGATCCAAGACGTCTATTATGTCATTGCTTAAGGCATCAATGGTATATCGAGATCCGTCTCCGTGAAAAGCGGCAGATCTGCCATGACCGCGTAAATCGACTAATAAAACATTAAATTCCTTCTGAAACGCGCGAATTTGTTTGAACCAAACTGCCGAACTCCCGCCTGCGCCGTGTACAAACACGACCCAGTCTGATCCCTTTTCAGATTCAAATGTTTTATACGAAAGCATACGCTAAGAATGACGAGGTTGGCGGCAGTATACGACCGAGTTGTGCACTGGTTGTGCCTTGAAATCAACTATCTCGAATCTTCAAAACATTTGGAATAACGATAGCGATTCTGAAGGGGAAACGCGATTTTTAAGAATGCAGAATATCCGTCAAGTCTTTCAGGACCAGTTTAATCATTCTCTTGCCGCCCTGGCTTCGGCTCCAGGCCGGGTGGAGGTCATTGGTAACCACACCGATTACAACGGTGGAACGGTTATCGGTGCCTGCATTAAAAAAAGGCTCTACGTTGCCCTTCGGTTGCGCGACGACCAGGTTATTCGGCTATTCAGCCAGAATGAAGACGAACGAGTTGAAACAAGCGTTTCCACGTATTCGAATGGCGATTTGCCGCATTGGACGGCTTATCCTTTGGGCGTCTTCGACGAATTCCGAATGTTGGGTTCCATTGAAAATGGATTTGACATGGTTGTCTCTTCGTCTATTCCAACGGGCGAAGGACTTTCTAGTAGTGCTGCATTTGAAATGGCTACAGCGCTGGCTTTCAACGAGTTACTGGGGCATGATCTTCCCACCAGCGCTTTAGTTGGGCTCAGTCATCGGGCAGAAAACCGGTATGTTGGGGTTCCGTGTGGATTGCTAGATCAAACGGTCGTTGGATTCGGAAAGACCGATGGCCTCATCGTCCTAGATGCGAGCACAGGGCGGCACCACGTTTTTCAGATCCCTTCAGACGTTCGGCTTTTTATATTCAGAACGCATATCCGCCACGAACTTCGACACTCTCCGTACGAACAGAGGCACAGAGAGTGCCGAAATGTTTTAATTGCTCTATCCAAAGTGATTCCGGGAATCAGACACTTGGCCCATCTTCATCCCATGGATATCACAGCGTATGATATCATAATGGATGATATTCTGGCCCGGCGTGCGCGTCACGTCGTAGAAGAACAACGAAGGGTTGGTACTTTTCTTCGAACGCTACACGAAGGAGACATTCGCGAAGCTGGTCAGCTCTTAAATGCGTCACATCACAGCTCACGATCCTTGTTTGAGAATTCTAGCCCGGAACTAGACTTCTTGGTAGGTCAACTATGCGCGATACCTTCGGTACATGGAGCTCGCCTATCCGGTGCCGGGTGGGGCGGCGCTGCGATGGCCATGACGTCTTCTGAATTTTCGGAAACCGATGCAAGCGCCGTTGCAGATGCGTATGAATCGATGTTTGAGGCCCGTCCAGGGTGGTGGACGACGTCCGTTTGCGAAGGAGCAAAAGTAGAATCAGAAGACTTTGTGGACGCCAACTGATTTTGAGATAGATCCAATTTTAGTGCCGTACACAAAAATTAAGATCTATTTAGGCCTGCGCTGAAACAGTTTAGACCAATTCGCTACATAGGATACACAAGAAAAGCCAAGAACCTTTTCCTACTCAACAGTCGCAATAATACTCGAACAAATGCCTGAAGCTGAAAAATCATTTCCATCTCGAAATTGGAAAAGCACCGTCGTGACGTGGTCGCTCATGCTGGGATTTTTCCTTTTCATTCGATATACCGATCAGGGTACCGTTGTGCAGGGTTGGTTGCAGCAAGGGCTGCTGTATACGGGAATCATGCAGGCCGACGTCCGTTATGCAGAAAATAACGATACAGAGGCCGATTTTACACTCAAGTTGACGACTCTTGATGGCGCCCCTGTCTCATTGGAATCCATGAAGGGGAAAGTCATTTTTATCAACTTCTGGGCCACCTGGTGCGCTCCATGCCTCGCAGAAATGCCATATATCGAAAACCTGTATCAAGATCTTAAGGACGAAAATGTCGCTTTTGTCATGATCGCAACGGACGATGATATCGAGCTTTCGCAAAAATATGTTGCTGCAAAAGGTTACACACTACCTTTCTATAGACTGGCTGGGCAAGTTCCACAGATGTACCAGGTGAGGTCCCTCCCTACTACGTATGTCATCTCCCCTACCGGGAAAATGGCAACCGTCCATTTTGGAATGGCCAACTACGACACACGTGGGTTCCGAAAATTCATGAAAGACCTTGCGAAACCCGTAATACAAGAATTATAGGTCTCTGCTGGTAGCTAAGGGCACTTGGAATATGAGGAGGTTGAGTCGTGAACTATCCTTTTCCCCGTAGATACGCATCCGTTTTGTCTATCCAATCTTGACGAGGAGGGCTAAACACATCCACGTCAAGGGTGTCTACGAGCGCTTCGGCTTTATGCCACACATTCGAAGGAATATGCAGCACCTCTCCTTCTAGCACATCAACCACTTCTTGCTGATCTTCACCGATCCAAAACCGCAGCGCCCCGCTTAGGATGTAGGTTATTTGTTCATTGTGATGCTGGTGTTTAGGCACAATCGCTCCTTTTTTCAAAAAGACTTGTGCCAGCATGACCTTATCTCCGGTAACTAATTTGCGACCTATTAGGGGAGACAATTCTTCCATGGGCATGTCATCCCATGCCACTTTTGAAACTTCTGAGGACATTTGATTCATCCAATAATTGATTTGATAGAGGGAATGTACTTGTTAAAGGCGACTCAGACAACGATTTCTAACAAGTAACATTAGCCGGACCAATGCATCAAAAGCACAGGGTATTCGTACCTTTTCTTCGGTAATCTCTATTGACAATGAACGCTCTCGGCATTTCCCCGTCACCCTTATTTTGCCCTACTATCCCAGACGACCTTGTCGTGGGAGCACCTCGAATGGGGAAATACGAGCTTGGGTTCGCTGCAAACTTGACGGAGCTTAAGGCTGTTCAGAGGTTGAGATTCCGGGTTTTCAACGAAGAACTGAAAGAGGGGCTTGATACCTCACGGTCCAGCGGGCTAGATCAAGATGAGTTCGATTTGCAGTGTCACCATCTTTATGTGCGTCACCTTCCGACTGGGGAGGTTATTGGTACCTACCGCTTGCAAACCCAAGAGATGGCCGAACTTCACCAAGGTTTTTATTCAGCGACGGTTTTTGATTTAGCAACGGCTCCGCCGGACATGCTAAAAGAATCAGTTGAATTGGGCCGGGCCTGTATTCATGCCGATCACAGAAGCCTTACGGTACTACACCTTCTTTGGAAAGGAATCGGACTTTTTTCACGATGTTTTGGAAAAAAATACCTATTTGGGTGCTGCTCGTTAACTTCTCAGAACGAAGAGGAAGGCTTGCAAGTTCTTAGATACTTGGAAAATCACGACCATATACACCCTGAAATTTCCATTCTTCCATTAAAAACCCATCAGTTTTCCGAAAGCCATCAGCCAAATCAGGCAGTGTTAAATCCGCCTCGTTTAATGAGGGCGTACCTGTCTTTGGGAGCCAAAATTTGCAGTTCTCCTGCCATTGATCAGGATTTTAAAACGATTGATTTTTTGGCTCTTTTTGATGTTTCCAGTTTTAATTCCACCGATTCAGCGTTTTACCTGTTCCAATCATGAAAACGGGAAAAGCGTTGGCGCGCATAGTATTGCTGGTGGTAGTCCTTTCCTTTTTAGTCCTAATTTATGGAATAGGCCTTCTTCTGATAGGGTACTCAATTAGGTTAAGGATCCGATATAGAATTTTCCTCGCTCGAATATGGGGTCGGAGTTGCGCCCGAATTATTGGAATGAAAATTCACACGCAAGGACCTGTTCCGTATAGGCCATTCTGTCTGGTTTCAAATCACCTTTCGTATATAGACGTCATTGTTTACCAAGCGGTGACTGGAAGCGTTTTGATATCTAAAAAAGAGGTTGCTTCTTGGCCTCTGGTTGGGATTTTATCCAAATTGATCGGTACCATTTTTATTGACCGAAATCGCCAGCGCGACGTGGTTCGAGTTTCGGATGAAATACAGGCGCGACTGAATCTAGGTGATTCCGTCGTGTTTTTTCCAGAGGGGACCTCTACGGATGGCTCATTTGTCGCCCCCTTCAAATCTTCCCTGCTCAACTATTTTGCCGTCGCGTCGTATCCGGTTCATTATGCGTCTCTTGGATATAAAGCCAATGGATATAAGGCCAATGGATATAAAGTCGACAATTTTGATGCTCCAACCATGATTTGTTGGTGGGGAGATATGACCTTTGGACCGCACTTTTGGGACCTGTTGAAACAATCTAATTTTGATTGTTTTATACATTTTGGCGAGAATCCTGTAACCAATTCAGATCGAAGAGTACTAACCGAATCCCTTCGAGATAATATTATTCGACATATTCCCGTTTTTTGAGACATGGGTGAAGTATCTAAATTGATTTGGTTGAATCGACAACATTTGGATCAGGCCATTCAGATGATAGAATCTATCGGGGATGCAGAATATTGTCATACGGATTCCAGACTGTTTACATCAGGCATTGGAGAACATGTCCGCCACGTCGTTGAACATTATCTTATGTTTTTGAATGGCTTGAGCGCCGGTTCGATTGATTATGACGCAAGAGAAAGAGATTTACGCATCTCTTCTCAACGTAGTTTTGCAACTGAATCGATCAAATCCTTACAACTTCAGTTGGAAGCAATACCCTGCCAAGATAGCTTTATTCGAGTGAAAATGATGACTTCCGATCAGGATGAGCTCAATACGCCGTGGAGTGATTCCTCCCTTTCCAGAGAATTACAGTATTTGCAAGCCCACACGATTCATCATTATGCTCTGATTGCGATGATCCTTCGGCTTCAAAATTTTGAGCCAAGCTCTGAATTTGGTGTCGCACCTTCTACCCTGAAATACCGCCAGACGCAGTTCGCATAGACGAACGCTCGAGGCCTGAAGGCAAACAATGACTCGCATACGGCCTCGAAAAGGAGTTTTTAAGTATATTGCTGGATTGTATACCGTCCTATTACTGGCGTCAACGCTGTTGCGAAGTGGGCAATCTGATTTCACTCCTCGGGCCGATCAGGTTTGGCTTTCCCTTCCTGAATTCGACCTCCAGTCGCCTACTGAAAAGAACATTAGGCTCTCCTATGTGGATTCTGGAGGCGACAAACCAGTCATCTTATTACTTCATGGCAGCCCCGCAGCTTCTCATTTTATGATGGGGATGCATGACGCCCTTGCTGCCGAAGGCCAATATAGAATTATCACTCCTGACCTCCCGGGATTCGAAGGTTCATCGCGCAGTATCACAGACTACTCCTTTGCTTCGCACGCGTCCTACATATCAGCGTTTCTGGATTCGTTAAACATCCCATCAGCCCATGTAATTGGGTATAGTATGTCCGGCGGTGTAGTGGCGGAAATGATGCATTTCCAACCTGAAAAGCTGAAGTCCGTGGTCATGTTGTCTTCCATTGGGGTCCAGGAGCTTGAATTGATGGGCGATTACTATTTGAATCATTCGGTTCATGCGCTCCAATACGCAGCATTGTGGACGATTTCAGAAGCAGTTCCGCATTTTGGAAAATTTGACGACATGATGCTGGGCCTACCCTACGCACGCAATTTCCTCGACTCCGATCAACGCCCCCTGAGATCGTATCTATCTGCCTACTCCGGACCGACGTTGATTCTCCATGGAGAAAAAGATGGCCTTGTGCCAATAGCGGCAGCGCTAGAACATCACAGAATAATTCCCCAGAGTGAGCTGAACGTTTTTCCTGGCTGGGGACACGGAATCCCTTTTCAACATCCTGGGGAAGTCGCAGCCGAAGTTTTGAGTTGGGTTGATCGGGTAGAGCAACTTTTGGTCGTAACTGGCCCAGAAGCCGCCGAGGAGAGAGTGGTAAAAGCTCTATCTCCATTCAACGCTAAAAACTTACCACCGATTGAAGGAGTCGGACTGGTCGTTCTGTTGTTGTTGATTGCTACAGCAACGCTAATAAGTGAAGACCTAGCCGCTATTGGAGCAGGATTGATGGTTGCTAGGGGAAGTTTAGAATTCGAGATGGCTCTCTTAGGTGCTTTCACGGGGATTTTCATTGGGGATGTCGGCCTCTATTTGGCCGGCCGCTTGCTCGGGGCCAGAATCATTTCCCTTCCACCTTTTTCATGGTTTGTCAATCCGGGACAACTTGCACGTGGTACGGCCTGGTTTAAAAAAGAGGGGGCCAAAGTTGTTCTGGCAAGCAGAGTCATTCCTGGATCTAGATTTCCGACGTATGTGGCCGCGGGCATCCTGAAGGCCCCATTTTTGAAGTTCGTCGGCCTGTTCTTGATAGGTACCGTGATTTGGACACCCATTATTGTGGGCGTATCGACGGTTATGGGCAATCAGATTTTGTCGTTTTGGGCACTGTATGAATCCTACGCCCTGTGGGTGATGATCGGCCTTGTTTTATTTGTGTACGGCATTTTTCACGTCGGAATTCCACTCGGAAGTCACGTAGGAAGACGAAAACTCGGAGCGCGATGGCAACGTCTATATCGTTGGGAGTTTTGGCCACCTTTCGTGTTTTATCCCCCGCTAGTGATATACGTGATCTATTTGGCATTCAAATATCGATCGCTGACGGCCTTTACAGCCGTGAATCCAGGAATCCCAGATGGGGGCTTTGTAGGCGAATCGAAGGCTCAAATTTTAAACTTGATCGCAAGCACTCCAGATTTTTTGGCAAAATACCGGCTGATCAATGTCCCAACTCCACCAGCACCTAGGGATAAATCTGACGCGGAAGCTGATTTTGAATCCAATTCGGAAGCAGGCGCTGTTGCTGTTTTTCAGTTTTTGGAGGATGAACGCTTAACGTATCCAGTGGTATTAAAGCCCGACGTCGGAGAACGCGGGCACGGCGTATTTATCATCCATTCTGAAGAAGAAGTCCATTCATTTTTTGAAATCGAGCGTGGCCCAACCATTGTTCAAGAATATATTTCTGGAGAAGAATTTGGCGTTTTTTACGTGCGCCACCCTTCCGAACAAAATGGATCCATTATCTCAGTTACACACAAAAAACTGATATGTGTCATCGGAAATGGCCTCCATACCCTTGAACGGCTAATTCTTGACGATGACAGGGCCAGATTCATGTACAAAGTGTTTGCCCGTCGTCACGCCGCTCTTTTAGATTCAGTTATTGAAAAAGGAATCTCTTTTCAGTTGGTTGACGTTGGGACTCACGCTCGGGGAGCACTCTTTTTAAATGGCGAACATTTAATTACAGAAGAGTTGGATGAGGTTTTTAATACCATTTCCGTGCCTATAAAAGGATTTTATTTTGGACGATTTGACGTTCGAGTCCCCTCCAAAGAAGACCTCACGCAAGGCGTAAATATTCGAATTTTAGAATTGAACGGTGTGACATCGGAGGCAACGCATATTTACGATCCTTCTACCCGGTTGATAGATGCCTACCGAACGCTGGCACATCAGTGGAAACTTGCTTTTGAAATTGGGACTGCAAATCTGCGTTCTGGAGGGCATTCTACGTCAATGTTTAGACTACTGGCATTGGTCATCCGATACAAAATTCGACCTAATCTAAGATCCAACACCTCGCAAGCAGCTCGCTTATGACCCAAATTTCAAGAAATTTGATTGGGATTATCCAGAAGATAGGTGCCTATACCCTCTTTATGTTGAAAGCGTTTTCAAGTACCAGAGAAGCGCTTTCTCATAAAAAAGTGGTCTGGATGCAAATGGTTCGGGTAGGAGTCGACTCGCTTCCGGTGGTATTACTGGCGTCTGCTTTTGCAGGTGTAGTTACGACTCTTCAAACTGCGTATCAGTTACAAAACACGATACTTTCCGAAGAAGCCGTGGGTTCTGTTGTTGTGCCCACTTTGATGCTGGAAATGGCTGCCTTGATACCTGGTCTGGTGCTGGCTTCTAGAGTTGGTGCCAGCATCGCGGCAGAACTGGGAACGATGAAGGTCACCGAACAGATTGATGCCCTTGAGGCCATGGGCTTAAACTCGATAGCTTACCTCGTTTTGCCTCGTGTTTTTGCAGGTACCGTCATGTTTTCTGCAATTTACGTGGCGTCGGCCCTAATTTCGATCATAGCCGGTGGATTGGCAGGAGAATGGCTCGGCTATTTATCTATGGAATCTTACATACATGGGGCCCGAACGTTCTTTTTGCCGTTCGATCCATTCTATGGAATGTTGAAATTGATGTCCTTTGGATTTCTAATTACTTCTATTTCTTGTTGGAAAGGTTTTACTGCTCAAGGCGGTGCTCAAGGCGTTGGAAGTGCCACTACCCAGGCCGTCGTGGTGAGCTGCGTAAGTATTTTGATTGCAGATTATGTACTGGCTGAGCTCCTCCTTTGATGGTCAACTTTCCCTATTATTGATTTTCTCTCAATTACTCCGACCTGACCAGAAGAAGTTTGTTAGACCCAACCCAGCCCCCAAAAGGTTTAGGAACGTTTGGAGGTGTTTTTACGCCATCCATCTTGACGATTCTAGGCGTAATTATGTACTTGCGTTTTGGGTGGGTAGTCGGAAATGTAGGCTTAATGGGCACATTTGCCATTGTGACCCTTGCGACTGGAATCACTTTCCTAACAGGCCTTTCCATTGCATCGATAGCCACCGACCAAAAAATAAAAACGGGTGGCGCATACTACATGATTTCCCGATCGCTAGGCATTGAAGCCGGCGGGGCGGTAGGTATTCCACTCTACATCGCCCAAGCGCTCTCCGTCTCCTTATATACTATTGGGTTTGCCGAGAGTGTGGTTCAGGTTTTTCCTTCAATGGACCAAAAATTGGTGGCGCTTTTTACTACGGCCGCCATTACTCTTCTCGCTATAAAATCGGCCCGAGCTGCCATTAAAATACAATATGTGATTATGGCGGCCATTGGCCTTTCTTTAATTTCGCTTGTTTTTGGCAGCCCAACATCTGCTGCAACTGCGGCTGACGTGGCTTCGTCTCCAGAAATGGGAGCTGGATTCTGGGTAGTGTTTGCGGTTTTTTTTCCGGCAGTAACTGGAATAATGGCGGGCGTAAATATGTCCGGAGACCTGGAAAACCCAGGAAGATCCATTCCAATTGGAACGCTTTCCGCAATTGGCGTGGGATACCTCATATATATGTTGATTCCACTCATTTTAAACGAACGTGCTACTCCACAACAATTGATTTCTGATCCGTTGATTATGCGGAAGATTTCGTTTTGGGGAGACGCCATCATCATGGGAGTTTGGGGAGCGACCCTTTCTAGCGCCTTGGGAAGCATTTTGGGAGCTCCGCGAGTATTGCAAGCCATTGCAAGAGATGGTGTTATTCCGAAGTTCATGCGTTTTCTAGGGCAGGGTTCCGGGCCTGATGACGAACCTAGAATCGGTACGGCATTTACATTTGCTCTCGCTGTGATCACTGTAATGTTGGCAGATTTAAACGTGATCGCACCGATATTAACGATGTTTTTTCTGACCACATACGGGGTCTTGAACGTTACCGCAGCTCTGGAAGGATTTTTAGGCAATCCCTCCTTTCGGCCTAAATTCAAAGTGCACTGGTTTTTTTCACTTGCCGGGGCAGTTGGATGTACCATAGTAATGTTTCTGATCAATCCAGTGGCTACAGGTGCAGCCGTTACGATCGTCATTATCATCTATGTTTGGCTTGAACGGCAAGAGTTGCGCTCTGCTTGGGGAGATGTTCGAAGCGGCATTTGGTTTAATTTGACCCGTACTGGCTTGCTTCGACTTCGCAAAAATGCCGATGCAAAAAATTGGCGCCCTCACCTTCTGGTTTTATCAGGTGCCCCTACCAAACGGTGGCACCTCATCGAATTTGCTTCTTCTCTATCGCACAATCGTGGACTACTGACGGTTTCTTCTGTATTAAATGGAGACAATATTACGTCTTCTAGGATTGAGAAGATGTCCCAGAGCATTTATGACTTTATGGATAAACAGGGCATTCAGGCCCTCGTGCGCATTGTTAAGTCACCAGATCCATTTGTGGGCGCGACTCAGTTGGTAAATACGTACGGCCTGGGAACGTTAGTGCCTAATACGATTGTCTTGGGATCTTCAGAATTGGCTGATCACCACAAAGAATATTGTAAGATGATCTCGCAGTTCTATGCTGCCAAACGCAACTCCATAATCATTCGATACAACGAACAACGCGGATTCGGATCTAGGCGCCATATCGACGTCTGGTGGGGCGGATTGAAAGGCAATGGTGCCCTAATGCTTATTTTATCTTGGTTGCTTGGGTCGAGCTTAGAGTGGCGAGGTGCAAGCGTGACCATTAAAATGGTAGTAACGACCGCACAGGCTTCAGAAGGAGCACTTTCTAATCTAGAAGAGATATTGTCGGCTGCAAGAACCGGAGCGCAAATGGAAGTTTTGGTCTCGGAAGGTCGCTCTTTTTGGGAGGTTTTAAGAGAATCGTCGGCAACGGCGGACCTCGTTTTTTTAGGCATGGCGACGCCCGGTGAGGACTTTTCCGAATATTATCCGCAATTGCTGGGTCGTACGGCTGGACTTCCTTCTACCGTTTTTGTCCTTGCCGGAGAAGATATTGAATTTGGAGACGTCATGACCTAATCCCTCCAAATCGATCATTTTGATTGTAATTTGTTTGAAAGGGCGTTTAAATACGCCAATTGTAGTTTTTCCCCCTGCAAAGGTACTAGTTAGGTTTTTATGTTGAAGACTGTCCGTTATCCAGAAATCCTGCTCCAAATTGCTTCGTCATTCGGAACCCCCACCTACGTTTATTTCGAGCAAGTTATCGTTGACCGAATTCAATCCTTGAAAAAACATTTGGATGGACTACCTCTCGAGCTTTTGTACGCCATGAAGGCGAATCACGCTGTGCCAGTTATGAATCGGATTCGAAAGGAAGGACTTGGGATTGATGCCGTATCCCCGGCAGAGCTGCTTTTGGCCATTGAACTTGGATTTCCAGTGCAAAAAATATTGTTTTCTGCCAACAATATGACTGATGATGAAATGCACTTCGCCAAAAAAAAAGGTGCCATCTTAAATGTTGGAGAACTTTCGAGACTTGAGAAGTTGGGAATGGCCTATCCCGGTTGCGACGTTTGTGTTCGATTAAATCCTCAAATTGGCGCAGGCCACCACGAGCACGTTATTACGGCAGGCACGGAGAGCAAATTTGGAATTCCAGTGGAGCAAATTGATGAGATACATGCGATCTCTCAAAAATATGATCTACATATTAGAGGTCTTCACCAGCACATTGGCAGTGGAATTTTAGATACAGATACGCTGTGGTCGGCTATCAACGTGATGTTGAACGCTTCTCTAACTTTTGAACGCCTAGAATTTATCAATATGGGCGGCGGCCTTGGAATTCCCTATCGTGCGGATGAAAGCGGGATACCGATGGATGAGTTTGCTGCAAAAATTGTAGCGCCACTGAAGAGATTCATTTCCAATCATCCGTCAAATAAATTGCAAATCTGGTTCGAACCAGGAAGATTTTTCACTGCTGAATGCGGCGTGTTGCTTGCAACTGTTAATACCATCAAAAATACTGAGCACATCACTTTTGCTGGCGTAGATTCGGGGATGAATCATCTCGTCAGGCCTGCCATGTATGGAGCATTTCACGAAGTGGTCAATCTTTCCAACCCATCAGGTCCGCTTGAGAAATACGATATCGTAGGCAACATTTGTGAATCTGCTGACTTTTTTGCCAAAGGCCGGATGATTCAAAAATTATCGGAAGGAGATGTCGTTGCCGTGCTAGACACCGGTGCATATGGAATGTCTATGGCCAACACCTATAATATGCGCTCGCTTCCTGCAGAAGTGTTCGTAACTGCAGAAAAAGCACAAACTATTCTCTTTAGAAAAAGGAATACGCCCGAAGAAATCGTTGCTAAGGAGTTAAATCAGTCTTGATTTGTAGGTTATGGATGCCTAACTCCAACATTGAGTTCTGGAAATCCTTCAATGCGAGCTTCGAGCTCATCTCCTGCCCTGATTTGTGAAACTCCCTCGGGAGTCCCGGTATAAATCAAATCTCCAGGCATAAGTGTAAAAATGCTACTGCACCACACAATAAGCTTTTTCACCGGGAAGATCATGTCGGCCGTGTTACCGGATTGACGAACAATTCCGTTCACCGTCAACTCCACTTGCAGATTTTGCGGATCCAGCACGGATGAACGAGAAATGAAAGGTCCTAAAGGGGCAAATGTGTCAAATCCTTTTGCAA
This sequence comes from uncultured Bacteroidota bacterium, assembly GCA_937876355.1. Lineage (GTDB taxonomy): Bacteria > Bacteroidota > Rhodothermia > Rhodothermales > UBA10348 > UBA10348. The sequence goes on along the minus strand of CALFHN010000062.1, from coordinate 17,067 downwards.
CGGTCCAGGGATGTCCTTTGGATTTTGCTTCATTTTGAACATCTCGCGCCGTCATATCGAGGCCCACTGCATAACCAGCTATGTGGTCCAACGCATTTTCAATCGAAATATTTTTTCCCATTTTGCCGATCAAACAAACCAGCTCTACTTCATGATGGACGTCCGATGACATGCTAGGGATAATAATTTTGCCACCCGTAGATAGTAAAGCGGAAGCGGGCTTCAAAAATACCATGGGCTGTTCGGGAAGGGCATTTCCCAATTCCTTTGCATGTTTTGCGTAATTGCGGCCAATACAAATCAATTTCCCGGGAGAAAATACTGGGCCTTTGTCTGAAATTCGAAATTCATCCATGTACAAAACAATTGTATTAGGTTATTTATTGTCGTAAATTTACGGGCTAGGCGGTTTTATTGTCGCCAAAAAGATATTTTCTCCAATCTGGCGCATTGTTGCCTTTTTGGTGTAAAGGTCAACTGGGCAAAATTGCCAACTAGGCTAAAATGTTGTCTCGATACCATATCGATACAGCGCCCATGACAGAACTCTCGCGTCGGTAATCACTCCGGTGCTCGAAAGAAGAGAACATAATGTACGCAATAGTAGAAATTGCTGGCAAACAGTATAAAGTGTCACAAGACGACACCTTATATGTTGCAACGCAAGAAGCCGCTGCAGGAGACAAGGTCACTTATGACCGCGTTCTTCTAATTGCAGATGGCGATAAAATTACGGTTGGATCTCCCGCCGTCGAAGGCGCTTCCGTTCAGGCAGTGATTCTCGACCACGTGAAAGGCGATAAAGTGTTGGTGTTCAAAAAGAAACGCCGCAAGCACTATAAAGTGAAAAACGGCCACCGTCAGCCCTATACCCAAATTAAAATTGAAGCTGTTTCCAGTTCGAGTGCCAAGAAAAAGGCTACAAAGAAAGCAGCAAAACCAAAAGCAACAGCTGAAGCAGCTGCTGAATAACCAAAACCTAGAGGTCAACAATGGCTCATAAGAAAGGAATGGGGTCAACCAGAAACGGTCGTGACTCCAACCCCAAGATGCTGGGAATCAAGGCTTTTGGTGGTGAATTTGTAAAAGCTGGTGCAATTGTGGTTCGCCAAAGAGGAACCAAGTTTCATCCAGGCGTCAACGTCGGTCGCGGTGGTGACGATACGTTGTTTGCCACGTCCCCTGGCACGGTTCGCTACGCAGTTGGCGTTGGCAAGCGTAAATTTGTCCATATAGACCCAGCGGCTACCGCTTAAGTCTTGAACTTCGCCAGACCTAGCCATTTAATTGGCTGACCATTTGTTTGGATGGGTCTTCGACTGAAAATCTTCTAGAGCCCCTTTTCTTCCGGAAAAGGGGCTCTTTTTTTGAACTAAAAAGGAGCCAGTCCCATCTCCACCCAGGTAAAAATGTCACTGGATCGAAAATAACTGCCACTTCCATTCAACACTAAAATGCCCCCGCAGTGAATTTAGGGCCATATGCATCTTGACAAGCCCTTTATATGGGAATCATCAGATACAATTTCCTGCATAGGTGATTGCGCCTGAAAACAAACTCCGATGGACCTTGCGTGGACAACTCGCAATGGTTTTGAACCGCGCGGCTTAAAGCGAGCCCGGAGCTTGATTGCTTCAAGTCGTCTTTCTTGAAGAAAGGTTAGCGGGGGGCGCGGCAATTGCCGCGCCCCCCGCACTTTTTTACCCTAGCAATCTAGTTTAATCTTCTGCGAATGAGTGAACAATTGATTTTAGATTCAGTATATTGATAGGCTTGGCAGAGAATATGGTTTTGTGCCAATATGATGCTTTAAACGTTGATAAGCAGCGTATCATTTTACTTTCAGACAAATACATTTCGCGCTTTTTAGGTGTGATAGAGGTCCGTCAATGGGTGTTATGAATAATCTCCGGGAGAATACCGGGGTGGTCCTTTGGATTCTTGTTTTTGCCTTTGGCGTTATCTGGGTCCTTCAGGATTCTGGTGGATTGGACGCGGTGGGTAACCTGAGTAACAATATTGGGACTGTTAATGGCACGGCCATCACAGTTGAAGAATACAATCAGGCAATCGATCAACAGGTCCAGAGCTATCAAAATCAGACCGGCGAAAGCATGCCGCCTCAGATGCTCGATCAAACTCGGGATCGCGTGTTTAACCAATTAGTGGAGGCCAAACTGCGCGAGCAGGAAATGGAAAGACTCGGCCTCGGTGTCTCTGATGCAGAATTGGTTGAAATGATTCAGGGAGCAAACCCCCACCCTATTATCAACGCTTATTTTAGCGATGGTCAGGGTGGAGTAGATCGCACGTTGCTGCAGAACTTCATTGCAAATCCAGAAGCCACTACCGATTGGGTTAACATTGAAGAATATATCCGCAGCGAACGTCGTGGTCAAAAGCTTGAGAATTTGATTACGGCTTCCGTGCGAATAACCGATGCAGACGTAAATCAGCAGCACTATCGTCAAAATGCGACCGCTAGCGTACGTTATGTCGCTCTTCGATATACGGCACTTCCTGATGCAGATATTTCCTACTCAGATGCTGACCTTCGGAAGTTCTACAATGATCATAAAGACGAATTTGAACAGAAAAAAACGTTTGACTTGTCTTATGTGACTCTTTCTAAGTCACCTACAAAAGAAGACACCGCATCGGTTTATTCAGATCTTAGCGGTATGAGCGCCGAGTTTAGTGAAGCAGCAGATGACTCTCTATTCTTGGCCCGCAATGGCTCTGATCTCCCGTATACATCTGCGTATGTACGGCAGGACCAGATGGAAGCCTCACTTGCCACGGCAGTATTTGCAAGTCCTACGGTTGGCCAGGTCATTGGCCCGATAATTTCCGGTGGAAAAGTTCACCTCGTGAAAATTTTAGACGTTAGAGTTCCAACAGAAACGGCTGTCAAAGCAAGTCACATTTTATTTCGTGCTGCTGAAGGTGACGATGTTGCCAGAGCAGCTGCACAAAAGGAAGCCAACGATGTGCGCAGCCGCCTCAATGGCGGAGCTGATTTTGCTGATATGGCTCGTGAATTCTCTGATGACGGATCAGCTGCGTCCGGTGGGGACTTAGGATGGTTCGGCCCAGGACGCATGGTTCCAGCTTTTGAAGAAGCAGCTTTCGGCGCAGCTGTAGGTCGCGTCGTTGGGCCAGTTGAAACAGCTTTTGGGTACCATCTGATCAAAGTTATCGAAAAGGCAAAAGAAGAGGTACACCTTGCTGATTTTGCTTTGGGACTTCGCGCGAGCGTTCAAACGTTGAATCGGGTTCAGTCTACCCTAGACGATTTGCAATACTACGCGACGGAAGAAGGTAATTTTGCTGAAGAAGTCAGCCGTCGCGAAATGCCACTTCAGACGGTTTCAATTCAAGAAGATCAAGAATTTATTCCGGGATTAGGCAATAGCCGTGGCATGGTTACTTTTTTGGAAACTGCAAAAAAAGGCAGCGTATCTCCTGTTATAGAACTGAATGATGTGTTTGTGGTCGCAGTGGTCGAAAAAGTTAACAAAGCAGGTTTTACCACTTTTGAAGACGTTAAAGATCAGCTAGAACCACGACTGCGCAACGAACTAAAGTCGAATATTCAAGCTAAAATGTTAACCGATGCATTGGGTTCGGGATTTGATGGCTTAGCTACAGCGGTTACTTCTACCGAACAATTAGCGGATGGTCTATCCTTTGCGAACATGGTGGTACCCGCTATTGGACGAGATTCTAAGTTTGTCGGTACGGCTTTAGGTATGAAGGTTGGAAGTGTCTCCAAAGTGATAAAGGGCGATAATTCAGCCTACGTCATTATGCTAACCGGACTAAATGAACCTCAGCCCCTCGACCCTACTCAGTACGCAGCCCTGAGAGATCAGCTGAAAACTCAACGGCAAACTTTGGTCCGCTCGCAGTGGATCACGGCTCTTAGAGAATCCGCTGATATAGTTGATAATCGTCGCTTGTTTTTACAGTAACCAAACGATTTTAGATTTTAAAGCGGTGGCTCCCTTAGGGGAGCCACCGCTTATTTTAATCGCTTTTTTTAGCCGCTTTTTGTAGCAGCTTTGCTCTGCCCACTCATGGCCCCAGCGATTCAATCTATATTTCTGTAGTTGCCCGGTATATTACTTCGACTCGGCCTTCGAGATACAACTTGTGCGGAGCTTGAGCGCTTCCCTCCCACCCTACTATCAAATCTCCTCCAGCCATGTGAATGACCACAGGGGAAAGGCCAATTGCACCTGTCAGGTTACTAACCAAAGCACACGCGATCGAGCCTGTACCACAAGCAAACGTTTCAGATTCGACACCTTTCTCAAATGTCCTGGCTTTTAATGACCCATCTAGCTGGACTTGCACAAAATTGACATTTGCCCCAGCCGGAGCTAGAGAAGTGTCAAATCGAAGCCTGTTTCCAATAGAGGCCACATCGACGGAAGCGACATCCTCAACTTGGACGACCAAATGTTCGGTCCCCGTCCAAATAAAATGATATTTCCATGCTTTTGATGGATCCGTATAATCCACAATGACGTCACGTCTGAAATTCTGGGGTGCGGGTACATAGAGCCGAACCATGGCAGAATTGCCGCGAACTACTGCAGAGTACATTCCTGCGTCAGAATCGAACAGATAAGATTGATCCCGAAGTTTATTCGGTTCTAACTGCTCATTGGCTCCCGACTCTAGATTAACGCTTGAGGTGATCTCATGTGCTATCACTTCCCCCAAGAGTCCTGCATCGTGCGCGTACCTAGCCAAACACCGAGCGCCATTTCCGCACATCGATCCCAGAGAACCGTCCGCATTATAGTATGACATTCGAAAAATCGAGCCCTTCGAAATAGGATTTCCAAGAGCCAAAAGGCCGTCCGCACCGGCTCCCAGTCTACGCGGGCATAACTTTTTGGCCATCTGGGATAATTCTTCTCCAGAAAAATGATAAAAACGATTATCGATCACGATAAAATCGTTTCCAGTGCCACTCATTTTTGTAAATTCAAGCACTAGTTTTCTCGACTGAATAAGCATAAAGACGGGAACGGTTCGGTTTTACATTAAATCCTGTCATCAAAATACTCCGTCTTGAAGGAAAAACGTATTGAAATTGATAAAGCTGAGCCGTTATTACTGTTTGGTTTTAATGATATCTACCTAAAACGCATCGAATTAGCATTTCCGCAAACGTTAATTACCGCTCGCGGAAGCCAAGTAATTTTGCAAGGATCAGATGCGGACTTGGCGTCCATATCTCGCATTTTGGAGGAAATGACCGTTTTATTGAATAGAAACGGCAATCTTACTGAAAATGATGTCGATACTGTCCTGGCATTATTTGCCTCTGGAGACGGTGCTTCCTTAGCACTTTCAGGACCAGGGTCTCACCATACCGTTTTATTTACGCCATCGGGTGGAACGATAAAGGCAAAAACGCCAAATCAAATTCTTCTAGTTGAGACGGCGCGTAAAAACGATATCGTTTTTGCCATAGGCCCGGCCGGTACGGGAAAAACGTATACAGCTGTAGCCCTTGCCGTAGCCGCGCTAAAATCAAAACAAGTAAAACGTATTGTGTTGTGTCGCCCGGCAGTCGAAGCTGGCGAGAGACTTGGCTTCTTGCCCGGCGATCTGAAAGAGAAAGTAGATCCCTACCTCCGCCCACTATATGACGCGTTGGAGGACATGGTGCCAAAAGAAAAGCTGAAGAGCTTTATGGAAAACAACATCATCGAGATCGTTCCTTTAGCGTACATGCGAGGCCGAACACTCAATGCAGCATTTGTCATATTAGACGAAGCCCAGAACGCAACGGCACTTCAAATGAAGATGTTCTTGACTAGAATTGGAGCAAATAGTCGTGCGATAATCACCGGAGACCTGACGCAAATTGACTTACCCTATCGCGACATCAGTGGCCTTGCCCAAGCCAGAGAAATATTAGACGGAATTGATGGAATAGAATTCGTCTACTTTAACGATACGGATGTGTTGAGGCATCGATTAGTGAAGGAAATCATCAATGCTTACTCACACTTTCATGAAGAAGAGCAGGCTCGAAAAGAGTCCAAATCAATCAAATAGGCACTTTAAATTTTAACGAGTCCTCAAGTGGACACAACAAGGCAGCACTCTTATCCTACCGTGGAGGGACATGCGAAATTGAATTATCGATCAGTCTAGCTTTCCCAAATTTATAGGCAACTGCCGCTAGCACAACCATTCCTGGCACGAGGATATCAATAGGTTGTAGGTCTTCACCTTCCACAACCTCAACGTAGTCGATTTTGCCCAATGTCGCAGACTCTAACACACCTAGCATGGCCGAAAGGATAACGTGGGAATGAATTTCTTTTCCTTCTTCGATAAGGTGTTTAGCTATCCTCACCGCCTTTGACAAGGCTACGGCTTGGGCCCGCTCCTCATAGCTCAAATACCGATTTCGAGACGACAAAGCCAGTCCATCGCTCTCTCGAACCGTTTCAATTCCAATTATTTCAGTCTGAAAACACATTTCTTGAGCCATGCGTTTGAGTATGAAATATTGTTGAGCATCTTTTAAGCCGAAAAAGGCCTTGGTCGGCTGAGCGATTGTAAAAAGTCGTGATACAATGGTGGTCACTCCTCTGAAGTGGCCTGGCCTTGAGGCCCCACACAAGTATTCTCCCAATTTATCGACTACGACCCATGTTCTATTTGTACCCAACGGATACATTTCTTGAACATTGGGTGCAAATACCACATCGGTCTCCCCCTGTTCATTAAGCAACTTTATATCTTCATTCAAGGTTCGAGGGTAAGCAGCTAAATCCTCATTTGGGCCAAATTGGGTAGGATTAACAAAAATAGATACTACTAATTTGTCACTTGTTGAAGCGGCTTTCTCTACCAAACGCAAATGCCCAACATGAAATGCACCCATTGTCGGCACCAACCCGATGGAATGTCCTAAACCCAGTTGGCGATTGGACCAATCCATCATCTCTTTCGAGTTGGTTATGACTTCTAAACTCATATGGGCATTTGGTGGAACGGGGAGTTTTTTGCAAAGATACCATTATTCCATGATGCGATTTCAGCAAAGCTCAACATCACTCATTTTTGGCACAGGTATATTACATTTATATTTCATTCGATCCGTTCTCAAAGGTAACACCATGTCTGATTTCCGTATTGAAAAAGACTCCTTGGGCGAAGTCCGAGTCCCCGCCGATGCCTGGTATGCTGCTCAGACTCAACGAGCTCATAACAATTTTCCAATTTCTGGCATTCGTTTCCCCCGCCGGTTCATAGAAGCTTTGGGTACCATTAAATTGGCATCTGCACGGGCTAATCATGCCTTAGGAATTCTGGACGAGAACGTCATGAATGCTATTGTACATGCCTCCGAGCAGGTTCGAACTGGTGCATATGACGATGAGTTTGTGCTTGATATTTTTCAGACAGGCTCAGGGACATCGTCCAACATGAACGCGAACGAAGTGATCTCAAACCTAGCGACTGTTGCTAACGGCGGGAAAAAGGGAGAAAAATTGATCCATCCCAATGATCACGTCAATATGTCACAGTCTTCCAACGATGTAATTCCCACGGCAATGCATGTCTCGGCAGCCGTTGCCTTAAAAACAGAACTACTTCCAGCGCTCGAATCATTTAAAATGGAGCTGGCTGCAAAGTCAGCAGAATTTGACGACATCTTAAAATCTGGCAGAACGCATTTGATGGATGCCACACCCGTCCGTTTGGGACAGGAATTTGGGGGTTATGCAGCTCAAATTTCGAGTTGTATCAAACGAGTCCATGTTGCCCTGGAAGAATTATCGCAATTGGCATTGGGCGGAACAGCCACCGGAACTGGAATCAATTGCCCTGCAGGATTTTCAACTTCCGCGATCGGTTTCATAAATACACTTACAGGAATCACATTTTTAGAGGCCGATAATCACTTTGAAGCTCAGGCCTCAAAAGACGCTTTTGTCCAAGCTTCGGGTACTCTGAATACGATTGCCGTTGCGCTGATGAAAATCGTAAATGACATCAGGCATATGTCCTCAGGCCCAAGCTCAGGTCTCGCGGAAATTCAACTCCCCGCTATCCAACCTGGATCTTCCATAATGCCAGGAAAAGTTAATCCAGTGATGAGCGAGGCCGTAATGATGGTTTGTGCCAAAGTAATGGGCAATCACGTTACGATCACGACCGGTGGTCAGCATGGTAATTTCGAGCTAAATGTCATGATGCCAGTAATGGCACATGCAATGTTGGAAAGTATCGCGATTCTAAGTGGATCAATGAATGCTTTCCGCACCAATTGTTTGACTGGAATTACGGCAGATCGCGAGCGTTGCAGGGAATTATTGGAACTCAACCCCTCTATTGCTACGGCATTAAACCGATCTATTGGCTACGATTTAGCCTCGAAGGTGGCTAAGGCCTCCGCTACACAGAAAAAATCTGTTCGACAGGTTGTTTTAGAAATGAACATCATGGATGAAAAAACACTAAACGAAGTGTTAGACGTGCGGCATATGACCGAGCCTGGGATTCCAGGCCAATAGGTAAAGCAACCACCTGAACGAGGGTAAGGCTGTGGAGTCAAATGGCCTGAACACGTGCGTGCGGAAGGCACATTTTGGAATTCAGATATGAAGGGTATTTTCTCGGATCTAGTTGTTCTTGAGTTAGCAGGTGTGTTAGCCGGTCCAAGTGTTGGGCAGTTTTTCGCTGAACTTGGAGCTCGTGTAATCAAGCTAGAAAACCCTTCCACCCAAGGAGACGTAACCCGAACTTGGAAAATGCCTGGGGAGGTCTCCGGCGACCAATCCTCCTATTTTCATTCGTGTAATTGGGGAAAAGAGTCAGTTGGAGTCAACTTGAAGTCTCTTGAAGGCCAAGCTGTCATGCATGCACTAGTTGCAAAGTCCCATCTTGTGGTCACCAATTTCCTTCCCCAAGCCGCGCGAAAGCTGAAAGCTGATTATGAGTCGCTTCGGTTGTTAAATCCTGAAATAATTGTGGGCTCTATCGTCGGTTACGATCCGGAATCCGATCGTCCGGGATATGATGCCATTATTCAAGCTGAAGCAGGCTACTACTACATTAATGGAGATCCGCAATCACCAGATTGGAAGCCAACCAAAATGCCGGTTCCGTTGATGGATATCCTTGCAGGACACCAGCTTAAGCAAGCACTACTCCTTGCAATTCTCAAAAAAAACACCACCGGAAGAGGATCGAATGTTACAGTTAGCCTTTTCGATTCCGCAGTAAGCGCCTTAACAAATCAAGCGACGAGCTATTTGGTTGCAGGGCAGGTCCCCTCTCCTATGGGATCAGAACACCCCAATATCGCACCGTACGGCTCAGTGTATAAAAGCTCGGATGGTAGAAACGTGGTCTTGGCAGTAGGAACAGACCGGCAATTTTTGTCGCTTTGTGAGCTTTTGAACAGACCTGAACTAGCTACAGATCCGAGATTTGAGAAAAATGCTGATCGAGTGAAACACCGAAGCGTGTTAAAATTATTGCTTCAGAATGCCATTGCCAAAGTAGATCGATCAGTTTTGTTGAACGATTGTAAAAAAAACGGAATCCCAGCAGGTGCCGTACATCGAATGGACGAGGTGTTTGAACGGGTACCTGATCATGTGATGTTGCAAAATACAGACGGTAACAGTTGGGGCGTTCGAGAATGTGTAGCGTGGCCACATTACCAAGAAGGCATAGGCGAAAGCCTAGCGGCTCATCTATGCTCTCCTCCTCACTACGCAGCGTCGACCCGAAAAGTGCTAACCGACTATTTAGGCTATTCTGATTCCGAAACGAACGAGCTTATTCGTTCGAAGGCAGTGGAATGCCGGTTAGTTCAGCCAATTCAGAAGCAATAAAGAGTTCTTCCGAGATTAGGGAAGCTCTGACCAAACCTATGTCCCGGACAGATACCGAGTCAGCATCATTCTGAAAGGTTTGACGAAGGAATGTCAATACGGACGAAATTTGATCGTCACTGAGAAAATCATGAGGCGTCATGACATTGTTAAACGTCTCGCCTTTAATCTCAATAGATCCTTGCATGCCCCGCAAAACCAATCTAATTAAACGGCCCTTGTCCCCTGCGACCCATTCTGAGTCGTGAAGACTAGGAAACGCACCAGAAATACCATTGCCGTCGGGTTGATGGCACGTAGCACAGTACTTAGAAAAAATCGCACCTCCTGCTTCAATCACCGGGTCCTTTGTGCATCCAGAAATGCCAATCCAGAGTGTGAAACAGGTCAGCCAAGCAACTACGCCCGGGAAAGGTATTCTAAAGCCCATAATTGGAATCCACTTTAAAAGATTATTCGGCCTTGATGTTATCATCGATGCAAATCGTGCCGCCCATCAGGACATAAAACAATGCGCCGCGTGTTCCTGTTTCTCGCACCGCTTCCATCGCATCTTGGGACGCGCGGCGCGCAAATAAATCGCATGGACGATGAGCTTTTTCTGAGCGTCGCAGAACAACCTCGCCGACCCTCAGCACATCGCCAGCCTCAATTGAGCTAAGATCTAGGCCACGTGATACAATGTTATCACCAATCACGACCGGGTCTACGGACAGCGCCTCGGCAACCTCAGCAGAAAACATCGTGATTTCCCTCCCCGGAATCCTTTTCCCCCTCCAAATATCTTTCCGCGGATGGTCGCCCGTAAACCCCTTTCCTGCTTCAACATCCACTGATAATCTAGTCGCATGAATACCAGGGCCTGGTTTTTCAATCAAACCTACGACACGCGCACTTCCCGAATATTTTAGTGCGGTCAATTGTTCAATCAAATCTTTTTTCATACGATTATTCGATCGAATCTGTCAAAAAACGGCCGCTTTCAATGTGTTTACCGAGCTGATATAATTTGCTCAGTTTCATTTGCAACTCGCGCGGATCAGCTCCCGTTTCTTGGGCTCTCATAACCTGCATTCGAACCTTTTCAATCTGCTGATCCAGCCGATGCTTTTTTAGGTATCGCATTGAACTGGCTGCAGACTTTATGGCATCCTCATCCAGCCGGGGCACCAAAATTAACTTTTTACCCCAATTATCTGATGGTTCATCAGTGGTGGTCATGACCTCGGCTGCCAACAGTCGTATCGACGACGGCGTTGCTGGACTTAAAAAGGAAGTCCGATTGAAACGATTTTCGGAATACTGTTTCACTAATTCAGTAGCAAATTCTCTAGACGGGCCACCGGTAAAATCAGTAAGAGCCATGCGAGACATAACCCATTCAATCATTTCTGCTCCATCTTCCAGCATCAACCGTAAAAGCTTTTTTTCAGCAAGATGTGGCTTCTCGGAAATCGCTGGAAGGTCAAAATCAACGTCCGCTTCGCCTTTGGAAGATTCCTTCACTGCTTGGGCACTCTTGATTGGCACTCGACGGGAATGTTTTTCTCCTCTTCTATACGCATCCACAATAGGACGAAGATCATTATCAGGGATGTCTAAGCTCACGGCCGCCGATCGCAAATATGCTTCCCTATTGAGCGGATCTGAAATACGGGCTACGGATTGTAGGATAGTTCGTTGTACTGAGGCTATCCCCTCTGGCGAATCCATCCGCCCGGCGGCTTTCGCGTTCGCCAACACAAATTGAATAAAGTTCTGCCTGTGATCTCGCAGAAAAGCCTCAAATGCAGCCGCTCCATTTTGTTGAACATAAGAATCTGGATCCTCTCCGTCTGGAAGCCGGACGGCATATGGAATTAATCCTTCTTCCAAAATGAGGTCGATTCCCCTAAGGGCAGCCCGTAGTCCGGCAGAATCCGCGTCATACAATAGAATGATAACTTTGCAATACCGACTGAGGGCGCCTATTTGATCCTTGGTCAGTGCCGTACCTGAAGATGCTACGACGTTCTGGACACCAGCTTGATGAAGCGACACCACATCAGTATAACCTTCAACGAGAATTGCTTCTTCCTTGCCTCTAATCGCATTTTTTGACTGATACAAGCCGTAAAGAATCCGCCCCTTGCTGTAGACCTTGGTTTCGGGGGAATTAATGTACTTGGGTTGGTCATCCTCTCTCAAGATTCTACCACCGAAGCCTATAACCTTCCCAACATGCGAAAAAATCGGAAAAATGAGCCTGTGTCGATACCGATCGTAGTAACCCGTCTCTTCTTTTCGAGCAATGACCAATCCCGCCTTTTCCAAAAAGTCTACCGCAACGTGCTGTTCACTGGCCTCAGTTAACAAGGAGTCCCACTCATCTGGTGCATAGCCGATTCCAAATTTTTTAGCCGACTCCCTCGTAAAACCACGGTTTTGAAGATAGTCCCGGGCCGTCTGCGCGGCCGGATCCTTGGCAAGTCTGCCATGAAAGAATCGAGCAGCAAATCGAAGGGCGTGGTAAATTGATTCCCCCTCGGAGGCTTCGTCGCCTGGGACCTCTTCTTCGGGTAAGACCACTCCAACTCGATCCGAAAGAACTCGTACCGCTTCCGGAAAACTTAGCGATTCCATTCGCGAGACAAAACTGAACACATCACCGCCTTCCCCGCATCCAAAACATTTGAATATTCCCAAACGCGGATTTACGTTAAATGAAGGCGTTTTTTCAGAATGAAAGGGACATAGTCCAACAAAATTGGAACTTCGTTTTTTCAACTGAACGTATTCCCCCACTACATCAACGATGTCCACAATGCTGCGGATTTCTTCAATTGATGATTCTGGGATAATGCTCATATCGGTAATTTCTTAACCCAAAAAGTAAGCAATGAATCGGACTGGAGCGAGGGTAGAATCGAAGCGTTTTCTAAGGAGTTTGAAACCCGCCCAGTAGATCTCCGTAGCCTCGAATAGAACCGAAGCATACCCCGAACGAGATTAATCCCGAACTATGTCACAATCTGAAAAAACATCCATTGAAGGAAAAGTTGTCCGCGTGGAATTAGAAGGTGGGTTTTGGGGGGTTATAGACAGTGCTGGAAATAGATACGTTCCCATTGATCCTCTTGAAAGACCCTTCTTAGAGAATGGCCTTTCTATCTCAGCCGACATCGAGCTTGTAACAGTTTTTAGTGCGACTATGTGGGGAAAACACGCCCGATTCCACGAAATTCGTTCCTTATAAGTTATTCCTCATAAAATTTCCTTTCAACTTTAAACCTCATTTGACATGCTATATTCCGGTATTGCAACTATTGGTGCCTTTTTGTTGATCGGTATGGGGTCTAAATCCGAAAAGAACGGGCCCCTTTTTATACTGTCCGGTGCCGCCGCGTTCGCGTTGGCTATCTATTGGCATGTCCTTGGTTACTCCTCTCTGTTGCCGGCAACCGCTGCGATTTCTGCTGAAATAGGAATTGGATTTTTTCTTCTCGCCGGTATGCTCTCGAAACAGAATAAACCTGCACGATCATATTTCTTTTTTGGGGCAGTGTCCCTCTGCATTGCAGTTCTTCTTTTTATTGGAGTTAAATTTTCGTCCGAAGAATTCAGTTCTGAATCGCTAACGTATTTGGTAGAATTAGGCCCTGACGATTCCATAGATGAGTTGTCTGCGGTGTTGGTGGAATACAGTGCAACTACGGAACGTGCGTTTCCTTCGGTCGATCTTTTGGAGGACGAAAACCTATCTCAAGTATACTTGGTCTATGTGTCCGATAAAAATGCGGCTTCTCTAATTGAAAAACTGCGCGCAGACTCAGAAAATGTTGACGATGTAGAAATCAACTTTGAAGTCACGCTCATGGAGCCTATTTCTTCAAACGACGCCTCATCGTTCGAAGCTAGTATCCTTGAAAACGACCCGTTGGCCCCTTCTCAGTGGGCTTTGAATGCAATTAATGGTCATTCTGCTCACGCCATTCTCAAAGATCTAACCCCAATTCAAAAAGCCAGAGTTGCCATTCTAGATACAGGGATAGATGCAACGCACGAGGATGTAGCACAATCATTTATCAGTAGTCCTGCAACTGCCGACATTCAAGGACACGGGAGCCATTGCGCAGGCATTGCCGGGGCATTTACAAACAATGGCATAGGCATCGCTTCACTCAATTGGGAAGGTCGGTTTATAGACATATTGGGATATCAAGCTCTAAACGACCAAGGCACCGGGAGCATCGAAATGATATCTCAAGCTATTATTGACGCAACAAAAGAGCATGCCGATGTAATTTCAATGAGCCTAGGCGCAAAGGCTGCTACCCCGAAGGTTATTGCGGATGCGATCGCATATGCAAGACGACATAACGTTATTCTGATCGCTTCTGCCGGAAATGCCAATGAAGATGCCAAAGACCATATGCCATCTAGCGCAGAGGGGGTCATCGTGGTCTCTGCCGTTGATGAAAACCTTCAAAAAGCCACGTTTTCGAACACAAATATGTCTCTAAAGAGACCAATTACAGCTCCCGGTGTAAATATTTTGTCGCTCAAGGCAGGAGGCGGATATGTACAAATGAGTGGAACATCGATGTCAACCCCCGTGGTGTCGGGATTGGTTGGCATCATGCGTGCGCTTCGCCCAGACATTTCGGAAGATGAAGTCTACTCCATTCTGGAAGGAACCGGGAAAAAAGTGAAAGATTCGGCGCGAATTGGAAAAATGATCGATTCTAGTGCGGCAATATTGGCCGTTCTTAAGGGATAATGAGCTCTAAATCCACACATCTCATTCGGGAAGCTCGGTCCGAGGACTCCTCTTCAATCTCGAGGATATACAGCGAAGCAATTCTAGCTCGAGACTCGACCATGATTATGGATCCCGTTTCTCCTTCTCAAATGGAGGAAAAACTTGGCCATCTGGATGACCGAGAGACCATTTTAGTTGCCACTGATGCCCAAAAAACCGTACTGGGTTGGGGAATTGTCAAATTATACAGCGATCGACCAGGATACAGGTTGACGTGTGAGACTTCAATTTTTGTCGACACGCCATGCAGAGGAATGGGCATTGGAAGCCGGCTCCAAAAAGCACTATTAATCCATGCCAAAAATGTCGGATTCCATCACGTACTCGTGCGAATTTGGGCACAAAATACGTCAAGCATATCGCTACATCGCAAGCTCGGATTTACGCTTGTGGGTATCCAAAATGAAGTCGGCCACGTCGATTCCAAATGGATCGACGTGGCCGTCATGCAATGTCTGCTGTAAGGCTAGTTAGGACAGAAATAGAGCTTCTGTAGGTCTGTCACAGAAAATATAATCAATATTATACATAAGCTGAACAAAATTGGCCTGTTCCGAAACGGCATAGTGCATCCGCCCTCCAAGTTCGCCTGTACGTGGATCCCAGTTGAGAATTTGAAATGCGTCTAGAAGATCTTCAACCTGATCGCGTCGGGGGCCATCCACCCAAATCACGTCGATTCCACAAATATCTTCGCGTTCAATTACTGGATCTTCCAATCGAACTGCAAAAACAGTCTGGGGAAAACTCCTTTGCAACGATTCATCAATCTTTTCCACTGCTTCTTCCGCTGTAATACAAATAATTTCCATTGAGAAACAACCGTTCAAAACTTGATTTCTACTGCTCTGGGATTTGAGCACTACCTACCCATATAGATACGACTGAAATCCCATTATTCGCGTTCCGACAACTCGGATCCAGTTAGGATTGTAGCAGTTAAAATGGCTTTCCAACAAATAGTGAAATTTGTCAATGACCGACAAAGAACGCCGATATAGGGAAGTTTTTAAGCGCATCAATGCGCTCCTACAAGAACCGTGTGATTGGATTGCGGCGATGTCCACGGTGGCGTGTGAACTCCATAATAGCTTTGATTATTATCACTGGACAGGTTTTTATCGAACAGTAGCTCCAAACCGCCTTCAAGTAGGCCCGTATCAGGGAGGGCATGGTTGTATTGACATATCGTTTTCCCGCGGTGTATGCGGTGCGGCAGCAAGAACCAAAACAACTCAATTGGTTGAGGATGTACATTCGTTTCCGGATCACATTGCATGTTCCAGCTCAACTATTTCCGAGATTGTTGTTCCGATAATCTCCCCAAGTGGAAATACTGTCGCCGTTCTAGACGTAGACTCTGATATTGCTGCTTCTTTTGACGAAACAGATCGGGAAAATCTAGAAATCTTATGTGCTCGTTTGGGACGCGATTATGGCATGGAGGCCGAGCGGGCCATCTTCGGGAATCCTTAGTTCACATTGAAACCAAACGAAAACCGCATCATCAAATCTGACACACCGATAACGTGAACGCCAACATCTAGTCGCTCAAAAAGTGTGTAAGAACGCCCAATAGAAAGTGAAGTAGGGATCATGCCTCCGAATAGTGATTCCAAATCCTCTGCAAACGTATTGTCCAAACCAAATACCACCGGTTTTTCCTCACTGTAAACTGCCGTCCTATCTAGCAAGATCAACGTTTGGTCGGGGCTTCCGCCACGTATGTAAAGCCCACTAGAAAAATCAGAAGCAGCTTTGACACCAGGAAGAAGTTGAGGGGATCGAAATACATCTGGTTCTAAAATGGTCGGCAACTTTCGGATGGTTGCCGTAGACATTTTTGTAGCACCCAACTGCCTTTGCTTTTCTTCCGTTTCGCCTTCCGCGGTAACTACTACATCCCCAACTTCAAACCCAGAAGGCTCTAATTCCACGTCGAACCGAATTTGTTGGTTTTCCGAAAGCTCAACCGTGAACTTGAGCGACTGATAGCCAATATAGGAGGCAACAATTACATAGGTACCAGCCTCAAGTCCGGTTATGGTATAATAACCGGACGTATTTGTAGCGGCCCCAATATTGGTTTCTTTAATCCGAAGATTGGCTAGGATCAGCCTTTCCCCTAATGTCACATCTCGCACGAATCCACTTACGGAGGAAGAGCTTTGAGCCCAACTTGCTCCGACTCCAAATAGGACAATCAAACAAAAAATAAAGAAGTTCTTTTTCACAAATACAGCAGTTTAATCCTAGCGAAAAGTGATGTTTTTCTTTGACAAGACAGAGTCTTTTTCACGTTCAAGCATCACCCGAATTTGGAACGTCCTACGCAACACATAGACACATTGGTTTAAAGTTGGAATGCATTCATGAAAACCC